>JAQVFM010000078.1 GCA_028697255.1 Oscillospiraceae bacterium
TTTTTTATATGCACACAGAAATGATATAAAAGGAAGAGTACTTGAAATATCAGAAAGTTATTATTCCAATAAATTTGGATCTGCGGTAAATAAACATGAAGTACTACATGCAGTGGAGGGCAATCCGTCTGCAACCATTATAGGCGATTTGTGTAATGGTGAATCGCTTCCATCCGGCAATATGGATTGCTTTATCTGTACTCAGACGCTTAATTATATTTACGATGTAAATGCAGCGGTTCATGGCGCGTGGCAGGTTCTGAGGCCAGGAGGAGTTCTGTTAGGCAGTGTTGCTGGAATAAGTCAGGTGAGTAGCTATGATGCGGAACGTTGGGGAGATTTCTGGCGATTTACTGATCAGTCGATAAAAAGACTCTTGCTGGACCGCTTTAATACTGTGGAAGTCAAACCATTTGGTAATCGTCTTGCCGCACTTGCATTTTTAGACGGAATAGTGGTTGAAGACCTTCCTGATCAATCATTACTTGATGTTACAGATACCAACTATCAACTCATAATTGCATTCAGGGCGATAAGATGAATATGACGGGAACCCTGAAAAGAATACTTAAAGTAACAAGCAATATAGGTAGCAATATTATAGACGCGCCAATAGTCGTGTTGCTTTACCATCGCGTTGCGCGGCTTCAGGAAGATTTTGAACTACTTACTGTTTCTCCGGATAATTTTGATAGTCAGATTGCTTATATAAAATCTCATTATCCTGTTTTACGTTTTGATGAGGATTGGAGCAAAGTACGCACCCCGGCAGTTGTAATAACTTTTGATGATGGATATGCGGATAATTATCACAATGCGCTGCCTATACTTGAAAAACATAACGTGCCCGCCACTTTCTTTGTTACTTCCGGTATTCTTGACGTGACGCATGAGTTTTGGTGGGATGAACTGGGACAAATTATTCTTGATTCCACTCATCGCTATCCGGAAGAATGGATTGATTATGATACACAAATACTTACGCGTAATATTGACGAAAATAGGTCTCTTTACCAATATCAGCAAAAAAAACTCAAATCTGCTTCTGTGGAAGAACGCCGGAAGATATTGGATAATCTTATAGAATGGAGTGGAAAAAAGACTTATCTGCGCGACGATTTCCGATCTATGGACTATTATGAACTGAAGCAATTGCATGCAAATAATTTTGCCGCCATTGGTTCTCATACTTTGAACCATGTTCAGTTGTCAGCCTTGGATTATAATACGCAGTTTAATGAAATTTCAGAAGGCCATAACCGTTTGGGAAAAATTATCGGTGCTGAACTAAATACGTTTTCTTATCCATTCGGAGCGATAGAAGATTATAATCTAGATTCTTTATCTATTTGTAAGACTTTGGGATTTAAGAAAGTTGCGGCAAATTACCCGGGGCAGTATCACCGCTGGAGCGATAATCTGCAAATTCCACGCAAGCTTGTACGGAATTGGGATATGCGTTTTTTTAAGTCATATTTGAAAAGAGCATTTTATCTATGAAAATATTACATGTTAATTACTATGATCAACGTGGCGGCGCTGCGGTTGCGGCATACCGTTTGCATTCTGAACTTATCCGTCAAGGGGTGGACTCTCAAATGTTGGTCATGTCTGGAAGCTGCAGTGATAAAACTATTACATCATCCAATGGTCTTAACCTATTGCTCAATAAGTTTTCCCGTAAAATAGCTTTTGAGCTTCTTAAATTGCAGAAAAGTGATAATCATATCCCGCATTCATTAAATGTTGTCTCTGGGAATATATTAAAGAAGATAGATGAGATAAAACCGGATATTGTCCATCTTCATTGGATTAACGGGGAAATGTTGTCCATTGCGCAAATTGGGACTTTATGTTCGCGATATCCGGTAATATGGACATTTCACGATGCCTGGCCTGTTTGCGGGGCGGAACATCACAGCAAGATTGATGGCAATAACCGGTTTATGCATGGGTACCATAAAGAGAATCGGGAAGTGAAAGGACTGGATATTGACAGATATATATGGAATATCAAGCTGAAACATTGGGAAAGCAAACGGTTTAATGTAATAGCTCCCAGTCACTGGCTGGCCTCCTGTGTTACTTGTAGCAAAATATTTAAAAACAGCAACGTAGAAGTAATTCATAATGGACTGGATATAGCTTCTTTTTCACCGCGCGACACAATAGACGCAAGAAAGCACTTAAATCTTCCTGTTGATCGAAAACTCATCGCCTTTGGCGCATCATATCTTGAGGATAAGAACAAAGGAGGCGAATTATTGCGAAGTTGTCTCGATGATATATGTCAGCTGTCAGATTATGATTGTCCGGAACTTGTAACAATTGGAAATGGACATTTTACCCATGAAAAAATGAAAGTACATAATCTTGGACATATGGCAGACGAGGGACTACTTGCCGCTTTTTACTCCTCGGCAGATGTATTTGTTTTGGCTTCAAGGCAAGATAATCTCCCTAATATGATTATGGAGGCGATGGCATGTGGGACACCGTGTGTTGCATTCAAAACAGG
>JAQVFM010000079.1 GCA_028697255.1 Oscillospiraceae bacterium
GACGAAAAAATGGTGGAAAACTTGCTGTTTGAAGACGGCAACGTTTCCCGTGCCACTGCCGCGCACGTCAGCGATGCCAAACGCGACGAGATTTATGAGAAGGTTTTAAGATACTCTCAAAATTTATCATTAAATGAAACAACTATGAAAGCCTCAAATTCGTGGCTGAAGAGTTTTATGTTATTGGTGAGCGGTGCCGCCATCGCCGCGATTGCTTTTTTCTCCTTTAGTTATTGGCCAGGTGATAGCGGAAAGGTTGTTGTTAATCCGGAAGAAAATCAAGTGAGTGAAGTGGTGGTGGAGCAGGCTATTCCGTTGGCCGCGACGGTTGCTTATATTGATGGCTCTTTGAGTTTGAAAGTCGGTGAAAATTGGGAAAATTTAGCGGTTGGTGATGAATTGAAAGCCGGCGATCTTGTGAAAACTGCCGCTCCCGGACGTGCCATTATTAATTTTGATGATGGTAGTGCCGTGCGTTTGGATGCCAACACCGAAGTTTTGATTCAACAATGTGATAACGAGGCGATTGTTTTGGCTCAATCCAATGGTCAAATTTATAATCGTGTGCACAAATCCGATACTTTAGAATTCAGTATTTTGGGTAAAGAAACCAAAATCACTGCTATGGGTACAGCCTTTACTGTTAACATGAATCGTGCTGATCAGGTGATTATTAAAGTTTTGGAATCAAAAGTTAAAGTGGAAGAAAAGCAAAAACAGGAAGAAGTTGTTGCCGGTGAAGTAGCCGTGGTTTATCAAAAAGAAGAAACCGTTAGCAAAAACAAATTGGCTTACGAAGAATTGCAAGATGATTTTCATCAATGGAATAAAGATGAGGATGTTAAAATTGAAGCCCCTCTGGGTATTTTGGAAGAAGTGCCACCGACTTTGAAAATCAGCGCGCCCGGTGATTCTTTGGAAACTTATTCTTCCAGCGTGGAAGTTAAGGGTATGACCGATGGCATAAAAGTGTTGGTTAATGGTGTCGAGGTGGCGGTGAGCGAGGAGAGTTTTAGCAAGAGTGTTTCTTTGTCTTTAGGTAAAAATGTTATCAATGTGAAGGCTATCAACGAGTTTGATAAGACAACTGAAAAATCAATTGTTGTTTATAAAAAGGAAAAAACTGAAGAGCCGGTAGAGAAACCGGTGAGCAGTGGAATTTCTTTAAATGCTTCCGTGGTTGATGGTAAAGTGAAATTATCTTGGTCATTGAGCAACATGACCTCATCCCAAGGCTTCAAAGTGGTTTACAATGAAGTTGGTAGTCCGGTTTATCCTGGTGATACTTATCATTATTTAACTGATGCTGGCGCTCGCAGTGACGTCTGGACAGGTTTGAAAGCTGGTAAAACCTATTATTTCCGAGTGTGTGAATATTTGGGTGGTAAGTGCGGTGTTTACAGTAATCAAGTCAAAGTAACCATTCCGGCTGCTACTTCCGGCGCAACCGATAATAGTAATGGTAGCATTGCTTTATCCGGCGTTGCTTATGATGGTGGGAAAGTTCAATTGAAATGGACTTTGAGCAACATGACATCATCCCAGGGTTTCAAGGTGGTTTATAATGAAAGTGGTTATCCGGTTTACCCTGGTGATCAATATCATTATTTAACTAATCCAGATACACGTAGCGATAGTTGGACCGGTTTGACTGCCGGTAAGACCTACTATTTCCGAGTTTGTGAATATTTAGGCGGTAAGTGCGGGATTTATAGTAATCAAGTGTCATTAACAATTCCTCAGCCAGTGGTGACAGTGCCATCCGGAACAATTTCTTTAAGTGGTAGTGTCAGCGATAATGGTGTGGTAAGCTTGTTTTGGTCTTTATCCAATATGACTTCAGATATGGGTTTTAAGGTGGTTTACAATGAAACCGGAAATCCTGTCTACCCGGGAAACACCTATCATTATTATAGCGATGCTAGTGTGCGTGGCGATATGTGGTCTGATTTAACACCCGGTAAGACCTATTATTTCCGAGTTTGTGAATATTTGGGGGGTAAGTGTGGGGTTTACAGTAATCAGGTAAAGTTGATTATTCCTGCTTTAGATCCGACGCATCAATAAAGATAAGCGTTACTGGTTAAAAGCATCCTCGTTGGATAAAAATATCTGACGGGGGTGTTTTTTTATGATAAAAAATGTTTTTTTTTGGGGGGGTTATAAATTGTTTAATATTTTTCTGAGTTTTTCCATTTTCAATAAGTCTTTTTTTGATAAAATCTCCGGTTTTATTCCCTTTATTGTTTTATGGAGTATGGTTATTTCTTTTTTTAATTTTTCAATTTCTTCAATAAGCTTTTCGTAGTCTTGTTTTTGCATATCATTTAATATTATTATATAATATATTTATATTAGCATTTTTAGCAAAATAAATAAATAATTTGTATGCGTCCACCCTACTTTGCACTTTTTAATTAAATTATGGTCAAACTTGTCAGATAAAATATATTGTATCGGAGAAAGCTTGTTTTGGAAAGCGTAATGAACTCGTCGCGTGTTGTACCAAAT
>JAQVFM010000042.1 GCA_028697255.1 Oscillospiraceae bacterium
TTTGCGAGCATTTCGGCAATATTGTGACAAAGGTGAAAGACAGCGGGGTTCATGTTATATGCTGCGGTCAGAAAATGACAGAAATTATACCCGGCACAACAGATGCCTCAGTTGAAAAGCATGTGCCGGTATATCAGGTTAAAGACAACAAAGTGTTTGTTACTGTTGGATCGGTAGAACACCCGATGGTTCCGGAGCACTATATCGAATGGGTATCCCTTCAAACAAAGCTTGGCAACCAGATGAAAGAGTTAAAACCCGGCGACGCCCCTAAAGTGTGCTTTGCCTTGTGCGAGGACGACGAAATTGAGGCAATTTACGCTTATTGTAATTTGCACAGCTTGTGGAAAGCTTAATACTATTGACAAATTAAAAAACAGAATTTTATGTGTCCTTCATCGTGGCAAATGACAGCCCGCATTTCTTCGTATATAAGGGGATTATTGAAGATAGAGTAAAAGTTTAAATTAATTTAGCTCCAAGTAAATATATGGGACAAATATATTTATCCAGCATAAATTATAGTAGATGCTTGTCATCAAATATATTTATAAGGAGAAATTAATCCATGGATGGCACAGTATATAACGACAATTTTGTTGATCACCTTAGACGTTTTGTCGGTGAAACTGTCACTATTTTTACAACAAGCGGCGGACAATCAGGAGATGGCTTTACAGGCGTAATCCTTGCAGTAAATAACTGCTTTGTCAGATTAATCACCAGAATTGGACCCGCACCTGGTTGTGCTCTTGGAAATGCTTGCAATAGTTATGGCCGAGGCGGATACGGTAACGATTATAATTACGGAAACGGCGGCTGTAAATGCAACAAATATGATGGCGGTTATGGTGGCAGAGACTTTTATGGAAAAAATAATATTGTCGGCTCTGTAACTGATATTCCAATTGATAGAATTGCATCATTCGTCCATAACGCTGTATAACTCTAAAACAAAGCTGCAAAATGGATTCTCTGGTTTGAGGATCCATTTTGTTTGTAAAATGCAGGTTTCAATTTTTAATTTATTCGAATAGTATGTTATTAGTCGCAGATATTTAGTATAAGATGCTATGGAGGGGTTGCTTTGCATTATGAAACTATTAATGACAATTTTGTAGAAAACCTCAGCCGTTACATAGGAGAAACAGTAACAATAATCACACAGAGCGGTGGGCAATCTGGATTAGGGTTCACAGGAGTAGTTTTTTCTGTCAACAATTTTTTCGTCCGGCTTATAACACATATCGGACCAATTCCCGAATGCCCGCTCGGTCATTTTAATAAGAAAAATTTAAATAGCTATTATTTCCATGGAAATTATATTATTGATAGTATTGGATCAATTACCGATATTCCGATAGATAAGATTACTTCCTTTATACATAACGCAGTTTAGATATTGTTTATAGGGCTATTGTTTATTTGATCTCGAATTGCTTCCCCTCTTAATGCTTTTTCATGACTGAATAATGCATTATTAGACAATCACTGTCATCCATAATACATAATTTTAAAAGCTGGTTCCGTTTTTAGGAATCAGCTTTTTAATTTTGCTAAAATGGATTATTCATTCGTATAAAATTAAAATAGCAAAATAACCAAATATGCCTGTCCGTTTGATTTTATTTGTCCGCCGTCGTTTTTTCGTCATAATCGCCCATTTTCCCCCGCTATAATAGAATAGCAAGGCCGGTACAAAGTGTTTCGGGAGGCGGTATAAATATGCCGGTTATTTACATAGATGTGCTGCTGGCGCTCAATCTCTTCATTGATTTTCTTCTTCTGTCTGCAGTGGCACGAATACTACGATTACCTCAAAAACGCATCCGGCTTGTGTTCGGTGCATTGACCGGCAGCATATGCTCGTGTCTTGTACTTTTGCCCGACCTGCCTGCTCCTCTGCCATTTTTGATAAAAATCTCCTCGGCTTGCCTGATTGTACGCATAGCCTTTTCATGGCGCACCGCCATATTATTCATAAAGCAGTTAGCTGCCTTTCTTGTCGCTTCCGCACTCTTTGCGGGGATTGCATTCGCCGTGTATTTTTTTGCCGCGCCGACCGGTCTGTATGTCGTAAACGGTGTTGTATACTATGATGTATCAGCTTTAACGCTGACACTGTTAACGGTATTAAGCTACTTTGCATTAATCATTTACGACAAGCTTACTCACAAGCGAATTGCACACGGTCATGAATACAGGCTTAAAGTAACAACCGGAAAAGATGAGATTGATTTGCGAGCATTATATGATACCGGTCACCATGCAACCGATGCATTTTCCGGAAATCCGGTTGTTGTTGTAGGCCTTAAAGCAATTGAACAGCATTTGCCTGACGATTTGCTTAATGCCATACGGTCCGTGCTTGATAACTGCAACAGCATTCAAAAAAAGGAAGTTGAATATACAGATAAATTGCCGGTTGCTGCAGTCGGGTTAAAGCTTCGGTTGATACCCTTTCACACCGTAAACGGCACCGGACTGCTGCCGGCCTTTAAACCGGCTAAAATAGAAATTAGTACGGCACAAGGGATTTCGGCCGATGCCACAGGAGCTTATGTTGCAGTTTGCAAAGTTTTAGGCAGGGGCGATTATGATGCAATTATTGGACCGGATATGTTAAACCTGTTTGAAAGGAGCAAAAAGTCATGCGTGATGCAATAGCCAAAATTTTTGATAAGATAATTAGGCTGCTGCTCAAACTTTCGGGATATTTAGCCGAGGAAACTCATTACATAAACGGTGCCGACACCCTGCCACCGCCGCTGACACCGGAGGAGGAAGCACATGTATTCAGTCTTATTGAGGCGGGGGACTTTTCGGCGCGCGACCATCTTATCACCCACAACCTGCGTCTGGTGGTATATATTGCGCGTAAATTTGAGAATTCGGGAGTAGGCATTGAGGACTTGATTTCGATAGGTACTATTGGCCTCATTAAAGCTGTAAACACCTTTTGCCCTTCACGAAAAATCAAGCTGGCGACCTATTCATCCCGCTGCATAGAAAACGAAATACTGATGTATCTGCGCAAAAACGCACCCTCGCGCAATGAAATGTCTATTGACGAACCTCTTAACGTGGACTGGGATGGAAACGAGCTGCTTTTGTCTGACATTTTAGGAAGTGACCCTGATATTGTACATCGAAACATCGAACAGGAGGCTGAAAAAAACCTTCTTATGGAATGTATTTCACATTTAAGCGAGCGCGAGCAATTTATTATGCGCCTGCGCTTTGGAATAAACGGAAACAGGGAGCATACACAAAAGGAAGTCGCCGATTTACTTGGAATTTCACAGTCTTATATATCGCGTCTTGAAAAGAAAATAATAAAACGCTTGAAAAAAGATTTTGAGCGTGCCTGTTGAAATCAAAAGATGTGCCCAAATATAGGGCTGTCCCCCATCGCGCCGTTGAAATACGGTCCACAAAAATTAACATAAGATTTTTTACCGAGTATAAATGGAATACCATTTTGCTCGGTTTTTTTATTTTTAATAAATTATACAAGCTCTTTTTTAATTTGTGTTAAACTTGTGAAGTTTTGCTTTATATTTTTAATAATATTTAATATTTTTATTATTAATAATCAATTTTGTGCTTAAAGCATCATATTTTCATAACAAATTTTTGATATGCTTTTATCAAAGAAATTGTGAACTCATCTTATAAGGAGGGCCGAGATGAATACCGAAGCTTTGAAATGCGACTGCTGCGCATCAGACGAAACCCAAAAATTAGAACAAATTGCAAACGTCATCGACCTTTACAAAAACAAAAACGGAAGTTTAATTCAAATTCTTCACCTCGCACAGCAAATCTATGGGCATCTTCCTCTTAAACTGCAAGAGTATATTGCAAACTCCCTTGGTATACCCTTATCCGAGGTTTCGGGTGTTGTCACATTCTATTCATTTTTTACAACAAAACCACGAGGCAAGCATACTATCCGCGTATGTCTTGGCACTGCTTGTTATGTGCGGGGCGGCAAAAAGCTGGTCGAGCGTCTTGAAGAGCTGTTAAATATTCAAATCGGCGATACGACTGAAGACGGCAGGTTCACATTTGAGATCGCCCGTTGCATCGGTGCTTGCGGACTTGCTCCTGCAATAATGATTGATGACGTTGTCTATAAGCAGGTGAATGTCAACAAGCTTGAATCCATTCTTTCGAAATATTAATGCCATAATTATACATAAACCGAGGAAAGGATACGGATCTTTATGAACACCAAAAAAATTAGCAGCATAGTAGATTTGGAACAACTAAAAACCAATTACAATAAATTGTTGGCAAAATATAAACACCAGGTGCTGGTATGCAGCGGCGCCGGGTGTGTTTCGTCAAACTGCGGCGTGGTCAGGGACGCCTTTATTGCTGAAATAAAAAAACAGTCTTTAGAAAACGAGGTTAAAGTCCTTGAAACCGGCTGCATGGGCACCTGTGCGGTGGGTCCTGTTGCGTTAATACTCCCCGACCGCACCTTCTACACAAATTTAACGCCCGAAATTGCCCGCAATATCATTAAAAAACATATTTTAAACGGCGATATACTTACACAACACACCTTTTATGACAATTCAATTCACAGACATGTTCCAAATATCGACGATATAGATTTTTTTAAAAACCAGGTAAAAATCGCTTTGAGAAACTGCGGTTATATGGAATATAAAAGCCTTGATGCCTATGTTGCGCGTAATGGATATTTTGCTGCTGCAAAAGCGGTTAATACCGACAGACTAAAAATAATTGAAGAGGTCAAAAAATCGGGGCTAAAAGGGCGCGGCGGTGCCGGTTTTCCGACAGGTGTAAAATGGCAAGCCGGATATAACGCCGATAGCGATAAAAAATATATTGTCTGCAATGCGGACGAGGGTGACCCCGGCGCATTTATGGATCGCAGCATTATTGAGGGTGACCCCCACACCTTGATAGAGGGCATGATTATCGGCGGCTATGCAATAGGTGCCGACACAGGATATGTATATGTGCGGGCAGAATACCCAATTGCAGTCGAGCGTCTAAGCTATGCAATTGACGAGGCGCGTGAGCGCGGTCTTCTTGGATGCAAGCTTTTTGGCAGTGACTTTTCGTTTGATTTGGAAATACGCATTGGCGCAGGCGCCTTTGTTTGCGGGGAAGAAACTGCGCTGATGGCATCAATTGAAGGACACAGAGGCGAGCCGCGGCAAAAACCGCCTTTTCCTTTTGAACAAGGCTTGTTCGGAAAGCCTACAATAATAAATAATGTCGAAACTCTTGCTGCCATCCCTGTAATAATATTAAACGGCAGCGAATGGTATTCGCAGTACGGCACCAAAACCAGCAAAGGCACAAAGGTTTTCGCATTAGCAGGCGATGTTGTAAACACCGGCATTATTGAAGTGCCCATTGGCATGCCGCTTGGCGATATTCTTTTTAACATAGGAGGCGGAATGCAGGAGAAAAAGAAATTTAAATCTGCACAAATCGGAGGGCCGTCGGGTGGCTGTATTACTCAGGACAATTTGAATGTGGCAACCGATTATGAATCGCTGCAAAAGCTTGGTGCGATAATCGGTTCGGGCGGTTTGATAGCAATGAATGAAGACACCTGCATGGTAGATACCGCTCGATTTTTTATGGATTTTATTCAGGAAGAGTCTTGCGGAAAATGCGTTGCCTGCCGTTTGGGCACCAAACGCATGCTGGAAATTCTTGAACGAATTACACGCGGTGAAGGCAGCGACGGCGATATTGAGCTTTTGCAAGAGCTTGGCGAGACTATTAAGGAAACTGCAATGTGCGGCTTAGGTCAAACTGCCCCTAACCCGGTACTAAGCACAATTCGATATTTCAAAAATGAATATGAGGAACACATTCACAACAAATATTGCCGTGCAGGTGTATGTTCCGAGCTGTTTATCTCACCATGTGAGAACACATGTCCCGCAAATATAAACATACCCGGTTATCTTGCACTTGTGGCAGCCGGTCGATTTATAGATGCTTATAACCTGATTAAGCAGGAAAACCCATTCCCGGCTGTCTGCGGTCGCATATGCACACATCCTTGTGAGTCCAAATGCCGACGCGGTACAGTCGACGAGTCGGTTGCAATATGCGATATCAAAAGATTTGTCGCAGATTATGCTTATAAAAATGAAAAGCCCTATGCAAGTGATCTTGTATTTCCCAAAAACGGCAAAAGCGTTGCGATAATCGGTGCGGGAGCGTCCGGCTTGACTTGCGCTTATTATCTTGTGCGTATTGGTTATACGGTAGATGTATTTGAATCACAGCCGGTAGCCGGTGGAGTATTGGCTTTTGGTATTCCTGAATATCGCCTGCCCAAAAAAGTGCTTGAACACGAAATAGACTTAATACTTCAGTCGGGAGTAAACATACATCTTAGCACCGAAGTTGATAGGGATATGTTTGGTAAGCTAAGGTCCACATATGATTCCGTTTACATAGCCACGGGAACGCAAATGCCGCAAAAAGTGAACATTCCGGGTGAAAACCTGCCCGGCGTTTTGCACGGCATCAATTTTTTAAAGGATGTCAATTATAACAAGGATATTTATATTGGCAACACGGTTGCGGTTATTGGCGGTGGTAACACCGCAATGGACTCTGCCAGAACGGCGTTAAGGCTCGGTGCATCAAGAGTGATACTGCTTTATCGCCGCAATATTGAATCCATGCCGGCATCTGAACAGGAAATAAAAGAAACGCTTGCCGAGGGTGTAGAAATTATGGAGCTTGTCGCACCCATAAAATTTATTGCAGGTAAAGACGGGTCGGTGTCAAAAGTTGAGTGCGTTAAAATGAAGCTTGGCGAATTTGATAAATCCGGCAGAAGAAAAGCCGTAAAAATCAGCGGTTCTAATTTCTTTTTGGATGTTGACACCGTAATACCTGCTGTCAGTCAATATTCAGATTTGCCTTTTGTGCGAAAGGATGAAATCGAAGTCACTTCATGGGGCACCTTTGTGGTTGACTCCAACACATTAATGACCACCATGAATGGCGTTTTTGCAGGCGGAGATGTGGCAAGAGGCCCCGACACAGTGATAAGTGCAATTGCCGACGGAAAACAAGCGGCTGTTTCCATTGACAAATATCTGGGCGGCACCGGCAAGCTTAACAAAGGCAACCCGATTGACATACCCGAAAGATTTGAAGATGACGAAATTGTCGCACATGACCGCTTCCCGCTTGAAATGCTGGATATGGAATCCCGAAAAGGTTCGTTTGACGAGGTTATTCTCGGCTACCATAAATTAAACGCAATGGCTGAGGCAATGCGTTGTCTGCACTGCGACAGAAGATAACAGAAAGGCATGGTGCTTGTATGGTAAACTTAAAAATTAATGGGAAACAAATATCGGTTGCACAGGGCACAACAATACTTGAGGCTGCCAAATCCAACAACATAAGTATTCCAAATCTGTGTTACATGAAAGACACTCACAAATTTGGTTCCTGCAGAATATGCGTTGTCGAGGTAAAGGGCGCAAAAACATTACAAGCCTCTTGTATGACGAATGTTGCGGAAGGCATGGAGGTTTTTACAAACACAGAAAAAGTGCGTAAGGCACGCAAGGTTTTATATGAACTTATAATTTCCGACCATTCAAAAGACTGCTTGAGCTGCAAGCGCAATCAAAGCTGCGAGCTGCAACAGCTTGGCAAAACTCTTGGCGTTGAGCATACACGCTTTGAGGGCGCACGGTCTGAACGCGAAAATGACATTTCAGTTTCAATAACAAGAGATTTGACAAAATGTATAGCCTGCAGGCGATGCATTACAGTTTGTAATCAAATACAGGGCACCGGCATATTAAATGCACAAAATCGCGGCTTTAACACGGTTGTCGGACCAGCAATGGATTTACCCCTTGGCGATGTCAATTGCGTTTTCTGCGGGCAGTGTACTATTGTATGCCCGGTAGGTGCATTAAAGGAAACCGATGCAGTCGAAAAAGTTTGGACAGCTATTAACAACAAAGACAAATATGTTGTTGCACAAACAGCTCCGGCAGTCAGAGTTGCTCTTGGTGAAGAATTTGGTCTTGAACCGGGCACCAGAGTAACCGGCAAAATGGCGGCCGCACTGCGCACACTTGGTTTTGACAATATATTTGACACAAACTTTGCAGCCGATCTGACAATTATGGAAGAGGGCACCGAACTGTTACACCGTTTACAAAACGCTGTTGCCGGCAGGCCAGCCACACTGCCTATGATTACAAGCTGCAGCCCCGGATGGATTAAGTATATTGAGCATGCATATCCCGATAATCTTGCGCATCTCTCTACCTGCAAATCACCCCACATGATGCTTGGTGCACTGATAAAATCGTATTATTCAAAAATCATAAATGTCGATGCTGAAAAAATTTTTGTTGTATCGATAATGCCCTGCACAGCCAAAAAATTTGAAATATCCCGCAACGAGATGAAGAACAACGGCTTGCCAAATGTTGATGCCGTACTTACCACGCGAGAGCTTGCCGCAATGATTAGGGAGGCAGGCATAGATTTTACAAAGCTTGAAGACGAAAAGTTTGACAATCCCCTTGGGCTTTCAACCGGCGCCGCAGATATATTCGGTCTTACGGGCGGAGTTATGGAGGCCGCGCTGCGCACGGTATACGAGCTTGTCACCGGAAGAGAGCTACCGTTTAAAAACCTTCATGTAACGCCGATTGTGGGGCTGGATAATGTCAAGACAGCCGAAATTTTAATAAACGATCCGGTAAACGCTTATAAAGAATTTGACGGTGTAAAAATAAAGGTAGCAGTAACAAGCGGAATTAAGGGAGCAAATCAACTAATGGAACAAATTAAAAACGGATCAAGTCCATACCACTTTATCGAGGTTATGGGATGCCCCGGGGGCTGCATAACCGGCGGCGGACAGCCCAGGTCAAACGACCCGGATGTCAGACAGAAAAGGCTTGAGGGACTATATAAGGAAGATGAAGATAAAGATCTGAGAAAATCCCATGAAAACCCGTATATAAACTCTATTTACAAGGAATTTCTTAAATATCCGGGGAGTCATATATCCCACGAACTGCTGCATACACATTATGTAAAGCGCGGGGTGTTCAATCAACTTACCGATGAAAGATTTTCTGAAGATGGAGGTAGGCAGATGGCAAAACGAAGCCAGAACACAGGTTATAAAGACAAGCAGCCTGCGCACCCGGCAAAAAAGACAATACGCGAGGAACAGCAATCTGAAGATATATTAGTTTTAAAAGCAGAAATTGAAAAACTTAAAAATGAACTTGCCGATACTCTTGAAACGGTGGATATTTATAAGCAGGTTATTGCCGATCTATCACGACGACAAAAATAACAGGTTGATTTATCAAGGGGTTTGGTTTATTGCCAAAGCCCTTGTATTATTATAAATTTACATGTTATAATAAAACAAATAACCGGCTAAAAGCTATCAGATATTAATTCCATCTTCATACACGCCCATAATGCATGCCATTTAATTTTGCTGGGAGTGATTGTATGGACAATATAAGGCTTTTGATTGCGGAAAATAGAAACGGCATATTAAAATCAATATATGATAGCTTTGTTAGCGAAGGTTTTGCGGTCGATGAGGCCACTGACGGCATTATGGCCATAAAGCTTTTTAGAAGAAATGACTACGCAATAATTGTTATTGATTCCAATCTTCCCGAGCTTGACAGCTATAACGTATGCTATCAGATAAGAAAAATCTCGGATGTGCCTGTTATTGTTATAGGAGATAAAACCGACGAAAATACCATACTTCAATTTTATAATATCGGCATAGACGATTATCTTTCTAAACCTTTTTACTTATCCGAACTGATTGCAAAAATCAGGGTGCTTTTACGACGCACTAAGGGATTAAAAAGTGCCACTCCCCGTGTAATTTGCTGCAACGAGATACATATTGACACGGTTTCGCGCATGGTCTATATAGAAGACAGAGAAATCAGATTAACTCCCAAGGAATACGATTTACTGCTCTTTCTTTCGCAAAACCCAAACAGGGCATTATCCAGAGAAGTGCTTTTGAATGAGGTGTGGGGGATTGATTTTGCCGGTTCGGACAGAACAGTTGACACACACATCAAAACACTTCGCGAACGAATTAAACCGTATCACGGCTGCATTGCAACCGTTTGGGGCTATGGTTACAAATTAGAAATATAAACATCTTATTTTTTCCCTTGATTTTATATGCCCATTGTGCTATAATTCGTGACGCAACCATATCAATGGGTGTATACAATTTCCGGGTGTGGCGCAGATTGGTAGCGCGCTTGAATGGGGTTCAAGAGGCCGCAGGTTCAACTCCTGTCACTCGGACCA
>JAQVFM010000001.1:0-83609 GCA_028697255.1 Oscillospiraceae bacterium
CAGTTTACGGGAACAGCAAAGCTGATTTTATTTCCAAGCTTCATATATCATTAAAAGAAACTGGCGAAAGCATTTATTGGCTAAAATTGCTGAAAAGAACAATGATCTTTGACTATAATTATGATGATCTTTACAATCTATCTAATTAAAACTGCCGTCCCATAATGGCAAGTTTTTTAAGAATTCGCTTTTTACAGCCGGAACATAGAAAATACCAAATGTTTTTAAGCCATTTTCTTGTTGCATTGACGGCATTTCTACAAAGAATTTGTAATAAGGCATAAAAATTGTATCCCGCCAGCCTGTGCGATAGACAAGCGTGACACGGGCAATGTATTCCTCGCCCGGAAATTCTTCAGGCACCGTTGTTATATAGCGGTCATTAAGCAGAAGATCTCGGGCTTCTGTTGCTTTAATAATGGGATAATCTCCAATTTTATGCGATAAATCGGTTTTTTCCCGTGAAATTCCACCCAGTCCTCCCATATCAGAGGCGTGGAAATATACTTTATTGAAATGATAACCGAGAATGCGCTCGGTAAGTTTTCCTGTGTTTTCAAAAACAGTTGTGTTAAGTCGCAAAAGGTCGCCGTCATATGAGTAAGAAGCAAACAGGTTGTAACCGGGTGATTTTATTCCTGAAAAAGCGCCGTATTTTGAAAACAAGAACTGAGTAATCTCCAATGCCTGTTCATATGATGTGTTGTTAAAGGCAAAGCGATATTTATGGGGCAACGGCAATCCGTTGCTGTATGATGTACCATCAATTGTTTGAGAACCATACTCGAACCTAATAGAAAAATTGTCATAACCTTTGAGTTTTTCAATTTCTTTTGTAAAATCCCCCATTTCCGGTGTCAAGTACAAAATAATGTGACCGGTGTTTTGAACTTCAATTGTCGCACCATCACATTTCACCGTTGCTTTGTAGGGGGCTGTATAGTTCTCTCCCAATGTTTCCGTATCTAATGTTGTTACTTTTAGACCCAATGTGTTGGCTACTTCTTTTGCTTTTGCCAACATTTCCTCGGCGGATAGACCGTTTATAGTTGCCCCTATTCTTGGGTTGTTGAATACAGGCAGCGTTTTAAGTGTGTTCATTTCTGTCCACGGATTATTATCACATAGTTCGTCAATATGGTAAGCCATATGCCCCTCAAAGCCCATGCCGTCAAACTCGGTATTTACTGAAAGTTTAGGTAAATTAGAAAAATCAACAGGGGCTGCATTCTTCGACATAAACAAAATAGCAGCCATTATGCAAATCATGGCAACGGCGGCAACGGATACCCACTTAATCCAAGGGGACGGAATAGATTTGTATTTTGTTGCATGAATGTCTGCTTCTATAATGAAATTGTCATCTATTTGGCCTATATATTCCATCAATTTTTCGGATTTCATAAAGTTACCCCTTCCTTTTCGAGATGGGTTCTCAAAGCTTTGCGAGTTCGAAACAGTATAGATTTCGCTTTGCTGTGGCTCATTTGAAAATAGATTGCTACCTCTTTAATGGAATCGCCGTACCAATACCGTCTTACAAATACTTTTCTGCTTTCGCAGTTCAGCGATAGCATAAAGGAGTTGATAGTCTCCACAATATGTTTTGCTTCACATTCCCCTTCCACGCAACTGCTCGAGGGTATACAATCTTCCAATTCGGAAAGCAGCAAATCTATCCTATCACCACCGCGTTTTTTTGTCCTTTGTTCCTTGTATTTGTTTAGAGAAAGATTGCGGGTGATTTTACCCAAAAATGCACGAAACTGATTAGGTCGTTGCGGTGGTATACTCTCCCATGTTTTTAGATAAGTATCGTTCTCGCATTCCTTTGCATCCTCATTGTTTTGTAAAATATTCTTTGCTATAGCAAAGCAATAATGTCCATATTTTTTTGCCGTTTGAAGAATAGCCGATTCCGAACGCATCCAATACAAATCGAGGATTTTTTCATCCTCCATTCTTTCACACCCCTTTTACTTTTTTGAAGCTTCATCTATATAGACAATAAAAAATGGAATTGGTTGCACCTTTTCAAAGGAAAGGTAATCTTTTTATAACAATTTTGTGTGTGAAGACGCAGAATTCGCCCAACAATTATCTATAAATTCGACGGAATTCACTTGGTGTCATTCCCCACTGTTTTTTAAAAACCTTGTTAAAGAACTTGATATCACGGTATCCCACAAGCTCGGCAATTTCGCTGAATTTCTTGTCGGTGTTTGCAATAAGCCTTCCGCTTTGCTCCATGCGTTTTCTTTGAAGATAGGCAACGAAAGTAAGGCCTGTGTCCTGTTTAAATTTTCGGCTCATGTATGATACGCTGAAATTCAATTCCCGGCTTATGTCATGCAGTGTAATAGGGTTCATATAATATTTTTCCACATATTCTTTTATCCTGCTGATGAAGTCATTTTCTAAAAATTCTTCTTGGTTTTTACTGATAGTGCGCATGGTGCAAATAATTATTTCAATCAGATGGCAGCGCAGCAGCTCAATATAGCCCGGCTTTTTATTTTCATACTCATACTGCATTCGGTTAATTAAATCCAAAATTGTCTGATCGTTATCGTGAAATATAACATCCGTCGGTTTTTTTTCAAGCGACGTATAGTTTATTCGGATAAGATAGTGATTGATTAAATCCAAAAAGCTGTGACAGCATTTCAGTGACTTGTCGATAAGCTCCGGTTTAAATAATATATTTATTAAATCAAAGTTGTCGTTATTTATTAAAGTGTATTTGTGAGCTGTGCCATAATTTATAATAAAATAATTGCCCTTTTCGACAATGGTTTTAATGCCGTTTATAGTATGTAGCGCCCTTCCATTGATTACATATGCCAGTTCCAGAAATTCATGCTGATGCAGGTCTATATCCCCTTGCGCTATAGATATCACCTCAATGCACTCATCCTGCATAAAATGCTCTTGCGTTTTAATAACCATGACAAAAATGCCCCCTATACAGTGCATAATAGTAGGTTGTTTTATTTTAACTCTCTTTATATAATGAAGTCAAATAAAATTATTACGGGGTGAGATTATGTTATATCCCAAAAATAACAGTGCCGAATTGGATGATAAACTATTTAAAAATCCAACCAGCGAATATCGCGGTACGCCGTTTTGGGCATGGAATTGTCAATTGACGCCCGAATTACTAAAACGCCAGATTGAATATTTAAAGAAAATGGGCTTTGGCGGATTTCACATGCACAGCCGAACCGGCATGGCCACACCATATTTAAGCGATGAATTTATGGGGCTTGTCAAAGAATGTGTTGAAAAGGCGCGCAGTGAGCATATGCTGGCATGGCTTTATGATGAGGATCGTTGGCCTTCGGGTGCAGCCGGAGGTCTTGTCACAAAAAATGTGGAGTACCGTGCCCGTCACTTGCTTTTTACGCCCCGACCATATGATAACAATAATACAAAACAGGGAAATAGTATTTCTGCGTCAATCGGACAGCGAATGGAAAACGGCAGGCTATTGGCAAAATATAATGTAGAGCTGGACGAAAACGGTTATTTAAAAAAATATCGTATGCTGGCAGACGACGAAGCCGGCGAAAATGTGTGGTATGCATATCTGGAGATTTCGGGCGAGAGCGCTTGGTTCAACAACCAGACATATGTGAATACCCTCGATAAAAAAGCTGTTGACGAATTTATACGCATTACATATGAAGCATATAAAAAATCGGTAGGCGAGGATTTTGGCGGTGTTGTGCCGGCAATATTCACTGACGAACCGCAGTTTACGCATAAAACCACTCTCGGTTATGCACATGATAAAAAAGATGTGTGCCTGCCTTGGACAGATGATCTACCTCAAACCTACGCCGAGGCTTATAATGACGATTTGCTCCCCCTCTTGCCCGAATTGATATGGGATTTGCCTGATAATCAGGTTTCGTTAACCCGCTATCGTTATCATGATCATATCGCGCAGCGATTTGCAGACGCATTTTCGTACAATTGCGGCTCATGGTGTCGGAAAAACAATCTTATGTTAACCGGACATATGATGGAGGAGCCGACATTGCGCAGTCAAACGGCTGCTCTTGGCGAGGCCATGCGTTCATACCCGGGCTTTGATATACCGGGAATTGATATGCTGTGCGACTTCCGGGAATATACAACCGCAAAGCAGGCACAGTCTGCCGTTCATCAATATGGATGCGAAGGCATGCTGTCCGAGCTTTATGGCGTGACTAACTGGGATTTCGATTTCCGCGGCCACAAGCTGCAAGGTGACTGGCAGGCGGCGCTCGGTGTAACGGTTCGGGTCCCGCACCTTTCATGGGTTTCCATGGCGGGTGAGGCAAAGCGCGATTATCCGGCCTCAATCAGTTATCAGTCGCCGTGGTATGAGGAATATTCTTTGATTGAAGACCATTTTGCTCGCGTAAATACCGCAATGACACGAGGAAAGCCGATTGTGAATGTAGGTGTAATCCATCCTGTTGAGAGCTATTGGTTGCACTGGGGACCGTATGAGCAAACAGCGGACATGCGGGAACAAATGGAAAATAATTTTTCTAATATTACCGAATGGCTGATTTTTAATCACATTGATTTTGATTTTATTTGCGAATCCCTTTTGCCACAGCAGTGCGAAAAGGGCAGCGCTCCGCTTAAAGTGGGCGATATGCAATATGATACAATAATTATTCCCGGTTGCCAGACACTGCGTTCAACCACGGCAGAGCGCTTGCAATCGTTCCTTGAGCAGGGTGGCCGCATTATTGTGATGGGGGATATCCCAAAATTTATAGATGCAAGGCCGCAAAATGGCAAGCTTGATTTTCTAAAATCAGCAAGGTGCATACAGTTTGAAAAATATGCACTATTAAAAGAATTAGAGCCGATAAGAGAAATAGATATCCGCTGCGAAAACGGAAGCAGAGCCGATCATCTTATTACTCAGATGCGCAAAGACGGTCAAACACGCTGGCTGTTTATTGCGAACGGCAGAAAGCCTAAAACTCAGGATATATCACAGCCACGCCGTATAAAAATCAGTATAAAAGGGCAGTGGATTCCTAAGCTTTATGATACTATGACCGGCAAAATAGCTGAGCTGCATGCTGTGTGTGAGGGAAACCAAACAATAATACAGCATACCCTTTATACTCATGACAGCTTGCTTTTGCAGCTGAAAAAGGGGATTCCGACAGCAGTCTATCCTACGACAAAGCCCAAACATGCTATAACAAATATTGAAGGGTTTATTAAAAAAGTCCCGATAGAATTGAGCGAGCCTAATGTAATGCTTTTGGATATGGCGGAATACGCGTTTGACGATGGCGAGTATCAACCGATTGAAGAAATATTGCGTATAGGCACACTTTTTAGACAAAAGCTCGGTATGCCTGTTGAAATGACACAACCCTGGGTTATCCCGCCGGAAAAGCCCGAGCATAGTGTCCGCCTTCGATTTAATATAATGAGCGAGATTGAATTAAACAATGCTTTGCTGGCTTTAGAGGATGCAGAACAAATCGTGATTAAGCTAAACGGTGAAGCTGTTGCAAACGAATCCTGCGGTTGGTATGTGGATGAATCTATAAAAACCGTAAAGCTGCCCAAAATAGTCAAGGGTAAAAATGTTCTTGAGTTGCGTATCCCATTCGGCAAACGAACCAGTCTTGAATGGTGCCATTTGCTTGGAGATTTTGGCGTCAAAGTCAACGGATTTGAAAAGACGCTGACAAACCCGGTTCGTGAACTGGCGTTTGGCGATATTGTTCCTCAGGGACTGCCTTTTTACGGCGGCAATATTATGTATAAGCTGGCTGTAACGGGTGATGGTCGGGACGTAACTGTCCATGTGCCGTTTTATCGCGGCGGGCTGATAGGTGTAACACTTGACGGCAAACGCATCGGTTCCATTGTATTTGACCCCTACACCATCACAATTCCCGCTCTATCAAAGGGTCAGCACGAAATTGGGCTGATTTTGTTCGGTAACCGTTTTAATTCGTTTGGTTCGGTTCACAACTGCGACAAAACCCTTGTCTGGTTTGGACCGGAGGCTTGGAGAACAACGGGCGACCGTTGGAGTTACGAATATAATCTTAAGCAAATGGGTATATTAAAAAGCCCATCGATATCATGTATTTGACGCACAGATTATACATAGTCGATTGCGTTATTGAACCTATAATTTGCACGGGCGACCTGTGGTCACCCGTGCATTTTGCATTTAGCTACAATATTTATTTCTTTTGTCAAACACTCTGTACAGCACTCTACAAAATATGATATAATCCGTTTGGAATTTGATGAAATGGGTGAGTATATGGATTTATTTGGTTTTTTAGAGATGATAGGCGGATTGGCATTGTTTTTGTTTGGCATGAGCTTAATGGGGACAGGCCTTGAAAAAAGTGCGGGCAATAAACTCAAAGGCTTACTTGAGCGTTTGACATCAAAAAAACTAAATGGATTTGTCATGGGTGCGGCTGTAACGGCTATAATACAAAGCCATATGATCGCACAATATATCCGTAGGTCAAAATACCATGCAAATTATATTCTGTAGTAGAGTCCTGTCCATTAATTGTAATTGAATAGTCCCGTGCTTTTTTAATCATTTGGTAAATGGATGATCGATACCAAGTTTGTGATTTTAGAGTATCAACCACCGTTTTTATTTCATCGTCAGATTGGATTTCCTGTTCATCCAAAACTTCTATCGGCTTATACCTTGTCAAAACTATTGATTTTACTTCATTAGATTTTGGAAAAGAGATATCCACAGGTATCAATTCGAATCTGGCCGTTGTCATCGCAGGTGTAATGATTGTTGTTGTAGTAGTAGCATGGTCAGATGTATGATGCGTACTTGTTTTTAAAGGTTCACTTTGGGGCGTTTGTAGATTGGAAGTTGATACTGATTCTTGCGTGTTGTTTAATATTGGCAATTGGGATTCGTTTTTATTACATGCCACAAAAATTAAAGTACAAATACTACATATCAAAATTTTGAAATACAGCCAGCGGTTTGACATACTTATCCTCCTCGGTCAATGTGATTTCACAACGATTCCCCATGTGGTTGCGTCCATTATTGTATTTTATTTTCTAATAATATTATGTTATACTCTTGTATATTGCTCATATTACATCCGCATAAACATCGCATAAATAAAACGATTTTACCGGAGGGCATAACATGAATGAAAATCTATCATTGTTTGATACGGATGAATCCGGACAAGTCAGCATAGAAGAGTCAAATCATGCAAATAAAATAGATGTCGTTAAAATGGATTTTGTTGAGGCGGATTCACTTTACTGGGATGAACTGTTTGACGGATTCAACAAGCTATATGCCATAACATATTCATCGGGTATTGGTTTTATTTGCGAGCTGCTACAAAGATTTTCGTACAGTGAGATAATATTCGGCAATGAAGAGGTTATGTCGTACAGCCTGCAGGAAGTTATGGCGTATCAGCTGAAAACCATTGAACGATTGCGGGAAGATATGAGTAAATCAAAGAATGATTTGATTTCCAAAATTGATGACGGAAATCTTAAAATGTATTTAGCCCGAAAACGGCTTTCACATGAAAAAATATACATGTTAGAGGCGGATGACGGCAGAAAAAGAACGATTTTTGGTTCGGCAAATTTGTCACGTTCTGCATTTACTGGATACCAGAGAGAGAATGTCTGTTATATTGACGGCGATAAGGCATTTGAGTGGTATATGGATTCGTATGAGGCGTTTAAAACCGATTGTTCCGATTCTATTACTGTATCGGCACTAAAGTGTGCTGATGACGGAGAATACCTTGAGGAAATCCCCGTCATGAAAACGGTTAAGGTTAAGAAAGCGCTGGTCATTGAACCTGAAAATGATTTAAAGGATGAAGTGCGGTTTACTATTGATATTAAAAATCTGTCTAATAAATTTACTTCATTCATTCCCAAGGCTGATAAAAAAGGGAAGATTATACTATCACCCGAAAAAGTGAAAATCACAAAGCGCAGGATTGTGGATGCCAACATTCAGGAAAAAGAACTCAGAAGTGAATATCCCCAGCTTGTTATGAATGTTGCCGACGGTACAGCCGAGTTGAACGGCAAAATGCTTGATTTGAATCCCGACCGTGAGAGTATTTGCAATGATGTTATTTTGTTTCTTCAATATATGAATGGATATGAGCGGTTTCACGGCGATGTGGGCGGAATGCAATCAAGATACTTTGAATTTGCAAACTGGTTTTTTACAACCCCTTTTATGGCGACTATACGGAATATTGCTGTAAAATACAATCAAAACCTTTTGCCATATCCTGTTTTTGGACTTTTATATGGACAAAGCAAAGCAGGGAAAACAAGTTTTTTAGAGACTTTATTAAAGATGATGATTGGTCAAAAGACCAAAATTTCTGCGCCTGATTTTACACGATCGACAATAGAAAATTTAAAAAGAAATGTTATGGGTGCGCCGATTATTGTAGATGATCTTACGCAGTCACGATTCAACCAGCATGCCATAGAAACTATAAAAAACGATGATTTCGGCGTTGTTGACAACCTGATTACATATCCGGCGGTTGTAATCAGTGCTAATGAAGATGTTAAGGCTGTTGCTGCAGAAGTAATCAGAAGAACGGTTATTTGTCGTGTGCAGGCCGGACTGACAAATACAGAGTTAATGAAAAGTAATATTGTCAGACGGGTTCAAAGGAACATTGGCACTGCGTTTTACAGAGAATACTTACGGCACATGTTTGAGGCGATTCCCGAACTATTGGAGGATTTAAAAGATGATGAATCAGCGGGCGCGCCGGACATTTTAAAAGTGTCATCCGAAATTATATGCGACATTATATCAGAGCATTACGACGGCGGGATGCCAATATATATAAGAAAGCTGACGCTTGATGATTACTTTAACGAAAAGGTCACCGGCGCATATGCAATGAAAACAATACAGAGCGCATGGATAGTGAACAGAAGGGCTTTTGTAATTGATAAGAGAGTTAATCAATTAAGATATAATGCCGGACAGACATGGGAGGCGGACCGGATATTAAAGGAATTGCCGGAAGATTTGGAAGCCCATAAAGTACGTGAATGGATTGTTATGGAGCTTGACAAAGCCTGTAGCTTTTTTGATATAAACTTTAAGAAGCCGGGAATTTTGAGTAGGTTTAAATAATGTCTACAAAAAAAGAGAATTAATTTCCAACTTATTTTTGCCTTATATTTCAGATGAATGAAGCGCTTAGACGGGAGAAAGATTATGAAACTTGTCATTGAAAATCTATCAAAGAGTTTTGAAAACAAGGAAGTCCTGCGGGACATTAACTTTATTTTTGAGGATGGAAGGATTTACGGCTTGCTCGGTCGAAACGGCTCAGGTAAAACCACGCTGTTTAACTGCCTTAACAGGGATATCAAAGTAAATAGCGGCAGTTTTTATCTTGATGTAAACGGGCAGCGCCGTGAGGTTACACCTTTAGACATCGGGTATGTGTTGTCTACTCCAACTGTTCCTGAATTTTTGACCGGGCGAGAGTTTTTAAAATTTTTCTTGGATATCAATGAAGATAGTATAAACGAAATAAAGCCTATAGACAAGTATTTTGATTTAATGAGCATTGAACCGGATGATAGGGATAAGCTTTTAAAGGATTACTCAGACGGCATGAAAAACAAGATGCAAATGTTAATTAATATTATCGCACAGCCTAACATTTTGCTTTTGGACGAGCCACTTACATCTTTGGACGTGGTTGTTGCTGAGGAAATGAAACAACTATTGCGTACATTAAAAGATGATCGAATTACAATATTCTCCACTCACATCATGGATCTTGCGCTTGATTTGTGTGATGTGATTGTATTGTTAAGCCACGGTGATCTGGAAATCGTAGCAAAGGAAAACATGGACAGCCAAGAGTTTAAGAAAAGGATCCTTGCGGCATTGCGGGAGGATGGTCATGAATAAAACGCTGCGCATGTCTTTTTCACTTAAGAATACTTATCGTGTCAACAGTATTCTTTATTCAATAAAACAGATTCCATTGATTAAAAAGCTGCTTCCCGCCACTCTATATAGTGTGCATGGATTAAAGGTTTTTGCAAATATCATTTCAGTGTTTTGGGAAATCATTTCGGGATTGCTTGGCAAGCTACTGTATATTTTGCTGATGGTAGTAGTAACCGGAGGACTGTATGAAGCTGCGCCGAAAGACAGATTGTTTGTTCATATGCTGCTGTTTTTGTCAATCATCGGTGCGATTAACAACACATACATGTTCAACCCTACTCGAGATAAGTACTATGCTATGTTTCTAATGCGTATGGACGCAAAAGAATATACACTCATCAACTATGGATACGCTATGCTCAAGATGTTTGTCGGATTTTTGATTTTCGGTGTGATATTTGGTATTGGCGCCGGAGTTCCTTTGTTAATTTGCATTCTATTTCCGTTTTTCGTGGCGGGACTGAAGATGACAGTCGCTGCTTATTCCTTGCAAAAATATAAAAAAAAGGGTATATCAATTAAAGAGAATACGCTTGGTAAGCCGGGATGGGTATTAATAATCTTGCTTCTTGCTGCGGCTTACGGACTTCCCGCCGCTGGCTTTGTGCTCCCCCTCTCGGTAGCGGTGGTATTTATGCTTTTGACTGTTCTGGCCAGCGTGCCATCCTTTTTGAAAATCCTCAGCTTCAAAAGTTATCGTGAAGTCTATCAGGATATACTGAACCAATTTTTAAATCAGATTGATGCTGCAAAAAAGGTTAAACGGAACATGCATGATAAAAATATTTCCGCCGACACCAAAATATCCAGTGGGAAAAGCGGCTTTGAGTATCTGAATGAGCTTTTTATCAAACGGCATCAGAACATCTTATGGAAATCCACCAAGAAGATTACTCTTGTGTGTCTTTGCTTGATATTGGGCGCTTTGCTGGCGTTTTATCTGTTACCGGAAATAAAAGATAAAACCAACGAATTGTTGTTGACCTATTTGCCGTATATGGTGATTGTCATGTACGCTATCAACCGTGGAACCGGTTTTACTACAGCGCTGTTTATGAATTGTGACCACAGTCTATTGACCTATTCATTTTATAAGCAGCCTAAATTTATTTTAAAGCTGTTCCAAATACGTCTGCGAGAGATCATGAAGGTGAACCTCCTGCCGGCAATGGTTATTGGCATAGGGCTGGCACTGTTGCTTTATTTTTCGGGCGGCACGGACAATGCTCTCAATTATTTAGTTCTGATTATGTCTGTTCCTGCATTAAGCGTCTTCTTTTCCGTGCATTATCTCACAATCTACTACCTGTTGCAGCCATATAACATGGGAACAGAGATGAAAAGTGCAACCTATCAGATAGTTCACACTATTACATATGTAGTTTGTCTTAACATTATTAGGTTCAAGATGATGACAATTGTGTTCGGCCTGACGACGATTACATTTTGTGTATTGTATTGTATCGTAGCGAGCGTCCTTGTTTACAAGTTCGCACCTAAGACATTTAGGCTGAGGGTATAATGCTATTTACAATGACTAAAACACGTGGACGTCAGACTTTTAAAACTCAGTCTGACGTCCACGTGTTTTCATATGTTATAATAATAAACCGAATCGTTATTCCGCAAAGCCGGAATTTACCAGAGAGACTAGCCCTTCGACTGCTGCTTCCTCATCAGTGCCGTCGGCAATAATCCGAATATCGGTACCGCCAACAATGCCCAGTGATAGTACACCGAGCAGGCTTTTGGCATTTACGCGGCGCTCATCTTTTTCTACCCAGATAGAGGACTTGTACTCATTTGCTTTTTGAATAAAAAAAGTAGCAGGACGGGCATGAAGTCCAATCTGGTTTTGCACCTTAACGTCTTTTACATACATAAAAAACTCCCTCTCAATACAACAAGACCCGCAAGATTATGCTATATTGCTTTACCGCAAAATACTAAATCGCTAAAAATAGTATACCACAAATGAATTCTTCGTCAATGCATCTTTGGATAAATGGCGAATTTTTGGATTCATGCCCTATTTTCTTCAATTTGTTAAGCCAACGGTTGTAAAAAATGACATATGCGGTTAACAAATTTTTAGTAATAATAAAGTATTATTGCTGTTCGTCTGATTGTTCTTTTTTTAATTGTTCTATTAAAATTTTATCTTCTTCGGAAAGTTTTGCATTTTCAAGCAACTCGGGGCGAAGTCGAAATGTGCGTATAATTGATTGCTTACGACGCCATTCGGCAATTTTCGCGTGGTGGCCCGACATTAGTATTTCGGGAACAGGACGGTCTTCCCATACGGCGGGACGGGTGTATTGCGGGTATTCAAGCAGGCCGGAAAAATGGCTTTCTTCTATAAAACACATCTCATCGGATAATACGCCGGGAACCAGTCGTGCAACGCAGTCCAAAAGGACAAGTGCTGGCAATTCTCCTCCTGTTAGTACGTAGTCTCCGATTGATATCTGCTCGTCGACAAAAGCGTCAAGAACCCGTTCGTCAACACCCTCGTAGTGGCCGCAAAGCACACAAAGGGCTGGCAGTTTTGAAAGCTCCAGCGCATGGGACTGTGTCAAAACCTTGCCCTGAGGTGACATGTAAATAAAGTGCGGCCTAAATTTCATCTGGCTGCAAACTGCTCTAAAGCAGTCGGCTATGGGCTGCGCATTCATTACCATACCCATTCCACCGCCATAGGGTGCATCGTCAACCTGCTTTTGCTTATTTTTAGTATAGTCTCTGATTTGGTGGGTGTGCACATCAATAATGCCTTTGCTACGGGCGCGTCCGATAATGCTTTCGCTCAGTACGGCTTCGCACATTTCGGGAAAAAGAGTCAAAATATCAAATCTCATTATCAAACAATCCTTTAATCGGGCGAATTCGCAAAGCGCCCCCGTCGATGTCGGTTTCTATGATTATTGAGGATATTGCAGGCACCAGCACCTCTTTACCCTGAGGCGTTGCGACATGGTAAACGTCATTGGCACCGGTGAAGCTTATATCGGTTAGTGTACCAAAATTTTGGCCGCTGTCGGCATCCGTTACCTGCAAGCCGAGCAGATCCTGAATAAAATAAGTGCCATCTTCGAGCGTTATATCCCGGCGGTCAAGATACAGTATACGTCCGCGCAGTGCCGCCGCGTCCTGCACAGTATCAATACCCTCGATTTTAACAAGGGCGATGTTGTTTTTATGAGCGCGGCATTTGACGTTAACCGCCGAGCGCCCTTCATCAAAATATAAAACTGTGAGTTTTTCGAGGATTTGGGGTGAATCACACCATGAATCAACGCGCACTTCACCGCGTATGCCGTGAGTGCCAACAATTTGCCCTGCCTCTAAATATTGTTTTTTCGGCATGTTTTCCTCCCCTTAGCATCCAAAAGCAGTCAATTGCGTTATATAATCTGCGGGCGAACTGTGGTCGCCCGAGAATTTCGCGATCGGATATAATTCCGGTATTATAGCGTTTTAAACAGCTGTGTTCCTTTTATTTTAAGAAGCCGATAGAGTATGACATCTGCTGTAAATGCCGCAAGAGTAATAACCACTAATCCAATTGTTTGTAATGAAGACGGTATTTTTACAAGGCCAACAAGCAGCAATATTGACACCGCCATTCCGCCCAATACAGTGATGGTGACCGGTAGACTTTGTTTTATTACGGTAGTCTCTGTCGTCCATGTGAAGTTGGGATGCAAAAGGTTCATTAAAAGACCAAATTCTGCTGTTAATACCGCAAACGCTATGGGTGTTAATATTAAGAATAAGACCTGCAGTGCATTGATGGGCAGCGCTAAAGCTAACAATACAGCGCTTATCACTGCAGCCGGAATTGTTATGGTGAGGTTGACAAGCAGTTTTGACTTGAATATGGTATCAGCGCTTATGGGCAACGATTTGATAATCCATAGGCTGGTTCCCTCAAGTGAAATCGAGCATGAAGTGGTACAGCTCATACATACCATAACCGTGATAATCATGGGGGACATTGTCACTAAAAGGTCGGCAAACCCGGGCGCTTCAATCAACATTTCTAACTGTACCGGCTTGAAAAACAACAAGGCAATGCCGAGTATCAATGCAAGAACCATGCCTGTAGCGGTGTTGAGAACATAGAGCGGAGAAGAAAAATAGCGGCGAAGCTCGCGGCGATAAAGTGCCATCAGTGCCGACGATACTTTGAGAGTGGTAATACGGTAATTTGATCGGGCACGGCTTGTTGTAAGTGCTGTGTTAATAATGTTGTAAAAGCGTGAAAGCACCAATGCAAACACTAAAAACAAAGCAAGAGATGAAATAACAAACACAGCTAAAGAAACGATGCTGCTACTGCATAAAGCTTTTGTGTATAAGCGTGCCGGCGGATACATTTTGTATGCGACGTTCATTATTGCATCGCTTGATGTTTCGGGCTGAATTATCATAGTTTGTACGCTTGTCGAAAATGCAATGGCTGCAATTGTCACGGCAAGCATTACCACAATGCTGATTATATTGGCATGACGGAATTTTGACGAAACCGCGGTAACAAGCGATCCGATAGCTGTTCCGATAATCATTGGTATAAGAGGAATAAACAATATCAGTACAGGCAAAAACCAATAATATGTTGCCGGCGGTGAGGCAAAGAATAAATATACAATTGCCGACGGGATGTTGATTAAAAGACAAAATCCCACATTCATCAAATATAACACAGCCAGCCTCGATGCTACGACAACACGCGTTCTTACAGGCAGAGCCATTGTCATGTCAAAATCCTTAAAACCGAATATAAGCCCGTTTGTTTTGTATACTGTGGTGATAAATGTGACAACCGATGAGGCCGCCATCATCAATGCCGGCAATAGCTCGGGCACACCTGCCTTGCTGAACATGTCGGCAAACATAAAATCATAAATAATTAGTGAAAAAAGAAGTGATGCACCGACAAACACCATCAATATTGCAAAGCCGATAAGCTTTCTCTTTTCCTTTTTGTCACGGGATTTAATCATTTTGTTAATCCCAAACGCGCTCATAAGCTGTACGCGTACTAAAGCCCATAGTTTATTCATTCTTCAATCAGCTCCATGAACACGTCTTCAAGGCTTTTGTCACCCGTTACGGTGGCAACATCTCCACACGCAATCAGTTTACCACTTTTAATAATTGCAACCTTGTTACACAGCTTTTCTGCAACATCCAAAACATGAGTAGAAAAAAATATTGAGCTTCCTTGCCTGCACATTTCACGCATGATTCCTTTTAATGTGTGTGCAGCTTTGGGGTCAAGCCCGACAAAAGGCTCGTCAAGTATCATAAGCTTTGGGCTGTGAATGAGTGCCGATATAACAGCAAGCTTTTGTCTCATTCCGTGGGAATATGAGGATATCAAGTCGCCAAGGCTTGGAGTCAGCCCGAGTGCGTCAGCAAAAGTCTTGATATTTTCCTCCCGCTGCAGCTTGCCGATTGAGTATATATCGGCAATAAAATTTAGATATTGAATGCCGGTAAGATATCCGTACAAATCGGGGCTGTCCGGAATATAGGCCAAGATTTTTTTGCAGCCGACGGGGTCTTTTTTAATCGACATATCGTTTATCAATATGTCGCCCTCATCAAAATCCATCACGCCTGCAATGGCGCGTATTGTTGTGGTTTTGCCGGCGCCGTTATGGCCGACAAATCCGAAAATATCTCCGCTGTCAACAGTTAGGCTGAGATTGTCGACTGCTTTAATGCCGCCTTTATAGGTTTTTGAAAAGTTTTTAATCTCAAGCATTTACTTGCCTCTCCTTATGATTATCAAATTTACTCCTGATTTATACCGTACTGATTAAGATAATTCTCCATTTTTTCCTTGATACAATCATCAACAACAATTTTGCCGTCAATCGGCCGGTTGTGAAGTGTTTCGATTATTTCACGCACATTGACAATAGGATATGTGTCGATGCCATATTCTGCCTTGATCTCCTGAATTGCCGACAACTCGCCTTGTCCGCGTTCCATGCGGTCGACCGAAACGACTAAACCTGCAATCTCTACATTGGCGGCGGCTTTGAGTACGGGCAGGCATTCACGTATTGCTGTGCCTGCCGTGATAACATCTTCAACGATTACAACTCTGTCACCCGATTTAAGGCGATATCCCACCAAAGAGCCGCCCTCACCGTGGTCTTTTATTTCTTTGCGGTTAAAACAATAGTTTATATTGCGCCCATATTGTTCGGCCAACGAAATTGCACTGGCAACCGCAAGCGGTATGCCTTTATATGCAGGGCCAAACAACGCGTCGATGTGCTGGGGAAAATGCAGATTTATGCATGCGGCGTAATATTGGCCTAACTTGGCCGCCTGCGCACCTGTGCGGTAATTGCCCGTGTTGATAAAATATGGGGTTTTGCGTCCGCTTTTAGTGATGAAATCGCCAAAAGTCAACACACCGCTTTTTACCATGAATTCAACATATTCCTGCTTGTACGACATCATATCAACTCCGACGCCGCCATTTATATATTAGCATTAGGCGGTTAATTTATCATTACTATGAATAATTATATGTGATGTTTTCCAATTTCGCAAGCATAACGTAATACCCGGTAGAATATCGGCAGGATTGGTGGTAGAATAAAAACATATGACAAAAAGGTGGTATTTTTCATGGCCGAAGTAAATCTAAAAGAGATTGAACAGCAGACAAGAGCTGCTCTAACTGAACTTCTTCAGTCGGCTCGTCTTTCTCGGGGTGATATTTTGGTGGTTGGGTGCTCGTCAAGCGAGGTAGCCGGCAAGAAAATAGGCACTGCTTCAAGCCGGGAAATAGCACAGGCAATATTATCAGGCATTAGCCCTGAACTTAAAAAGCAAGGAATATATCTTGCAGCGCAATGCTGTGAGCACCTTAATCGTGTGCTTATTGTCGATCAAAGCGTTGTAAAAGAATACGGGCTTGAGCAGGTCAATGTGATGCCCGTACCCGGCGCAGGCGGCTCGTTTGCGTCGGCTGCATATGAGGAGCTTGAACGCCCTGTGGCGGTTGAATCGGTTGCCGCCCATGCGGGCATGGATATCGGCAACACGCTTATAGGAATGCATCTGCGCCCGGTGGCTGTGCCGGTCAGGGTTGCGGTTGATAAAATTGGCATGGCACAGCTTGTCTGTGCCCGAACCCGCCCCAAATTTGTAGGAGGCGCCCGTGCTGTATATAATGATAGCTTGTTATAGAGTTCATAGTCGATTGCGTAATATGCAGATTTGCAGGCGAGCGCAGTTCGCCCCTGCAAATAGTTGCCCGTGCATTTCGCAATCGATTAGTAGACTTTGAAAAAGAATGATTGACAGCACAGTCTTAGAAGTCAAAGTCCCATTAAATCATACAAACTTTTATTAAGTTATGACTAAATATGTCCCCTCGTGCATATATTCAGTACCAGAAGGCATGGAGGTGCTGGCAATGAAGATATTAAAATATATGCTGGTGGTACTGTTATGTGCCGCATTAATAATGGTGGGGGTTCCTGCTGTGTCAGCTCAGCAGGAGGGTACAATCATAATTGATATTGAATCGGGCGAAACAGCAGAAGAATTATTAAGCACCGATGTGCCCGCTTGGGCGTCATCGGACGTAGAAGTGCCCACAAATGCCAATGCAATTGAAATTGGGGGCAAGTCCGCAATTTTGATGGAGCTGTCCAGCGGACAGGTGCTGTTTGAAAAAAATCCGCATGAAAGGCTGCCTATTGCATCTGTCACAAAGGTTATGACTTTGCTTTTGATTATGGATGCATTGGACAGCGGGATTATCAAGCTTGAAGATACTGTTACATGCTCAGAGCACGCCGCATCGATGGGTGGTTCGCAAATTTGGCTTGAGCCCGGAGAAATTATGACGGTACATGATTTGATAAAAGCGATAGCAGTTGTTTCGGCTAATGATGCCTGTGCTATGATTGCCGAATATATCAGCGGTTCCGAGGAGGGATTTGTCCAGAGTATGAACGAGCGTGCCGCAGCGCTGGGCATGAACAATACTCATTTCACCGATTGCTGTGGACTTGATGACGAGGCATATTCGACAGCGAATGATGTTGCGTTGATGTCTCGTGAGCTGATAAAGTATAAAAAGATTACAGAGTACACGACAATTTGGATGGATTCTTTGCGAAACGGCAAATCTCAGCTTGTCAATACAAATAGGTTGATACGTTTTTATCCCGGCGCTACGGGGTTAAAAACAGGAACAACAAGTAAAGCGGGGCATAATTTAGCGGCTACCGCAGAGCGCGACGGCATGGGGCTGGCTGCGGTTATTCTCGGATGCAAAACCTCGGACGAAAGGTTTGGCGGCACAAGGAAAATGCTTGACTACGGTTTTGCAAACTATACAATATATACTCCAAAAATTGATAAGAATGCATTGACTCCCGTAAAGGTTTTGCGGGGTGTTGAAGAAATGGTAATACCCAAAATGGATGAGCTTTTGCCGCTGCTGATAAAAAAAGGGCAGGACAAAAAAATAACACAGACATTAACGCTTGCCGAAGATTTGGAGGCGCCCGTATATGACAGACAGGTAATCGGAGAGCTTGTGCTGATGATTGAGGGCAGTGTTGCAGCAAAGTATAAGGTTTATGCTTCGCAAGCCGTTGAACGATTGGGTATTTTCAAAGCGTTTATAAGGATACTTAAGGCTCTGATTAGTTGATACTGTTGTTCTAAAAAAGCGACCCGGATAATTTCCGGGTTTTTTCTTGACATAAACAAGCCATATGATGTGATGCCCTTTTAGCACAGAATTTGGATGTTTTTTACAGCATTGTATCTGCAAATTAAAATAGGTGAATTTTTCTTGAATTTTGTTTTGTGTTGTTGCATTGAGTCGATGGATATTGTACAATAATATCAATACAAGAAAAAGTTTCGGTTTGGTAAATGCAACGCTTTGGGAGGAATTTTATATGCAGGTTGTTTTGGACACGCACTATTTAGAGGGGTTCGTCAGACCTCATGAGCTAACTGCTATGCAGACCCAGGTGGATACGGCTCACAATCAGTTACACAATGGAACCGGACAGGGAAGTGACTTTTTAGGTTGGCTGACACTCCCGACCGATTATGATAAAGAAGAATTTAGACGTATTAAGGTAGCGGCTTCGCGTATTAAAGAGGATACCGATGTATTCGTAGTTATCGGAATCGGTGGATCATATCTTGGTGCGCGGGCCGTTATTGAATATGTGAAATCACCGCTTTATAATTTAAAGAAAAAGAATACGCCCGACATTTATTTTGCCGGAAACAATATAAGCTCCACCGCATTGGCAGAGCTGCTTGAGATTTGCGAGGGGCGCCGCCTGTCAATCAATGTGATTTCAAAGTCGGGAACAACAACCGAACCTGCAATAGCTTTTCGAGTATTTCGAGAATATCTTGAACGCACAGTTGGGGCGCAAGAAGCAAAAAAACGAATTTATGTTACCACCGATAAAGAAAAAGGTACGCTTAAAGGTTTGGCAGACAGAGAGGGCTATGAAACCTTTGTGGTGCCCGATAATATCGGTGGGCGTTTTTCTGTATTGACCGCAGTTGGTTTACTGCCCATAGCAGTGGCAGGGTGTGACATAGACGCACTTATGGCAGGAGCCGCAGATGCTGAGAAAACGCTGTTAAACAGTGATTTATCAAAAAACGATTGCTACCGTTATGCGGCAGCTCGCAATATTCTATTAAGAAAAGGGCGATCCATCGAATTGATGGTAAGCTACGAACCGGCTTATGCAATGATGTCAGAATGGTGGAAGCAGCTATATGGCGAAAGCGAGGGCAAAGATGGTAAAGGTCTTTTCCCCGCATCAGTAATATATACTACCGACTTGCATTCGCTGGGTCAATTTGTACAGGACGGTTCAAATATTCTTTTTGAAACGGTCGTACTGATTAATAAAACGCAAAGGCAAGTTACAGTTAAGCAAGACGCTGAAAATGCAGATGGTTTAAACTTTCTTGCCGGTCGCACATTGGAATACATCAATCTCAAAGCCTTTGAGGGTACGGCAATTGCGCACAGCGACGGCGGAACACCCAGTCTTGTACTGCATGTACCGGATATGTCTGAAAGATCACTTGGTTATCTCATATACTTTTTTGAAAAAGCCTGCGCAATTTCAGGTTATCTGCTGGGCGTCAATCCCTTTGATCAGCCGGGAGTGGAAAGTTATAAGCGCAATATGTTCGCATTGCTTGGAAAGCCCGGCTATGAAAAAGAGAAAGCTGCTCTTGAACAGCGATTGGCTAAATAAAGCCTATGTTTTAGTCTTAAACCGCAATTTTGCGGGTAAAATATACCATAGGAGGAAATGAAAATGATTAGTTTAATCCTCGGGAACAAGGGTTCGGGCAAAACCAAACGCCTGATTGACAAATGCAATGAGGCAATGGCTAAGTCCAAAGGTAATGTGGTTTTTATTGAAAAAAACGGTTCACTTTCGTACAATTTCGGGTATCAGGTAAGATTGGTCGGAGCGGACGAATATGGTATTAAGGGCTTTGATGCGTTTTATGGCTTTATATCCGGTATGTGTGCAGGCAATTACGATATAACTAATATATTTATTGATTCAACACTTAAAATCGGTGGGGGAGATATGCAACAGCTTTCCGACTTTATAAACAAGCTGGAAGCACTTTCAAATAAAGTGGACATTGACATAGTGCTTACGATATCGGCCGATAAGGACAGCATTCCCGAAAGCATTGCAAAGTTTGTCACAGATTAGATATAGGGTTTAACAAGATGTTACGAGCGGCGAAGGTTTTATACTAATATTGAATTTACGATGATTTTTGAAATCAATATTAGTTGCTTTCGCCGCCGTTTAGAAAGCCAATACTAATATCCGACTAAAAACTTAATCGGACATTAGTTATTAGTTTAAGGAACGCCGGATAGCGGTGATTGGAGAGACAAGCAGTGGCTGTATGGTATGAAGGTAATTTAAATATAAAAGAGAATATGCGCGAACATGAAGGTGTCACCTATTATATCCGTGGTGTGCGTGAGGTTGATGGTATCAGGTATGAGCGCTATGCCGTAAAGACACATTTCATTGAGCGCGGTGAGGATTATATTGAGGTTGTGCGCAGATATGTTTCGCCGCTGTATAAGCCGGGCGATATTGTTTCGATTAGTGAAAAGGTTATTTCAATGTGCCAGGATAACACTGTCGAAAAAAAAGACGTGCGGCTTGGATTTTGGGCAAAGTTTTTGTCAAAGTTTGCAACCCGCAGCAACAACGGTATAGGAATGGACGAACCGTATAAGCTGCAGCTTGCGATTAATTTGAAAGGACTGCCTTTAGTTTTGTGGGCTGCCTTTTGCGGTGCGGTTTGCAGGCTGTTCGGGCGTCGCGGCGTGTTCTATGAAATTGTTGGGAAGGATATTGCAGGAATTGACGGCTTTTATAATAATTCTGCATTCGAGACATACCATACGCTTGCTATACTCAATCCTCGGGAGCCGGACAAGGTGTGCGCCGACATTGAGCGCGAGCTGGGAATTATTTGCACTATTGTAGATGCAAACGACATCGATATAGAAGTGCTGGGCCGCTCCCCGTCAATATTGGACAAGCCATTAGAAATGATTTGTGAGCTTATACGCGACAATCCGGCCGGACAGGACGATGAGCTAACACCTTTTGTAATTGTGCGCGATATAGGCGATGAGCCGGCTCAAGACTATGTGCCGGTTAAGCCGATTGACAAGTCTACCGACGAGCAATAGGTCCGCGACACAGTAAATTTTGCTTGACAAACCGGTGCGCTCTATTTATAATATGGTGCGTGACACATGAGGTGTAGTATGATTTTAGACCTTAAACAAGTTTTTATAGGCGAGAAAAAATCTATGCCTGTGGACTGCACGCTTGATATTTCTCAGCTTGAGTATCAAAATAACCACCCCTTTATTGACCCGGTCAGGGTGAAGGGTGAGGTTTCGGCAGAGTCAGGCATTGTTAGATTAAAAGCAACGGTTTATTTTGCCTACCAATGTGCATGTGACCGTTGCCTTGACGCTGTTAAACGACAAATGCAAATACCTATTGAGCATGTGCTTGTCACATCGCTTAGCGGCGATGATGACGGTGAGCTTAAGCAGGTAAAGCATTTCAAGCTTGTACTTGACGATTTGGTCAGCGAGGATTTAATTATAAGCGTGCCATCCAAAAATCTTTGCCGTGATGATTGCCGCGGGCTTTGCCCGAATTGCGGCATTAATTTGAATACTCAGTCATGTGCTTGCCAATCCAACAAAATCGATAATAGATTTAAGATTTTAGAACAGCTTAAACAATCCGATTTGCAATAAGGAGGTGCTGACAATGGCGGTACCCAAAAGAAGATCATCCAAAGCCCGGCGCGATAAAAGGCGCTCAAATGTATGGAAGCTTGATGCTCCTGCTCTGATGAAATGCACTCAGTGCGGCGAGTATAAACGCCCGCACCGTCTTTGCGGAAATTGCGGATATTACAACGGCAGGATGGTTGTTAAAAAAGATGCCTAATAGCATCTGTTAAGTAGAGAGGGAGCAATCCTTCTCTATTTTTTATAACGGCTCAGGAGAGGGAAAGCTATGGGTGTACCGATAGCAGGTATAAAGAGAAACAGCCCGGCACACAGGGCCGGAATACGGCCTGGCGATACGCTGCTTAGCGTTAATGGCAATAAAATAACCGATGTGCTTGATTATCGGTTTTATATTACAGACTATCAGCTTTCTCTCGTTTTGTTGCGGGGAAACAGGATTTTTACGCGCCGCCTTGTAAATCGTTCAAACGAGGATTTGGGGTTAAAATTTTCAACCTACCTTATGGATAGGCAGAAAAGCTGCAAAAATAAGTGTATCTTTTGTTTTATTGATCAGCTTCCGCCCGGATTGCGCGAGTCACTTTATTTTAAGGATGATGACAGCCGTCTTTCTTTTTTATTTGGCAATTATATTACTCTGACAAATCTTTCCGAACATGAAATTAATCGAATAATCGCAATGCATATAAGTCCGGTTAATATTTCTGTGCACACCACCAACCCTGAATTACGCTGCTATATGATGAACAACCGCTTTGCAGGCGAACGGCTTTCGATCATGAGGCGTTTTGCAAATGCAGGTATACGCATGAAATGTCAGCTTGTGCTTTGTCCGGGCATAAACGACGGACAAGAACTTGAACGCACAATGAACGATTTGGCAGATCTTGTGCCGCAGATTGAAAGCGTGGCGGGTGTTCCTGTTGGGCTGACAAAATACAGGGATTCGCTGCCGGCACTGCGCTCATTTACAAAAAGCGAGGCTGCCGATGTTGTTCGTCAGATGGAAAAAATGGGCGAGAAAATGCTTGGCAGCCACGGAATGCGGGTTTTTTATCCCGCTGATGAGTTTTATTTAAAGGCAGAAATACCGCTGCCTGCCTTAGATTATTACGGGGATTTTGCTCAACTTGAAAACGGCGTTGGCCTTATTACCCTATTTTGCGATGAATTTTTAAAAGGGCTTGAAAAAAGCGATGGCAAGCCGCACGGCAGCCGTATTATATTGGCAACCGGTTTAGCTGCAGCACCTTTTTTAAACCGGCTTGTTGACAAGGCACGTCAAAAATGGGATACATTAAATGTCAGTGTCAAGGCAATTGAAAACAATTTTTTTGGTAAGAAAATAAACGTAGCAGGGCTTGTAACCGGCAGTGATTTGATAAAGCAGCTTGAAAATCAAAAATGTGATATAATATTGGTGCCGTCCGTAATGCTAAGGCGCGAAGGAGATTTGTTTCTTGATGACGTAACAATTGACGACCTGCAGCACGCCTTGAATGCCGAAGTCGTATCCGTGCCGGTAGACGGCAGCAAATTAATAGATGCTTTAATGCTGTGACAAAATTATTTGTAAATCGCCGGCGTTACGGTTATACTGTTCAATGTATAAAGGCGGTGGATTAAAATGGATTATCCTGTTGTTGCTCTGGTTGGGCGTTCCAATGTGGGCAAGTCAACCTTATTTAATAAACTGATAGGCAAAAGGCTTGCAATTGTCGAAGATACGCCGGGTGTTACGCGTGACCGCATTTTTGCGCCTTGCGAATGGCGCACCTGTAAATTTATGCTTGCCGACACAGGCGGTATCGAACCCTATTCCGACGACTTAATGTTGACGCATATGCGCCGTCAAGCACAGCTTGCAATTGAGCAGGCCGATGTAATCATATTTGTTACCGATATAAAAACAGGCGTGACTGCAAACGATATGGATGTTGCCGCAATGCTGCAAAAAAGCGGTAAACCGATTGTATTGTGCGTCAACAAATGCGACAGTATAGGCGATGTGCCGGCAGAATTTTATGAGTTTTACAATCTCGGAATTGGTGAACCGGTTGCCGTTTCGTCGGTGCACGGCCACGGTACAGGCGACTTGCTTGATGTGGTGTGTGGTTTACTGCCCGAACAACAAGAACACAAAGAGGAAAGCGATACTATAAAAGTTGCCGTTATAGGTAAACCCAACACCGGCAAATCTTCACTGATTAATCGTATTGTCGGGGAGGAGCGCACGATTGTATCGGATATTGCCGGTACAACGCGTGATGCAATAGATACCGCGTTACACAACGAATACGGGGATTTTATTTTTATAGACACGGCCGGGCTTCGACGTCAAAGCCGCGTAAACGACCCTATCGAAAAATACAGTGTGCTAAGGGCGCAAATGGCGGTTGAACGGGCTGATGTCTGTATTATTATGATAGATGCAACCGAGGGCTTTACCGAACAGGACAGTAAGGTTGCCGGTATTGCACACGAACGGGGCAAGGCCTGTATTATTGCCGTTAATAAGTGGGACGCTGTAGAGAAAGACGACAAAACTATGGACAAAATGCGAAAATCGCTTGAAAATGATTTTTCGTTTATGTCCTATGCACCGATTATTTTTATTTCGGCTAAGACAGGCCAGCGCATAGACCGATTGTTCGAGCTTTTAATTTATGTTGCACAGCAGTATTCTATGCGCATTTCCACGGGTATGCTAAATGATGTGCTGGCTGATGCCACTGCTCGTGTGCAACCTCCGACTGATAAGGGCAAACGGTTACGCATATATTATATTACGCAGCCTTCTACGCGTCCTCCCACCTTTGTTTGCTTTGTCAATAAAGCCGAACTTTTTCATTTTTCATATAAGCGGTACATCGAAAACCGGATTAGGGAAACATTTGGGCTTGAAGGCACGCCTATTCGTATAGTCGTGAGGGAAAGAGGAGAAAAAGGGCGTTGATATTTGTTATATGATTGAAGGGGAGACCTTACATGTTTTCAGAAATTCAAAATTTCGTTTTAGTCGCTTGGCCTTCACTGATTATCACTGCTTTGTGCGCATATCTCTTAGGCAGTATAAACTCGGCGATTATAGTTACTCGTTTTATTTCACGAACTGATATACGGGATACCGGAAGCGGCAATGCCGGGGCGACCAACGTGCTTCGGTCGCAGGGCAAATTGCCCGCTATACTGACAACGGTTGGTGATCTGGGCAAAAGTATTTTGTCGGTGCTTTTAGGGCGCTGGCTTATAGCTGTAATGAACAGTAGCTATGCGCAAAATAATATGGAATTTATGCGCACAGGTGCATATTTGGCAGGGCTTTTTTGCATTATCGGCCATTTGTATCCCGTCTTTTTCGGGTTTCGCGGAGGAAAAGGAGTGCTGGCATCATTCGGTATGATGCTGATACTTGACTGGCGTATCGCTCTTATTTGTCTTGCTATTTTTATTGTAGTTGTACTCATATTCAAAATGGTTTCATTAGGCTCAATATGCGCGGCGACCGCTTTGCCCATTTTTACCGGCATTTTCAGCGCTTTTATATATAAATATCCCGCTACAAACACGCTGTTCAACACGGTAATGACTGCGCTTATAGCTGTCATACTGATTATAAAACATATCCCGAACATCAAGCGTATAATAAAGGGGACAGAAAGCCGCTTGGGTTCGGGTAAAGCAAAGTCTGGAAATAACGCATAGAGGAGAAGATCGCATGGAATCTAAACCAGCAATTTCGGTATTAGGCAGCGGGGGATGGGGTACCGCACTTGCAATTATGGCTCATAAATACGGCTGCCGTGTTACGTTGTGGTCGCCGTTTAAAGAAGAGATTGCCGATATTCGACGGTTCGATGAAAACAGAAAGCTTTTGCCCGGTGTGCCCGTTCCTCTTGATATAAACCTTACAACAAACCTTGCCGAAACGGCAAAAAGCGAATTGATTATTTTCGCCGTGCCCTCCTTTGCAATACGACAAACGGCAAAACAGTTAGCCCCTCTGATTCGCCCGGGCACATTAATTGCCAATGCAGGCAAAGGTCTTGAACCCAAAACACATCTGCGCTTTTCGCAGGTTTTAAGCGAGGAGCTTGCGACGGCTCGGATAGTTGTGCTGTCTGGTCCGTCACACGCTGAGGAGGTTGCCCGTGATGTGCCGACTACAATAATCAGTGCTTCACAGGATATAGAGGCTGCCGAGCTTGTCCAATCTATGTTAATGAACCCAAACTTTAGAATTTATGTTAATTCGGATGTTACAGGCGTGGAGCTTGGTGGCGCACTTAAAAATATAATTGCTCTGGCTGCCGGCATATGTGATGGTCTAAATGTTGGTGACAATACGAAAGCAGCCCTCATGACGCGCGGGCTTGCCGAAATTGCAAGACTTGGCTCGGCTTTGGGCGCACGTGCCGAAACCTTTGCCGGGCTTTCGGGCATGGGTGACCTAATCGTCACATGTGGAAGTCTTCATTCAAGAAACCGGCGTGCGGGCATGCTAATAGGGCAGGGGCACTCTCCAAAGGAGGCTGTACGCCTTATCGGTACGGTCGAGGGTTATCATGCCTCTCTTGCTGCATGGGAGCTTGCACAGTCCGTCAATGTGGAGATGCCAATTACAGAGCAGTGTTGGCGAATATGCTATCAGGGACAGTCCGCACGCGATGCTGTTCGCATTTTGATGGAGAGGCCGCGCCGCCATGAAACCGAATGTGAATGGTCATTATAAACCCATCCTGCCGCGGATATATTTTAAAAATTTTGTGGCTGCCGCTCATACGAGCTGGCAGCCACAAAACTTTATCAATTAAAGTTTACAAATAATGCTCACTGAATAACACCGTTTGCTAACGATATTATCTTTAGATACTCACAAATCAGCTCGCATTGATTGCCGCCTGTTATATGAAACGGTCGTGGGACGACCGTTTCATATAAGTGCAAGGTTTTATCGATCTCTTATAAAAACCTTGCACCTGAATAATTAAAAAATACTTATACCTTATAGAAGCAGTATTCTTTAATTATTCAGCAGGCATTAAATAAATTCTTAAGCCAAGTTAGACAAAGCGGCATCCATTGTGCGGCAGACTGGTTGCACATGGCTTTAGAGCCGTTGGACGTTAGTTCATTTGCTAAAGCTAATCCATGGGGACCGTTAGGAAATATATGTAACTCGAACGGAATTTTACCTCGGCTCAGTGCATCGGCCATTCGTAATGAGTTTTCGACAGGCACAGCAGAGTCGTTCGCTGTGTGAAACAAAAAGGCGGGCGGTGTTGATGAGTCCACTTTATCGTCACAGGACGGGACAGGAAAAGCAAGAATACGGCTCATGCTGCTTAGTATGCATGGATAAGCAAGAATCATGGCATTTGGACGTTCTGTTCCCATAACACCGAGCGATGCAGCAAGATGGCCGCCTGCCGAAAAACCGCATACGGCAATTTGTTTCGGATTAAGGTTCCATTGCTCGGCATTTGAACGGACACAATGCAGTGCTTTTTGGGCATCATTAAGTGCGTCAGAAAAACACATGCTTTTGCCAACCGAGTAACGCAGCACAAATGCATGATAGCCATGCGCTAAAAATGTAGCCGCAATCGGTTCGCCCTCGCGGTCGGACAGCATATGGTATCCACCGCCCGGAAAAACGATAACACATGGGCGGTTATTTGCATTAGAAAGCTCGGGCGATGAATCATGCAAATATGCTGTTAGTGTTGCGTTACTGTCCGGCATCTTTTCAACAAATACTTTCATTAATGTGCACTCCTAAATATAAAAATAAGGTTTAACTTTTTTCAGTATAAGCCATTACAAAAACATGTCACTTGATGATGAAAAAGAGAAACGATGAATGTGCATCATTTCTCTTTTTTTAGTCAGGCTGTTTATACAACGTCAAAGTGTAATAAATTTCATTTACGCTGTATTCCTCATAAGGCCACATTTCATAATCCGTATCGGATAATATCTCATTTACCATTTGAATAAGCAGCTCCCGGTTGTTGACAAAAAGCCTTGCCCCTGCAAACGAACTTTTTGTAAAACGCATATCCACTGAGGTTTCGCCGTTTTTTATTGCCTGAGCTATTACTTTTGCAATATCGTCGCGGTGTACCGTATTGATCTGCCTGCCTGTTTTGTGGTAATAATTTGCATCTGTTGCGGTGCAGGTGTCTACGCCAATATTATCGTCCGCTATTGTATGCGAAAGCAGTATTTCAGCAGTTGACAGATTAAAGTAGGAATGATGTAAGCGGTCAGAGCTGTCATTCCAGGTGACATCGAGATGATAATTATGCCCATTTACCGTGACAAGGTTCCACATATGGGCAGCACCGTTATGATCATAGCCGTTGACAAGGGTGCACTCCATGCCGTTTTCATGAAGCAAAAGCTGCATTGCGCGTGAGTAACCCTCGCAAACCGCGCGTCCTTCAACAAGTGCGCCATATGCAGTAAATGCTGTAGGATATAATACTGCGGGGTCGTCGGATTGAGCGGCGCCGGCTTCATAGCTACAGATCTCGGCAAGCTTATCATGCAAAAAAAGCTCGGTTTCAAACTGGTCGGACGGCTGAGCGTTAGCTAAGTCCTTTTTGATTTGCGATACAACATATTTAAGCCGCCCTGCTGCTACCATACGCTGCTGTGCACTCATTGTATAAACAAGACAAAACACATTATAATAATCGTTGTTGCCCGAACGGTATCCCTCATAGCTGTAAGTGTTGCCTATATGAAAAAAACGGGGATTATCCCACAAAAACGCCGTATAAAGCAGCTTCGCGTCTTCACGGGTTTCAAGAGGCTTTGAAAGCTCGATACGAATACCCGTATATTCACGCTGGGTGCCGAGGGTGCTGTCTGATATTGTAATAGTGCTGTCATTGTCAAAGCCCTCGACAACGGCAGCGTATATTTCACCATAACCGCTTTTGAGGGTTGCCGGCAAACGCTGATAGCACCATTTATCACTATATTCGGATAAATAGTCGTTAGACGGACCATCTTGGCTTTGTGAGGAATTCTCGACTTCGGGAAATATAAGTGAGCAGCCTGAAAGTATTGTTAAAAACACAAGTAATACAAGTATGGATTTTTTCAACGGCTTGCTCCTTTCGGGTGGACAGAATTTATTAATAATAAGATGACTGGAGCATCTCTTTAATATTGTCGGGCGTATAATACCGTATAGAGTTCCCGCTTCCCTCATATTTGCCGGGCAGCGTTAAATCGGTACATATACTGCCGTCGTTGCGCTCGGCAAGAAAAGCCAGTCCTGCTTTGGCGTTTCTGTAATGGGAAACCAGAATATCGGTTTTTAGGGCAAGATTGACGATAGTCCCAAAATCGCTATCGGCCAGCGTTTTCCTGGTGGGTTTCATATATTGGTTTATTAATGCTGCTGTAATTTGCGCCTGTATCGCTGAGCGCTGTATGCGCCCGCCGCGCCACGCCGGATACCGTAAGATATCAATCACTTGCGCGGCGCTGAGTGTGCGCCGACCTCCGCTTATGTGAATAGACAGGTTATTGTCACTGTATTCAAGATTTTCGTTCAGTGTCATAACTAAATCGGATTCAAGGTGCTCAATTAAGCTGCCGATTTTTTCATAAGTGATAACATAGTAATTATCGAATTCAATGTCGGTTAAAGAGCTAAAAGCGTCCTTTGCGGACTGCACTCCATGTTTGTCGTACAGCTCAAAAAGGCGGATTTCGCTAAGCTTATAATCAACAACTGTGTCGCGAGGAATCGCCAACGCACTTATTTTGGATTTGGCCGGATCAAAACGCAAAGAAACAAACCCCTGTGCAGTACCGTTGTCAACCATCACAATCATAAGGTTGTTAGCGTCGGTGTCATCAAATTGCACCGTTTCGGATAAATCTGACGAAGTTGGCGATTCTGCTGAGCGCCGTTCCTGATTAATTTTTATCACAGCCCAAAGACATATACCACCGAATACAACAAGAAACACAACAAACGCAAGCAAAAAAACAATAACATTATTCGTACGCTCTCTGGCATGGATGCTTTTATTTTTTTTGCTAAGCATTTTTGCGTTATCCTTTCTATAAAAATAAGTTAATAATTAATTTAAAAAATATTATCATATTCAGTATAACAAATAACTTAACATAATATCAATAACATTTCTGTAATTTTTTAATACAGAAATGTAACTTTTATATAATAACTTTGATTGATACACAAATAATAGCTCTTGCCCTGTATTGAAAAAGTATGTATACTGTATTTTGGTTAGGTAAAATGAAGTTTTGTCGAATTTTATCAAGGTTTATTATAACAAATCTTTATCAATATTATTATGAAAAACTTCCATTGCCTTGACCTGAAAAATATGGTATGATACAATGAAAGTAGGTTGAACCATGGGCATCGTTACTGTTATTACTTCGGGCAAAGGTGGAGCAGGCAAGTCCACAGTGGCGGCCGGTCTTGGGTTTGCGCTTGCGAAAATGGGGCGTAAAGTCGTCTTGATGGATGGAGATGCCGGGTTGCGCAGCCTTGATTTGATGCTGGGTATCACCGAACGCATGGTATATGACATGTCGGATATATTTGAGGGCAATTGCGAGCCTATACGCGCTGTGTATGCCTCATCAGTTTGTGAAAATGTATCCGTTGTTCCGGCACCGGCAAGTCTTGATAAAATGTGCTGCCCCGATGATATGCGCAGGCTATGCGGAGGGTTTGCACGCTATTATGACCATGTACTTGTCGATTGTCCCGCTGGAATAGGCAGCGGGTTTGCGTGCGCGATCGCTGGTGCAAATCGCGCTTTAGTTGTCTGTACACCCGATATGATTTGCGCCCGGGATGCGCAGATTGTCGGCACACTGCTTGAAAACAACAATATACCCGCAAGACTGGTTATCAACCGATTGCGACCCGCAGCAGTGATGTCGGGAAGAATGCCTGATATTGATGAAATAATTGATATTTCCGGCATTCAGCTTATCGGTGTTTTGCCCGAGGATGAGCAGGTTACCATTGCAAACGCCAACGGGCGTCCTCTTCCCGAAAGCTCCGATGCCGCCGTGTGCTTTTCCAATATTGCGTGCCGATATCTTGGAAAGCATGTACCTCTTGCACGGTTGGATAAAATGATTTAGAAACTACATAAACGCCTGTATTTTTATGGGTAGTTATTAAGGAGTGTAATATATGAATATTGCTTTAATTGCTCATGATGCCAAAAAAGAACTTATGGTTCAGTTTTGTATTGCTTATTGTGGGGTCCTAAGCCGACATAACCTTTGTGCCACCGGCACAACCGGGAAAATGGTTGCCGAGGCTACAGGCCTTAATATCACGCGGTACTTGAGCGGTTCACAAGGCGGAGATCAACAAATAGCGTCACGCATTTCATATAACGAGATTGATTTGCTGCTGTTTTTCCGTGATCCTATGACTGTGAAACCAAACGAACCCAACGATGCCGATATGTTCCGGCTCTGTGATATGCACAATATTCCGGTCGCCACAAACATTGCGACGGCCGAGGTTCTTATTCATGGCCTTGAGCGGGGCGATTTGGACTGGCGCGATATTGTCAATCCAACGTTTAAGTAAAAGCCTAAACTCTAAGGCGCGCAAAGGCGCGCCTTTTTTATGATAATAATACTATTGATTGATACAATAAAGTAATACTTTCCTCAGTTTGAAAATGAGACAAGATGTCTTCGGTTTAATCTGAGAATAGTATAAAGCCGGATTTTCTGTTATTTTGAAAGGCCTGGTGCGATAAATGGCATTGATAACAAAAGCAATAAGGGGAACACAGGATGTGCTTCCCCAGGAGAGTTATAAATGGCAGCACATAGAACAAACGGCGCTTGCCATAGCACGCGATTTCGGGTTTCGTGAAATGCGCACTCCTGTGTTTGAGCACACCAATCTGTTTAGCCGTTCTGTAGGCGAAACAACCGATGTGGTACAAAAAGAAATGTACACTTTTGACGATAAAGGCGGCCGTTCGATAACGCTGCGCCCCGAGGGTACGGCCGGTATGGCACGTGCACTGTTGGAGCACGGTCTGCACAATGATGCTCTGCCTATCAAGGTTTCGTATATAACCTCCTGCTACCGATATGAAAAGCCGCAAGCCGGCCGGTTGCGGGAATTTCATCAGTTTGGTGTGGAATGCTTTGGAGCAGCATCTCCGCAATCCGATGCCGAGGTTATTTCACTTGCACGTCTTGTTTTGCTTGAGCTTGGCGTGACAGGCGTTGAACTGCATATCAATTCGATTGGCTGCCCCGACTGCCGCGCACAATACCACAAGGCTTTGCACACCTATTTTAGTGCAAAGCACGATGAGCTTTGCCAAACATGCAAAGACCGGCTCGAGCGTAATCCGATGCGCATTCTTGACTGCAAGTCACCGGTATGCTCTGCAGTTGCAAACGGAGCTCCTGTTGTACTAAATTATATATGTGACGACTGCCGGACACATTTTGACGGTGTAAAGGCTTGTCTTGACTTAGCCGGCATTGAATATAAGATCAACGCACATATAGTGCGCGGGCTTGATTATTATACACGCACCGTGTTTGAGTTTGTGTCGGATGCACTTGGAGCTCAGGCGGTAGTTTGCGGCGGCGGGCGCTATGACGGATTGATTAGCGAGCTTGGCGGCCCGTTTTTGCCGTCTCTTGGCTTTGGCATGGGGCTTGAGCGTCTTTTAATGATAATGGAAGCTAAGGGTGCAAAATTTCCGCAACCGCCGCAATGTGAGGTTTATTTTGCGGCAATAGGTGAGCGAGCGGTTCGGCATTGTTTTGCAATGGCTGCCCGCTTGCGTGAGGGCGGCATTTCGGTTGAGTATGATCTGACAGGCCGCAGTCTTAAAGCGCAGATGAAGTATGCCGATAAAATTGGAGCGCATTATGCGATAGTAGTTGGCGACAATGAGCTTGAAACAGGCGTTGCAAAGCTTAAGGACATGCAGTCGGGTGAGCAAACAGACATTAATTTAGACGATAGTCTTTATACTACGCTGTATAATAAATCGCTTGACCGGCAGCTTGCCGGCATGGCAGATTTATTACAGGCAAGCCAAGAATAAAGGGGATATATGAATGTCAGAAAGTCTTAAGGGATTTAAACGAAGCGACTATTGCGGTACGCTTGATAGCTGTGATGTCGGGCGGCAAGTCTCTGTATGCGGCTGGGTGCAGCGTCAGCGCGATTTGGGCCAATTAATATTTGTGGATTTAAGAGATCGTACGGGCATAGTCCAGCTTGCTTTTGATGATACCACCGATAGTGAAATTTTTGATCGTGCGGCTTCGGTGCGCAGCGAATATGTATTGGCGGCCAAAGGTGTGGTTCGTACACGCTCATCAATAAATCGTGAATTGCCTACGGGTGAGGTTGAAATTGCGGTGACCGAGCTGCGTATTTTAAATAAAGCCCAAACACCTCCGTTTGAAATAAATGCAAATATCACAACATCCGAGGCGATTAGACTTAAATACCGCTATCTCGATTTGCGCCGCCCGGATTTACAGCACAATATGTTAATGCGCCACCGTATTGCAAAGGCTACACGCGACTATTTCGACGCACAGGGGTTTATAGAATTAGAAACACCTATGCTTATTAAATCGACGCCTGAGGGTGCGCGCGACTTTCTTGTTCCGTCACGAATACATCGGGGCAGGTTTTATGCGCTGCCCCAGTCTCCCCAGCTTTATAAGCAGTTGTCAATGGTGGCAGGGTTTGACCGTTATATGCAGATTGCTCGTTGTTTTAGAGATGAAGATTTGCGGGCCGACAGACAACCGGAATTTACACAAATAGATTTAGAAATGTCATTTGTCGATGTTGAAGATGTGCTTGAGATTGGCGAAGGGTTTCTTTCAACAGTGTTCCGTGAGGTGCTTGGTGTTGAACTCTCACTTCCGTTGCCAAGACTAACCTACAACGACGCTATGGAAAGATATGGCTCGGACAAGCCCGATACACGATTTGGTATGGAGCTTATTGATTTGACCGACATTGTAAAAGACTGTGGGTTTGGAGTGTTTGCCGATGCAGCCGCCAAGGGCGGAACTGTGCGCTGCATTACTGTTAAAAATGCCGTCTCCGTCATAACCCGAAAAGAAATTGACAGACTCACCGAAATGGTACGAGGCATAGGCGCCAAGGGACTTGCGTGGGTTAGAATTAATCCGAACGGTATTGCTTCATCGTTTGCTAAATTCTTGAATGAAAATGAAATGAATTCATTGCTTGAGCGGGCGAAAGCAAGCAAAGGCGATGTTGTGCTTATAATTGCGGACAGCCGGAAAAAGCGTGTTTTAACGACTCTGGGCGCACTTCGTCTTGAGATCGCAGACAAGCTAAAGCTTAAGCGTGAGGGCTATAATCCCGTGTGGATAATAGATTTTCCTTATTTTGAATGGGATGAAGAGCAACAGCAGTATGTTTCGATGCACCATCCATTTACGGCGCCGCTTGACGAAAGTGTGCAATACCTTGAAAGCTCGCCCGAAAAGGTGTTTGCAAAAGCATATGATTTGGTGCTTAACGGCATTGAATTAGCCAGTGGTTCAATACGAATTACCGATTCTGAATTGCAGCAAAGCGTGTTTAAAGCACTCGGTCTTTCTGAGTCAGAGATAGACGAAAAGTTTGGATTTTTGATTGATGCATTTAAATACGGTGCTCCGCCCCACGGTGGAATGGCACTCGGGCTTGACCGTTTGGTTATGCAAATGCTTGGTGCTTCCACACTTCGCGATGTTGTAGCGTTTCCAAAGGTTCAAAATATGTCCGAGTTAATGACCGAATGTCCGGCCGAGGTTGACAGTGAACAGCTGAATGACATTGGCATATCAGTAATAGAATAAATTAATAATTAGGGGTCGGCACGTTAAAAAACGTGCCGACCCCTAATTTTTGATTTATCCCTTTGCTTTTCCTTTTAAGCCACCCAATGCAGCACTCGATAATATATTTGTGTCATAGGTATATGTGATTGCCTGACGCTCCCGATGGCGTTTGAACGCAAGCTCGATCATTTTATCCAGCAAGGAAGAAAAGCTCATGCCTCCCGCTTCCCAGAGATAAAAAGATAGAGAGCCGGGTATAGTGTTTATTTCGTTGACGTACAAATCGCCTGTTTCTTTGTCATTTAAAAAGTCAATGCGTGCAACGCCGGAACAGCCAAGGGCATTAAATGTTTTGACAGCAAGCTTGCGCACGCGCGATTCAAGCTCGGACGGAATTTCGGCGGGAAGCCGCCGTTTAAGGCTGCCCATACCGCTTTTTTCAAGACCTGCATCGCCCGAGCTGCTGAGGTATTTGTCGCTGTAATCCAAAATATTGTTTGTTGTGACCGGCTCCTCGCATACCGATGATATTGCATTGTCAGCATCGCCAAGAACGGCGCAGTTAATCTCGCGCAGGTTTTGAACGGCAGGCTCGACAAGTGCACGCGATGAAAAGCTCAGTGCCGCATCTATTGCCGTTTTTAGCTCCAATCTGTCACGGACAAGAGATATTCCGATTGATGAGCCGAGGTTCACCGGCTTTATTATTACTGGATAATCAAATTCTTTTTCAATTTTTTCAAGCGTGTCCTCCTCGTTTGCCGCATATTGATGGGAGGTAAAAGTCAATGCGTCAAGCACAGGCAGACCGTGTTGTTTCAGCACCGCTTTCATTGCGTATTTGTCCATACCAAGTGCCGAAGACAGTACATCACAGCCTGTGTACGGTACACCTAACATTTCTAAAAATCCCATTAGTGTCCCGTCCTCGGCGTTTGTGCCGTGAACGACAGGCATCGCAACATCAAATTCAGCTATAATATTGTTACCCAGCTTTTTTGCAGGATATCGCATCAGCGCAACTCTGCCACTGTGCGGTACAAGAAGGACGCGCACAGCTTTTTTAAGATTTGAGTCCATGTCCTTATAGCTTTCGATGTCGCCCATGTGCTCGCCGGTGTAAAAGATATTGTCTTTTGAAATATATATCGGTAATGGTTGATATTTTGAGCTATCAAGTGCCGAGCATGCCTGTATCCCTGAAATAATAGACACTTCATGCTCGACACTCTGCCCGCCGAAAAACACTGCTACGGTTATTTTCATATGCATCATCCTCCTAAAAATTGTCGGGGAGATCGTTTTCTAAAAGCACGATTCGTTTACCCTCATTCGGCAAATCATTTACCGCTTTAAGCGCATCTTCAAGAGTGGCAGAAACAATTAGCCGTTCGGGTTGAAACCCGGCAGCAAGCAAACCTTCACGCAATGGCGGTGCCTGCTTTTTCCCAACAAGTATTGCATAATCGCAGCATGAAGCTGCGTAAAAGCCGAGTTCACGATTAAGCTCGTGTTGCCTCTGTCCCAGTTCAACCATACCCGGTGTTACCAAAACCCGTTGCCCCTCAAAGCTACGCAAAACATCAAGTGCACAGCGAAAGCCCTGTGGGTTGGAATTATACGAGTCGTCAATAATCCCATTGGGCAGCAATTGAAGCCTGTGCTCAACCGGCTTTAAGCGCTTTATCGGCACAACAAGTTCTTCAAGAGGTATGCCGAGAGTGTGTGCCACAGCAATGCAGCCTAATATGTTTTGAATATTGTGAGCACCCAGCAGACGCGTATTAAAATGTCGCATTTCCCCGCTTGGCGTTTTGACAGTGAAAGAGCTGCCATCATTGCTTACCGTTATTCCAAACGCGGTATAATTTGTATTCGTATTATTTATGCCATATGTCATAACAGGCTTGGTTACAGTGTGATTATTGATATAGCTGTTGTCGGCATTTAAAAACAGCATGCCGTCGTCGGGTATTGCGTCGGCCAGCTCAAACTTTGTACCAATTATATTTTCAATTGTTTTAAAGGTTTCAAGATGCTGTTCGCCTATTGAGGTTATAATGCCATAATGCGGATGAGTTAATTCACAAATTTCACTTATGTCGCCGCTGGATTTGGCGCCCATTTCAACAATAAAAATATCGTGGGTGGGGCGGAGTTGTTCGCGTATTGTTCGTACAACGCCCATTGTGGTGTTGTAGCTCTCGGGAGTCATAAGCACGTTGTACTTGACCGATAACAGTGAATAAAGAAAATTCTTTGTGCTTGTTTTGCCGTAACTGCCCGTAATACCGATTACGGTAAGCCGTGACATGCTTGCAAGTATGCGACGCGCATCATTTATATATCTTTTAGCAATAAACTTTTCTATCGGGCGGTTAATAAAGTTGGTAAGTAACGTCACAAGCGGCGTCAATGCCGCCCATAAAAACAAAAATCCAAGTCCCAGCCGCACCATGCCGGTAAAATAAACCGCCGCATAAACGGTGATTAAAAGCAGCGCATGGGTGAGGAGCAGCCGCATAACGCGGTGTGTGAACACCAATGGCTTTTTAGCCCTTTTTGGTTTATTTAAATATCCGTGTATTAACAAAAGCAGTGCACATGCAATTCTTTCTTTCCAGCCGCTTTTTTGCAGTAAAAAGCAGGCAACCGCTATCATAGACAACAGCAGCCAACCCATCTTATCGGCAATTGCGCCTCTGTTTTCCTTAATCCAGCGCATATACCGCCGATTTCGGTAGGAGTTAAGCTGCAGCATATGAATATAGTGTAGTGATAACAGCGTACAGTCGGCAGCAAATGCAATAAACAGTATAAGAGTGGTGACTGTGTCTAACATTGATTTGTCTCCTTGATTTAAAAAGAAATCGGTAAAAACGAATTACGTACCAAAATTTAGTTTATAAAAGCATCCAGCACACGGCTGCATTGTCCCCATCTTTCGGCAAAGGCAAAATGGCCCGAATTTTTTAATACGACCAGCCCTGAGTCCGGAATCAGTTTTTCCATTTTTTGTCCGTCACAAAGTGGAGTTGAAGTGTCGTTGTCTCCCCAAATCAGCAGTGTAGGCACCGCAATGCTCGGCAGCAGATGCGTTAAATCCTCGTTTACCGAACGAACCAGTGTCTGCCGCATTATCGGACTGGCGCTACGATAGTCAGACGATCCGACCTTGGACCTCATGGCTTCGGCATAAGCCGGCAATATTCGTTTGGCCGCCTTGTAAGAATATACCTTTATATAGTATTTTAATCCGCGTCGGGGTTTTATGCCTGCCGCATTCATCAAAACAATTTTAGGGACAGAAAATTTTAAATTTTGGCGGTTTAACAGTTTTATGATTATGCGTGCGCCGTAAGAATGCCCTATCAGGACCGGTGAGTGTAAACCTACGGCGGATATAAATTTAATGATAAAATCGACATAGTTATCCACCGACCAGGGTGCCGCCGGTTCTTCGCTGTCCCCAAAACCGGGCAGGTCAGGCGCGACTACACGGCAGCGCTGTGACAAATGGTCGGTAATCAGGCGATAGGTTTTTGCGGGCGCCGCCCAGCCGTGCAGCAACAGCACCTCGGTACCCTGACCCTCGTCGATATACCGGACGCGCTTTTTGTCTATCATGATTTCCATCATAGAACCGCCCTTTTGTTTAATTTAAACGAATTATAGCACTTTGATTATGCAAAAGCAATTGTACGCTTTTTTTGATGGTTTTAAGCATTATACTAATATACCATTTTAATGCACTTATAAATATATGACAATGCTTGTAATACTATTCTTTGTTTGCCGTCTATTGAAAATTTAAGCGGCGCGATGAGGGCATCGCGCCCAACTATTCTGTGTGTCTGCAAGTGAGTGAGGGCGCCGCGCCCTACGGCAAATGCGCGGTAAACCTAAGCAATCGGAACGCCAAGGACGGCGTTCATTACAAATTCCTGATAAGAGCATTAAAAGCTGCCCCTTATACCGCGAACACAGCTTGTGTTCGCGATAAGTTATGGGGCAGCATTATTGCAATGTCAGTCTTTTACCACCAGCCGTCTTGTTCGGTTGTAGTGGTTGTCAGTTTAGTCTCACTTACACGAAGGTTCACGGTGCTGCCTTCCTCAAGCTGTTGGCCCGCTTCCTGAACGCTTTCTACGATATCAATATCAAAAGTGTCGGACACTATCCTCATTATTTCAACTCTAAAGCCCAGAGCTTCAAGATACAATTTTGCATGCTCATAGTGCCAGCCAGATACATTTGGTACGGTGATGGATTCAGACCCAGCACTTATAATAACCTTGATTGTTGACCCCTCTTCGGCTGGTGTTTCCGGTTTTGGTGTCTGGTCCAGAATTTCACCTTTAGGTCGGGAACTATACTTTTTATACTCGACCTCGACTTTCATTTTGCCGCCAAGTTTATTGTTGCGAATATCGTAATAGCTTTTGCCAATCAAATCGGGTGTTGCAAACTTTTCGGTTTGCGGTACATATTCGGTTGTAGCCCTGCTTGTTGTTGTTTGAATAGCCGATGAGCTTGTGGTGCTTGAAGTTTCACCACCGCCGCCTATTAAATCAGGGAAAATAAGCAGCAAAACCGTGCCCGCAAGCAATAAAAGGAATATAAACACCGACAATACAATCAAAACTGCGTATTTATAACGGCTTTCCTTTTTTTGGGGGGATTGGTCATCTGTTGGTTCCGGTTCAGGTTCAGGCATATCAGGCTTTTCATCCTCACGCAGCCGTGATACGGCGGGTGCAGTCGAAAGCTGATCGCGGAAGTGCTCGATAGAACGCGGTCTGTTTTCGGGATTAACCTGCAATGCGTTGAAAAGCGCAGCGGCTATATAATCGGGCAATTCTTTTGCGACGTCGGTTGGGACAAATAAATCGTTGGAATCCTGTGCACGGCGAGATCCCTCAGGTGGCGGATTTCCCGTCAATGTGCGGAAGATTGTTGCAGCAAGTCCGTATATGTCACTCAGTGCCCCTGTTTCTTGCCCAAAAGCATATTGTTCGGGAGCTGAATAACCTGAAATAAGGCGTGGTCTCAAGTCAGTGTTGACACGACGTGCGTCGGCTATACTAAAGCCCCGAAGATACAGCTTGCCGTCATTACCAAGAATAAGGTTTTTTGGACTGATGCCCAAATGGAATATACCCGCCGAATGCAGTGAATTAAGCGAGGTTAGCAGGGGCATAAACAACGGCCTTGCTTCTTCCCATCTCATACGCCCGCCAATCTGTTTAAGCCGTGTTTCAAGCGTGTTTCCACCGTAGTATTCTGAAACGGTATAGGTCGTAAGGTTTTGTTCGAATATATCGTATATCGAAACAATTGACGAAAGCCCACGCATACGCGCAAGAGCGCGGGCATGTGTCTTAAATTTTTCGTGATAATCGCGGAAAGTATTTTCGCATCCGCTTATAATCCGCAGTTTGCTGCTTTGGGAACGTTCAACGAGCGTGTCAGGCAGAAACTCCCGTATAGTTATCGGTGATTTGAGCACCCTGTCAAACCCAATATAAACAGCGGCGTCACCCGTATGCTCAATAAGCTTTCCGACAATATACCGATCAGATAATAGTGTTCCGACAGTGAGATACAACGATTCATTGTCGCCGTTTGCAGGATAGCCGCATATGCCGCATTCTTTTCTTCCTTCGGGTAGCGGATTCATGCAGCCCATACAGAGTCTTTCCTGCCCTTTATATTCAGGCATCAGCGTCACCAACCTTCCTTTGGCAATATTTTGGCAAATATATAAGAAGAATTGTACAAAAAAATATATGTTTAGTCAAGAATAAAAGCGTGTATGTAACTGCATATTACAGTTTTGAAATCTTATGTAGTATTTATGCCTTGTTTTATTTTATCCCTTAGCTTGATTTGTCGGATATCACGTCCGACAAATGTAAGCGGTACAAATGTACCGATAATGCGTGAGGTTATCTGTTCTCCGTAACGCTCGAGCTCGTTTTGGTTGAGATTTGTGCTTATAATCGTGGGCCGGCCATCAAGCATACGGCTGTTTATAAGATTATATAAGCATGAGGTATAAAACGGGCTTGAAAACTCCGCCCCCAAATCATCAAGAATCAACAAATCGCATTCGATCATCATATCCTGGCTGTTACCGTTTGTGCGACCAAAATGCTCCTTTTCGATCTGGTGCAAAAGCTTTTGAACCGGACCGTAGATTACGCCAAACCCGGCGTTAATCACGCAGCGTGCAATAGCCAATGAAACATGGGTTTTGCCCGTACCGGTCGCTCCGCGAAATAAAAGACTCGGAGAAGTCAAATCAAAGTCATCAGCGTAATTTTTACAATATGCAAAAACTTCATTCATGCAATCGCGGGGTGACATTTTGCTTCGCGGGGTATCCGGATAATAATCAAGGCGAAGACTGTCAAAGCTGGCATCCTTCATAGTACCCATATAACTCAGGCGTTTAAAGGCCTCCTCACGCAGAAGGGCCTTAAAACAGTCACACATTTTACTCCTGCAGTAGCCGGTATCTTCACAGCTTGGACAGGAATAACGCGGTTCGAAATTCGGCCTGTGTATACCTTCCTTTGCAAGAATCTCGGCAAGCTCAGCCTGCAGCGCAAGATTTTTATTTTTTATGCGCTCCACCGCGGCGATAACATCCCCTTTGTCAAGCACGGCACGAGATACGCGTATCGCGGCATTAGCCATTTCGCGTTCAATTTCTTTGATGCGCGGGTGTTTTTTTACCATGCGTTCGTGCAGCGCTGTCGCCTTGGTCTGTGCACTGGTACGCCGGCGCTGAAGTTCGGCAAAGGCCGCGTCATAAACCTCCCTACTATATCCCATTTAAATCTTCCTATCATCACTTATTTTTAATATATACAGGCGTAAAGTTTCGCACCATATTTTCGTATTCTTCCAAATCATATGAGGTTTCTTTTTTCGGTTTTTTACTCTTGCCTGATTTTGTATCTTCTACTTTTTCAACCGAATCAATGCCCTGGCTGCGCCAGTTTTCGATAATCTTCATCATATAGCTGCTGTTAAACCTTCCGGTGGCTTTGATGCACTTTTCGTAAGCCAGCCGCAAAAGACCGCCGTCAATCTGCCAATCGCAAATCCAGCGTTCTGCCGCATCTGATTGTGCAACAGTGGGAGATTGGTTAATGTTTAGCAGCTCACTTAATTTCTGCCACGCCTGACGTCGCCGTTCGAGTTTGCATAGGTATTGTTCTGCTGCCGAAATTGTATTGATCTCCCGATCCGACCAATCAAGTGCTACTTTTTCTATGTACCGCATATGAGATTTGCCGCAGGCGATTGCGTATTCAATCACCATCAGTATAACCTCGACAGGCAGCCCCGCGGTATCATAAAGATACAAAAGCGTTTCCATATCGCCATTTGATATCGGCCGACCAAGCCTTGCCGAAGCAGTATCAAGCAAATATGTGAATTCTTCACTCTCTTTTTGGCGGTTTATTACCTCTTTCATAGTCGGCTTGACCGGACGGGGTCGCGATGCGGCCAATACATGCTTGACGGCTTTTTTATTGTCTTCGGGATCTTTTTTCGTAGTTTTTTTCTCCTCTTGTGCCTCAGTAGTTATGAGTAAGTCTGTCTCAACCCAATATTGCAAAGCATCACGGCAATCGGCGGGAGTAAGTCCGATTGACTTTGAGCATTTTTCGGCATTAAAATTGCCTGATCCGTTTCTCAACAGCCAAATTAACACCTTTAACTGTGCAGAACCGGCCAGCCTGATATGCTCATCTGCCACAACGGCAGGAACCGCAAATATTTCATTTAGCATGTCCGGATTTAAACGATAGTCCATTTAAAAAGTCGTACCTTTCAAAATTATTTCAATATACATTATACACATATTTTAGGGCGCCGGGCAAGTAGCCACACCCGAAAATTTATTACGCGGATAAAATACAGCGAAGCGTATAGTATTCACAATGGGTGAGTATACTAAATTATCATTATTTTATTGCCTGTAAAAAATGAAAAAAAGGAGCAGAGAAATGCAGTTTCGCACAGATTTAGCAATTGAAGCAGTTAAGGCAGCGCCAGAGACAAAGCTGCCTGGTATAAGGCAGGAAAGTCAGCAAATTGAGGATATTAAACTTACAAAAATTTATATCGAGAACGAACAGGGAGAAAAGGAGCTTGGGCGGCCGAAAGGCACCTATATAACTGCAGAATTGCCACCTTTGTCAGACGATGAGGAGAATATGGAGCAAAAAGCAACAGTGCTTGGGGCAGAGCTTCGTTCATTGTTGCCTGAACAAGGTACTGTTTTGGTAGTGGGATTGGGCAATCAGTCGGTAACTCCCGATGCTCTGGGACCACGGTCAGCGGGCATGGTGCTGGCGACGCGGCATATTGAGGGTGAATTTGCACGCAGCACAGGATTGGACAAGCTTCGGTCGGCAGCTGTGTTTGTCCCGGGAGTGCTGGGGCAAACAGGTGTTGAAAGCAGTGAAATGGTGCGCGGCATATGCGGTATTGTTAAACCTGCCGCGGTTATTGTAATCGACGCACTTGCTGCCCGCAGTGTAGAACGGCTTGGCTGCACTGTGCAGATTTGTGATACCGGTATTGCTCCGGGTTCGGGTGTAGGTAATAACCGTATTGCGCTAAATCGTGAAACGCTTGGTGTGCCGGTTATCGGGCTGGGTGTTCCAACTGTTGTGGACGCACGCACCGTTGCAATGGACTTGACCGGGCGTGAAGAGTCAGGAGAGCAGGTGACACCCCGCGGCTCCGAAATGATGGTGACGCCCCGAGAAATTGATTTGATTATTCGGCGGGCTTCTAATCTTATTGCAATGATGGTAAACGCAGCGCTTCAGCCCGAATATTCTCCGCTGTCATTGATTTCAGCTGCAGGATAGCAAGCCTGTCTGTCAGTACTCTGTTATCAGTATAAAACAGGTCTTCATGAAGATTATGTAATTGACTTATGGAATAAAATTTTATTTTTTCGCATAGTCTGTTAGCGGTGATGAAAATGCGAAAAAGGCCGCAAAACAAGCATAATAAACCGCGGCTGGAAACAGCTCGTGCTGCAATAGCGGCTACATCGCTTGTTGTTTGTCTTATGCTAACTGTGAGTGGTTTATCGGGTGGACGGCTGCTCAGTATGGGGAGGGGGCTTGCGATGCTGTCGGCAGGCATCATGCAGCCCGAGGGCGGTGCACAGATGCTCTGTGAACGGCTGAGCCGCATACCGGCCGCACAGCAAGGTGACAACCGGAGTGAACCGGTATTTTTGACGACATATACACCGGGTGGGGGTATGCAGACATCGGGCGAGCTTTCACCGCTACCGAAAGACATATCCGGCGTTGTACCGTCCGAGGCAGGTGACGGGGGTAAAATTGTTGAGATTCAAATGACGACCGGTAGCAATTTCATACAGGGCGTTGCAATAAAAAACGGTAGCAGCCGTACGGTGGATATATCGTCTCAGTTAAAAATAAAACCGGATATTAAGATTACAGATTCGGTCAATCCCCAGGTTCTTATAATGCATACGCATACAACCGAATGCTATATGTCTTATTATGCCGGTTATTACAACAAATCTGATGAATCAAGGTCAAAGGACCATACACGAAACGTTGTTGCAGTGGGTGAAGCTATTTGTGCACAGCTTCGCGCTGCCAACATTGCAGCGATCCACGATGTAACCGTACACGATTCGCCTAAATATTCCGGGGCATACGAGCGTTCAGTTCAGACTGTAAAAAAAATTCTTGAACAGTACCCGTCTATTAGCGTTGTTATCGACATTCATCGTGACGCAATATACAAATCTAAAACAGAAAGATATAAACCAACCATAACAATAAACGGGCGAAAGGCCGCACAAATGATGATAATTGCAAGTGTGGGCAATTCGGCTGCAGTACCCCATCCAAACTGGCAGCAAAACCTCAGGTTTGCACTGAGATTGCAAAGTGCACTTCATACGCAATATACAGGCATTATGCGGCCATTATACATTGTGGACAGCCGCTATAATCAGCATCTTACAAATGGCTCGTTGCTAATTGAGGTTGGTGCCGATTCTAATACCGTAAGCGAGGCAGTATATTCGGGCGAAATTTTGGGAAAAACATTGGCACAGGTACTTAATACACTAAAACAATAGGGGCGGCGGATGTTGCATAACAGAAAACCAAAGCAAAGGAACACAAACTTTCGCGTGTTTTGGCGCACTGCGTTAACCTGCTTTTTTTTGCTTATACTGATCACAGGATTTGTTATAGCGGATTACAACACTCGGCAAGTGGGATTTGGCAGCGGCAGTATGAGGATTGAAATATTCCCCAAGGAGGACAGCGTCTATGTAAACATGCTCGGACGCGAGCAAACATACGAGGTGTCTGAAAATTTTAGCAAGTGGACAGGCCGTTTGTGGAATGTTCTGCCACCAGTAATACGTGCAATGTTTTGGATGTTTGAGGGCGAGTGTATTGCAGCAACCGAGGTTTTAAAATAAATGTGTATATATTTGATGCAAACGGCGCGATGAGGGCATCGCGCCCTACAATTTGTATATATAACCCGATTGCAAAAAAACCTATGCATCTGTAGGGAACGCCGTCCCCGGCGTTCCGTTTAAATGCTCCCATTTGCCGCCACTATCAATCATACAACAATTTGCAAATAAGCGTATTTGACAATAAAAACCCCAAACGCGTAAGGCGAATTCCGTCGTTGTCAACCGAAATCAGGTGGGAGGGTAATTCTTTTGCCCGATCAATGACCGACTGCGGTATATCACGACCGAATTTTGCTTTAAATTCATTGTATTTAATGCCTTCGTCCAACCGCAAACGCAGCATTATGTATTCGTTCTCGTGTTCGTGAATATTATGATTGCCTTTTTGCGGTTTATCTTGTTCATGGACAGGCATTACGCCTTTTAAAAATAAATTTATATCCTGCTCATAATAAAAACGTGTATTATTTATATAGGAATGTGCTGCAGGACCTATGCCAAGATACGGATCCAAATTCCAGTACTTAATGTTATGGCGGCATTCATAACCGGGCATGGCAAAATTGGATATCTCATATTGACGGTATCCTAACATATCCGCCGTTTGACATGCGGCAAGATATAGTTCGGCACATTCGTCACTGTCGGGTAGAAATAGAGTGTCGCGGTTTTGATAAAATAAGGTGCCCTCCTCAATTTTCAATATATAAGCCGATACATGGCTTGCACCTATTTCAAAAGCGCGGCTAATATCAAATACGACTGATTTTACGGATTGCCCGCGAAGGCCGAGCATTATGTCAAGCGATATGTTATTTATGCCACAGGCATGTGCGGCCGCAACAGCATTTTCAACATCTTGCGGACGATGACGCCGTCTTAAAAATCTTAGTTGTGCGTCATCACAGGTTTGCATGCCGATTGAAACTCGATTACCGCCTGCCGATGCAAAAGCGGAGAAAACTTCATCTAATAAATCACCGGGGTTTGCCTCCATGGTTATTTCTGCATTTTTAAGCTTAAAGAGCTTGGTTGCCTTATCTAATATTCTCTTTAATCTTTTGCCGCCCAGCAGTGTCGGAGTGCCCCCGCCGATATAAAGCGTATCGGCGGATACTCCCCCTAACTTTTGATACCAGAGCGCAAGTGCGTCGATAACGGCGTTGGTATAAGCGTCCATCACCTCGGGACTTTGCCCCTGCAAAGAATAAAAGTCGCAATACGGGCATTTTGAAACACAAAAAGGCACATGTATATATAATCCAATAGGATCGGACATCAATAGTCTCCTTCTTTTTAACGTGGTTGATTGCGTAATATACAAATTTGCGGGCGGACACAGTTCGTCTCTATAATATTAGTATGAGTGTGGTTTGCATAAGGATTTATTCAGACGGACGTATTGTGGGTTTTTTAAAACGGTGGCGGTAAGAAACAAAGTCTCTAAACAGCATTTGCACAATTGCAATTGCCGGGACACCGAGAAATATCCCCCAAAACCCGAAAAGACCGCCACCCAGTGTTATGGCAAACAGAACATATATCGGACGAACTCCCAACGTATGTCCGACTATACGCGGTTGAATAAGATTAGCGTCGATTTGCTGCATTACAATGATATAAATAGCAACAAAAACAGCGCCGTATACATTGCCGGATAGCAACGTTATCATTACAGCTACTAAGCCGCCTATAATCGCACCAAAATATGGTATCATATTAAGAAGACCGATTAAAAGTCCAAGTAATGGTGCGTTTGGAGTGCGGAAAATGACAAGACCAATTGTCATTAGAACGCCGACAATAATAGCATCCAACGCTTGACTGTAAAAATAGCTGTATAATATTTCACATGATCGGTGTGTATACCGTGAAACATATGTCATACGATGCTCGTTAATAAACAGTCTTAGTATCAGCCTGCCCGTATTAAGAAGCGAATCACGGCTAAGCAGCATATAAATTGAGATAATAAATGACATAAATACATTTAACAGTGATGACGTGAAATTCATAATGCCCTTAAAATAGCTTAATACCGTATCAGGTGTTAGCCTCGGTTCAATATAAGAGGTGTATATGTCTTGAATGGTTTTTGTGACATCAAATCCCTCAAATATACCGTATTGTTCGGATAACGATGTTAAAAACTCTATCAATTGATTGTAATAGCCGGGTAAGGAAGCTACAAGACTAATAATGCTGCGAATTATTGCGGGCAGCGCAAAAGTCAATAACAGCGCTAACAAAAGAATAAGCGCCAGATATACAGTTAAAACTGATAGTACGCGTGCATGGCGTGCAAATGGCCGCGGCAGCTTTTGCTTTATTATTAGTTCCAATCGGTTAGATGGAGCATAGAGCAAAAAGGCCAGTCCCAATCCAATTACAAACGGGCTGAGAATACTTATTATCCGACCTATAAAAGACATTATTACGCTCATATTGTCAAAGGTTTTATATACCGCAATCAATGCAACACCCAAAACAAATAAGGATATAGTTCGCGTAAAACCTTTAAGGTAATCCTTCACAGGCAAGCCTCCTTCGATTTATAACCACTGTGCAAAAGCTAAATAGGCCTGATGCAAATTTTTTACATATATTATTGCCGGTCTGCCGTTTATTACACAGGTTCCGTCAGGTTTAACGCAAAATGAGGACAAGGGTGTCGACAGCCCCGTTCCGCTAAGCTTTAGCGCGCTTTCCTTGCAAGCCCAAAAACGGGTAAAAGCATCAGCAAGCCGTGTTTTTTCTATTGTTGCCAACCGCGCGTATTCATCGGGATGAAATCGCTTTGCAATACGCAGCATACGAATTGGCGGCATTTTGGGAATCACTTGCAAGTCGATTCCTATCGGCGCATGCGATATGGCGGCGCAAACCAGCCCCCGGCTGTGTGACAGACCTACGTGAAGCACGGTGTCGCCAATATTTACACCCGAGGGAAACGGCTTTCCGTGTTCACCTGTCTGCCAGCCGATTTTTGCGGCGATATCTAAGATTTTATCGGATTTTGAAGTTAGCTTGTTAACATCTGCCCACACAAGCCCGCCGTCAGTCCGGCGGCATAAAATCAGGCAATAAAGCAGGTATGCCGCAACAACCGATTCTGTCCGGCGTTTTTTGGCATAATCGGGCAGAGCGACAGCCATAGTTTTTTCCTGTTCGTCTGATATACGCGAAATATCAGTTATAAGTGCTGTCATGGTTTAAAACAAGCCGGTTATGCGACCCTGCATATCCACATCAATATTTTCGGCAGACGGCACTTTGGGCAATCCCGGCATTGTCATAATGTCGCCGGTTAGCACTACCACAAAACCTGCACCCGCCGAAAGACGCACGCTTTTGACAGTAATATTAAATCCGGTGGGACGACCGTTAAGTGACGGATTGTCTGATAATGAATATTGCGTTTTTGCAATGCAGACAGGCAGGTTCCCAACCCCCAATTCTGTTAACCGGTCAAGCTCGCGCTTTGCGGGCGGCAGATAGTCAACGCCATCTGCTCCATAAATTTCGCGGGCAATTGTGTTGATTTTGTCGAAAAGCGGCATATCGTCCGTATACAGCATTTTAAAATTGCTCGGCATATCCAAAAGCCGCAACACCTCATTGGCAAGCGCAGTGCCGCCCTTGCCGCCCTTTTCCCATACTTCGGACAGTGCGACATTGACTCCCAGCTCACTGCAATGGCGGCGCAACATATCCAGTTCGGCCTGTGTGTCGTCAGGAAAACGGTTTATGGCAACCACAGCCGGAATACCGAATTTTTTAGTAATGTTTTCAATGTGTTTTAAAAGATTGGGTATGCCTTTTTTTAGAGCCTCAAGGTTTTCGGTCTGCAGCCGGTCTTTAGAAACACCCCCGTGCGATTTAAGTGCGCGAACTGTTGCCACAATGACAGCGGCACCGGGTTTAAGTCCTGCTTTTCGGCATTTAATGTCAATAAATTTTTCAGCGCCCAGGTCTGCCCCAAATCCCGCCTCGGTTATTACATAATCGGCTATTTTGAGTGCAAGCCTGGTTGCGGCTATGCTGTTGCACCCGTGGGCAATGTTTGCAAACGGCCCACCATGAACAAGTGCCGGAGTATGCTCAAGAGTTTGCACAAGGTTAGGCTTTAATGCATCACGCAGCAGGGCGGTCATAGCGCCCTGTGCCTTTAATTGACCGCACGTAACAGGCTTTCCGTCATAAGTGTATCCGACAACAATACGAGCGAGATTTTCCTTTAAATCGCATAGATCTTTAGAAAGACAGAGAACTGCCATTATCTCCGACGCTACCGTAATGTCGTAACCGTCCTCTCTGGGAACACCACACACGCGTCCGCCCAGCCCGTTTATTATATGACGAAGCTGTCTGTCGTTCATATCTACGCAACGTTTTAGAGTAATACGGCGCACATCAATGCCGAGTTGATTACCGTGGTGAATGTGGTTGTCAAGCATTGCAGCCAGCAGGTTGTTGGCCGCACCGATTGCGTGCATATCGCCGGTGAAATGCAGATTTATATCCTCCATCGGAATAACCTGCGCCCAGCCGCCGCCTGCCGCGCCGCCCTTGATTCCAAAAACGGGGCCCAGAGACGGCTCACGCAGCGCAAGCATTACCTTTTTACCCAGTTGACTTAATGCATCACCAAGTCCGATTGTGTTTGTGGTTTTGCCCTCGCCCGCAGGAGTCGGCGTTATCGCGGTAACAAGCACAAGCTTGCCGTCGGGCTTATCTTTAAGTCTGTCATAGACCGAAAGGTGTATTTTTGCTTTGTCGTTGCCGTACAAATCAATATCTTGCCTTGTCAAGCCAAGTGTTTTTGCTATTTGTTCAATATTAAGCGGTTGCACGCTTTGTGCAATTTCAATATCCGTTAACATTCCTGCCATTTTCTTAGACCATCTTTCATGTTATAAAATAGTTATTATTCCGTATGAAATATATTATTATTAAAGTTAAAAAGTGTCAAGATAAGAAAAAATTTGCCTAAAAACAAATAGGGCTGTAAGGCAGCCCCATTTTATAGTCATAGGTTTTTATCAATTGTCATCGTCAGACTCATTTTCTAAGGCGTGCGGATTCACAAGTATGTGAACACGCTCAATACGCCGTTCATCCATTTCCATTACCGTAAAGGTAACATTTTCAAGTGTTACTTTGGGGTGTTCGTCTTCGCCCGGAATACGACCAAGTATATCCATGATATACCCGGCAATAGTATCGTAATCACCATCGGGGAATTTGATTTTAAGAAGATCACCCAGCTTTTCTATATCAACAGAGCCTTCTACCTCAAAGGTGTTGTCACCTGTTTTTGTAACCTCTTCCTCTTCATTATCGTATTCATCTTGAATGTTGCCGACAATGGATTCAATTAAGTCCTCCATCGTAACAATTCCGGCAAATCCTCCATATTCATCTACGACAATGGCAAGCTGTATATGTTTCTCGGTCATTTCTGCAAACAGGTTGCCGCACCGTTTTGTACCCGGCACAAAAAAGGTTTCACGCATTATATGGCGTATTGAAACTTCTTTAGGGATCTCCTGACCAACATAGGGAAGCAAATCCTTTACATAAACCAGACCTATTATGTTGTCAATATCTCCTTCATAAACCGGCAGGCGCGAATAACCGCCGTCCACACCGATACGCAACGCTTCGGTAATGTCATCTTCAACTTCGACTACCTCGACATCGGTGCGGGGAGTCATAATGTCCTCTGCGGTAATATCGTCGAATTCAAAGACATTGTTTATCATTTCTTTTTGAACGTCCTCAATGACGCCTTTTTCACCGCCGACATCCACCATCATGCGAATTTCTTCTTCGGTGACATTTTTTTGTGTAGCGTTGGGGTCAAGCCCTAACATGCGCACCACAAGATTTGTGGAAACCGAGAGCAGCCGTACAAACGGTCGTGTTATTGCTGAAACGCCGCGCAAAACATTGACAACGGCAAAGGAAATAGCCTCGGATTTTTGCATCGCAATGCGTTTTGGAACAAGCTCTCCAAGCACCAATGAGAAATAGGACATCATCAGCGTAATTAAGACTACACTTATAAAGTTGATTGCACTGGAATACTGGTTTAATGCAGGAGAAAGCCCCGTGATCCAATCCGAAAGCGGACCCGCAAGCGACTGAGCTGCCGTAGCCGATGCAAGAAAACCGGCAAGTGTTACGCCAATTTGAATAGTAGCAAGAAAATTCGAGGAATTGGCCGTTAGCTTTAAAATCTGCCGCGCCTTTTTATGTCCTTCATTGGCCATTTTTTGAACCTTATTGTCGTTTAATGTGATGACCGCAATTTCGGACGCTGCAAAAAAAGCGTTGATAAAAATAAGAACTGCCAACAAAATTAGTTTAATAAAAATATTTATTCCTGTAGGATCGGGTTCAGGGTCTGAATCCATATGTTTTTATTACCCCTTTCATTACTAAAGTTGATTAAAACCGCACAGCTGAGGTTGCGGTTGTCATCATCAATTTATCAATTTAACATTATAATATCCCGTTTTATCCGGCGTGTCAACTAAAGCAGCAATGCGGGCGGTGCGGTGTGCCATAGAAACCGCGAGTTACTTTACGATTTCGTGAAGCCAAGGCTGTCAAACCCATTTTAAGAACAAATATGACCAAATTTGAAGATAATAGTGATTTTAAATAATGCTCACTGAATAATACCGTTTGCGAACAAAGACACAAAAATCATGATTTTTGTTGTCAGCTCGCATTGATTGCCGCCTGTTATATGAAACGGTCGGGAGACGACCGCTGAATAATTAAAAAATACTTATACCTTATAGTAGCGCATTTTTTAATTATTCAGCAGGCTTTAATTAATATAAAATACTTCCAGTAAAAATATTGCTGAATTATGGGGGATTACTATAAATTTAGTGGTTTACAGTTTCGACTTAAAATGTTACTATGTAAGTATAGAAATTATAAGTAGCACTCTTTCAAGGAGGAAATTGTAAATGTCGAGAAAATTTAAAACAATGGATGGAAACAGTGCAGCCGCGCATGTTTCATATGCGTTTACCGATGTTGCTGCTATCTATCCGATAACGCCGTCATCGGTTATGGCAGAGGAAACCGATAAGTGGTCGGCAAACGGAGTTAAAAATCTGTTTGGGCAGCCGGTGAAGGTGGCTGAAATGCAGTCTGAAGCGGGTGCTGCCGGTGCGGTTCATGGTGCTTTGGCCGCCGGTGCGCTTACGACTACATATACCGCATCCCAAGGGCTTTTGCTGATGATTCCCAATATGTACAAGATTGCGGGAGAGCTTTTGCCTAACGTTATTCACGTATCGGCCCGTGCAGTTGCATCACACGCACTGTCTATTTTCGGAGATCATTCCGATATATATGCATGTCGCCAAACAGGTTATGCAATGTTGTGTTCGTCAAGTGTTCAGGAAGTCATGGATTTAGCGGCAGTTGCTCATCTGTCCACAATTAAAGGCCGTGTACCTTTCCTGCACTTTTTTGACGGTTTCCGCACATCGCACGAGGTTCAGAAGATTCAGGTTTGGGATTACAAGGATTTGGGTGAATTACTTGACTGGGAGGCGGTTGATCGCTTCCGTGCAAACGCCCTCAATCCCGAGCATCCGGTACAGCGCGGAACAGCTCAAAATCCGGATATTTTCTTCCAGGCTCGCGAGGCCTGCAATCCCTATTATGATATGATTCCTGAAATTGTCGAGTCATATATGGATAAAATAAATCAAAAAATCGGCACGGATTACAAGCTGTTTAATTATTACGGCCCGCGCGATGCAAAACACGTGATTATCGCGATGGGCTCTGTTTGTGAGACTATTGAAGAAACAGTTGACTATATGAACGCAGCGGGAGCCAAGGTTGGACTTATTAAGGTTCGGCTGTACCGTCCGTTCTCGGCAAAGCACTTATTTGCAGCAATGCCTGAGGGTGTTAAATCCATTTCCGTGCTTGACCGCACCAAGGAGCCCGGCTCTATCGGCGAGCCTTTGTACCTTGATGTATGCGCTGCGCTTAAGGGTACAAAATTTGAGTCAGTACCGATATACACCGGACGCTACGGTTTGGGCTCCAAGGACACATCGCCGGCACAGATTGTGTCTGTTTATGACAATATGAATGCCGCAAGCCCAAAGAAGAGATTTACCATAGGTATAGATGACGATGTTACCCATATGTCTCTTGAAGTCAAAGATATTCCGGACACCACGCCCAGTGGCACCCGTTCATGTAAATTCTGGGGTTTAGGCTCGGATGGCACAGTTGGCGCCAATAAAAACTCGATAAAAATTATTGGCGACCATACTGATATGTATGCTCAAGGCTACTTTGCATATGACTCGAAAAAATCGGGCGGGCTTACTATCTCGCACCTGCGTTTCGGTAAAAAGCCGATTAAATCCACATATTTTATCAACAAGGCGGATTTCGTTGCATGCCATAACCCGTCTTATATTGGCAAGTTTGACATGGTCAGTGATGTAAAGCCGGGCGGCACGTTCCTGCTCAACTGTGCATGGGACGCAGACGAGCTTGACAAGAATTTGCCTGCAGATATGAAAAGAACCATCGCAAATAATAAAATCAATTTCTATACAATAGATGCAACCCATCTTGCAAAGGAAATCGGGCTTGGGAACCGGACAAACACAATTCTTCAGGCCGCATTTTTCAAGCTTACCAATGTTATTCCGGTTGATAATGCCGTAAAATTGATGAAAGATGCCGCAACCAAATCGTATTCGAAAAAAGGCGACGCAATCGTAAGGATGAACCATGACGCGATTGACACCGGCATACGCGAGGTTAAAAAGATAAATGTGCCGGAAAGCTGGGCGCAGGCTAATGATGACGCTGCCGACAAAAAACCGGCAATGGGAGGACGCCCGGAAATACGGGATTATATTGACAACATTCTAACCCCTGTAAATTCACAGCAGGGTGATAAACTGCCTGTCTCAACATTCTTAAAAGATGCAGACGGCACCGTACCGCTCGGTTCTTCGGCATACGAAAAACGCGGAATTGCCGTAGACGTGCCGGAATGGGTGCCCGACAATTGCATTCAGTGCAACTTCTGCTCATATGTGTGTCCGCATGCGGCAATCCGGCCTGTTGTTATGACTGCTGACGAGGCTGAGGCAGCACCCGAGGGAATGCAGACAAAACCGACAACGGGACTTCCGGGTTATCAGTTTGCGATAACTGTGTCAACTCTTGACTGTACGGGATGCGGTTCGTGTGCTGCGGTCTGTCCGGGCAAGAAGGGCAACAAGGCGCTTGATATGCAACCGTTTGATACTCAACTTGACAAACAGAAGTATTTTATGTATGGCAATGATTTGCCGGCTAAACCCGAGGTCATCGAGAAGTTTAAGCTAACTACGGTCAAGGGCAGCCAGTTTGTACAGCCGTTGCTTGAGTTTTCGGGCGCTTGTGCCGGATGTGGAGAAACGCCGTATGCCAAATTGATCACTCAGTTGTTTGGCGACCGTATGTATATTGCAAACGCTACTGGATGCAGCTCCATATGGGGTGGCTCGTCCCCATCAACGCCGTATACCGTAAATAAGCAAGGGCATGGTCCCGCATGGGCGAATTCTTTGTTTGAGGATAATGCCGAATACGGTTATGGAATGTTCTTAGGAGTTACCGCACGCCGCAACCGTCTTGCTGATATAATGAAAAAATTTATTGAATCCGATATCCCTGCTGAGTGGGGTCTTAAAGAGGCTGCACAGGCATGGCTTGACGGTAAGGATGATGCTCAGGCATCAAAAGCCGCTGCCGGTAAAGTTATTGCCGCGCTGGAAACGGCTATTCTTGAGGGAGATAAGTCGGGCAGCGAATTGAACAGCCTATTCCGTGAAGCCATGAAATCATCGGATTTGCTTGTTAAAAAATCCTTTTGGATGTTTGGCGGCGACGGATGGGCATATGATATCGGGTTTGGCGGGGTTGACCATGTGCTTGCTTCGGGTGAGGATGTAAATGTGTTTGTGTTTGATACCGAGGTTTATTCAAATACCGGCGGCCAGGCATCAAAATCCACACCTACAGGTTCGGTTGCCCAGTTTGCAGCAGCAGGCAAGTCGGTCAAGAAAAAGGATTTGGGCGCAATCGCCATGAGCTATGGTTATGTATATGTAGCTCAAATCGCTATGGGAGCCGATATGAACCAAACGATTAAAGCAATACGTGAAGCTGAAGCGTATCCCGGACCTTCATTGATTATTGCCTATGCACCGTGTATAAACCACGGAATAAAAGGCGGCTTGGTTAATGCCCAGGCAGAACAAAAGAAGGCTGTTATGTCGGGTTACTGGCACTTGTATCGCTTTGATCCGAGCAAGGAAAAGCCCTTTATGCTTGACAGCAAAGAGCCTTCAATACCATATCGCGAGTTTTTAATGGGAGAAGTACGGTACAATTCTTTGACACGTACATTCCCGGAAAGGGCACAAGAGCTGTTTGACAAAGCTGAAAAGGATTCGGCTGCCCGCTATGATTATCTCAAACGCTTGGGCGAACTTTACGGATAAAGTTTAAGTGATTGCATATGTGCATATTTAATAAAGTGCAATAAGATTTTTAATAATCTATATAGACAATCACAGTATGTGGTGCTATAATCGTACAATAGCAAATATAGCAAATTTATTTGCTTGCCTCTTTCAAGACTTTCTGAAAAAATTGTCACCCTAACGGGTGGCAATTTTTTCGATTTGGCGGGTGTTTTTCCTGAACTAAATACCCTTCCGGTCTTTTTTGCACCGGACTTGGCATTTCCCCCTTGTCGGGCGCTGGTAGGCGAGGTGCCCCCATCCCGCCGCTATAACAAATACACATAGTATTCGTTGCATTGTCAATTCAGCACATCGGCTCACCCCCGTTTTTATTTTTATATTTATATCTGAATATAAGTCCCGGACTTTTGTATAATAATAAATCCAGCGGAAAAAATAGTGAATACATGAGCGGGAGAGGGATGGTTAAAGTGGATTGGATGATGATTATAAAAGCTTTTTTAGTAGGCGGCATTATTTGCGTAATAGGTCAGCTTCTGATTGATTATACCGCTATGACCCCTGCAAGAATACTTGTACTATTTGTAACGCTCGGAGTAGCATTGACGGCTGTTGGTTTATATGATCCGTTGGTCAAGTTTGCCGGAGGCGGTGCCACCGTACCGCTTTTAGGCTTTGGGTATTCTCTTGCTAAAGGAACAGAAGAGGCAGTTAAGCAGAATGGATTGCTTGGTGCGCTTACCGGTGGAGTTACTGCTGCAGCAGGAGGTATAGCAATATCAATTTTCCTCGGATTTTTATGTGCACTGGTTGCCAAATCCCATGATAAATCATAATTATCTAATTTCGTATACCGGCAAAGAGGGCGCGATGCCCTGCCCTCATCGCCTTAACCACAACTTGCACGGGCGGCTACAAACCGCCCGTGCATTTCATAATTTGTATATTTATTTCATTTAGTTTTGGTATAACAAATCGTAGGGGCCGAACTGTATTCGCCCGAAAATGTGCCTTGCCAAAACAACCGTAGGGAACGCTGAGGACAGCGTTCCCTACGGTTTCGAGAATCTATTTTAATGCCTGCTAAATAATTAAAAAATGCCGCTTTTTTAAATTATTCAGTGAGCATTATATTATATTTCATAAAGATTGGAGAATAAACATGACTGAAAAAGAAAAAGCAGCAAAAGGCATGTTGTACAACGCAAATTATGATAAAACATTAATTGAAGAACGCGATTATTGTAAGGGATTGTGTCATGAATACAATCAACTGCACCCATCAAAAGTTTATGAGCGAAAGAATTTAATGCGTAAAATACTCGGTAAGACGTCAACTGATTTTTTAATTGAACAGCCGTTCATGTGTGATTATGGTTATAACATCGAGATCGGGAATAACTTCTATGCTAATCACAACTGCATAATTCTTGACTGTGCAAAAGTGACCTTCGGGGACAATGTGTTTATTGCTCCAAACTGTGCATTCTACACGGCCGGGCATCCTCTTGATGCACAACGCAGAAATCAAGGGCTTGAATTCGCATATCCGATAAAGGTTGGCAACAATGTTTGGATTGGCGGAAATGTCGTGGTGCTACCGGGAGTGAATATTGGAGATAATGCGATAATAGGTGCCGGAAGTGTTGTGACAAAGGATATTCCTCCATGCGTTGTAGCCGTCGGCAATCCATGTAAAGTTATTCGTGAAATTTAACGACGGGACAAGACATCAAACAACATATATGATTGGCACATGGCTCAGTTTTTTTGAAAGCTGCTCTCTCAAAAATTGTTCACCCTCCGCTCGGACATCTTCACGATAACAATATTTACCCCGCCCCCGTCCGGTCATCAGCGATTTATCAAATAACTCTACTGCTTTTGGAAACGCATCTTTATTTATTGCGCGGTGCACATAGCTGTAAGTCATGAAAATTATTTCAATAAATAAATTTTTTTTAGCCTTTTCTGAAAGCTGATCTGACAACTGCTCGATTAACCGTTTGTACAACGCCTTCCAATTGTCTACTAAAACAACAGGAGCAATCAATAGACCCACTTTATATCCTGCATCGCACATTTTATTAAGTGCATTAATTCTTGATGTTAAATCCGATGTTCCAAACTCAACCTTGCGGATGATCTCTTGTGGATTTACGCTCATGCGCATAATAATCCGTTTTCTATGACGCAGTTCAAGAAGAGGCTCAACCATATCAAACTTTGTCGGGAATGTAAGAAAACCCTTTTCGGACTCGGAAAACTTTTCTATTGTCCATTCTAAATTTTGCGTTATTGTGTTTTCGAGTACAAGATCGCTATTGCTGCCGATTTCAAAGACAAGGTCTTTTTCCGAACGACCGGCTGTTTTTATTAGCTTATCCATCATCTGCTCACGATTGACAAACAGTCTGAGATAGGAGCATTTGTTATAGTTGCAGACGAGATAGCAGTAAAGGCACATTGCACTGCAGCCGGACGAGGTGTACGGCACCAGAAAATCGGACACCTTGTGGTTTGGCACGTATTTTAATGACTTTCTTACACCAATAATCAGGTGCTTTTTCATTTTTGCGAACTCTTTATTTTCATTTTTACGAAGCTGTTCAATATTATTATGGCTTTCAATTGGTATCCATGGAACATGATTAAATTTTTCTCGAAATTGCTTGCCAAGCTCATATTCAAGCACAGCGGGTTCGTAAAATACCTTATCCGGATACAAGTAGTCATCACCTTTATATAAAACTTATGCATTAGTATTACCAAAGCAGATGGCGGCATACAAGCATCATAACATCAATTTAAATCTGCGATAAAAAAATGCAAAAATCCAAGATTGCTTGAGCAATGCGGTGGTGTAATTTTCAAAAAAATGGCGCCCACCATTTGACAGCTTTCCTCTTTATCGCGTACAATTAAACCGGGTCGTTTTTCTTATCAAAAACAAAAGAGGAGGATACCGTGTGGGCAGTTTAGAATTAGACACAGAGCAGCTGCAGTCCTTGATGCGAGATTTTTACATCCTGACCGGAGTTAAAATTGCTGTTTTTGACAACGAATGTAACGAAATTGCAGCCTACCCAAATGGACACTGCGCCTTTTGTTCACTGCTGCGTTCCAGTCCGGTAGCGGAACAGCTTTGCAAGCAGAGTGATAACAAGAGTTTTGACATATGCAGGCAAGCCAAAAAATTGGTCATTTATCACTGTCACGCCGGCTTAGTGGAGGCTACGGCTCCTCTAATTTTTGACGGTCTGGTGATCGGGTATATCATGTTCGGTCAAATTACTGATCAGCCGGATAAAGAAGCTGTCAAAGACAGGCTATCCTCATTACTACAGCAGTATAATCTTCCACCTAAGAATGATCTCGGTATTAGGTACAAGAGTACGGAACAGATACATGCCACTGCAAAAATTCTTGAAGCATGTATACTTTATGTACTTCAGAAAGAAATGATCTCACTGGAAAAAGAACAGTTCATTTTTAAACTCAATCAATATATAAAAAAGCATATATCTGGTCCGATTACAGTGGAAATGCTGTGCGACGCTTTTTCCTACAGCCGAAGCAGGCTGTACGACCTGACTAATCGCTATTTGGGGATGGGAGTAGCAAAATATATTGTTAACAAAAGAATAGAAATGGCAAAGCATCTTTTAAAAAACACCGATCTGCCGGTTTTTTCTGTTGCGGAACAAACCGGGTTTTCTGACTATAACCATTTTTGCCATGTATTTAAATCAAGAACCGGAGCATCTGCCACAAAGTACCGAAAGGATTGGCAGCAAAAATATACAGAAAAATAAAGAGATGATAGACAAGTCAACGGCACACAAAAATCCTCAAATTTTTTGTTCGACTAAATTCTAAGCTTTTTGACGCTCTCAAAATTTTCTTAAAACACCAACATTAAATTGGCACTAAACATTATATTTTCGCGCCTTGTATTTATTGCATATTTCCAGTATAATACTACTACCAATATCAGACATAAATCTTAATTTCTTTTCCGGTCTTTTTTGCGCCGGGCTTTTGAAATCCTTTAAGGGAGATATGCTTTTATGCTTAATACTATGATTAACAATTGGGGAAATCTTGGGTTTTTGGACCTTGTTTTTTTGTTTATGTCATATGCACTTGTTATTTTGGTGGCTCTGCCCGTGCATGAGTATGCGCACGCATATACGGCATACCGAATGGGCGACAATACCGCGCGTTGGAACGGCCGCCTTACAATGAACCCTTTTGCCCATCTTGACATAATTGGCACGATATTAATCTTTGTGTTCGGCTTTGGTTATGCCAAGCCCGTGCCTATTAACCCGCGCAATTTCAGGAATTATAAGACGGGCATGCTGTTGACTTCGCTTGCAGGCCCTATGTCCAATCTCATAATGGGTTTTTTGACACTTAGCGTTATTCGCGTTTTGTTTGTTGTTGCTCCGCAGACGCAAGCGTTCGCTCTTATTATTATTCTACTCAGAACCTTTGCTCAAATTAATGTTATGCTGGCCGTATTTAACCTGCTGCCCATACCTCCTCTTGACGGGTATCGCATTGCATCAAATTTTCTTCCCGCAAAGTGGGTGTATTATATCGAACGATATCAATGGTATATCACAATGGGGCTGTTTTTACTGATTGCAACAGGAATGTTAGGAAATGTAATAGGTGCAATTTATAGCCCTGTTTATTCTTTGTTTTTAAGGATTTTAGGATTTTAAGTAGTGTAGGCAATAACAGGAGAATATATGGAAACAATATCCTATAAAGTTCCGGGCTTTGAGGGGCCTCTTGATTTGCTTTTGCATTTGGTACAAAAGCATAAATTGAATATTACCGACATTCCTATCGCCGATTTGTTAGACCAGTATTTGCGTACAATTGAGCAATGGAAAAGCGTTGACATGGAAGTTGCAGCCGAGTTTTTGGAAATGGCGGCTCGTTTGGTGCAAATTAAAACGGCAATGTTGCTACCACAGCATGATGAAGCAGAGCAAATGCGTCGCGAATTAAGCGGAGAGCTTATGGAATACAGCCTATGCCAGCAAGCTGCGCGCCGCCTTTCAGCACAAAATGTCGGGGCGAGCATATTTGTGCGCATTCCTTTGGAAATTGAACCCGACAGGACTTATCGGCGGGTTCACCCGCCTGAAACTTTGCTTGATGCGTATCTTGCTGCTGTGGGACGCGGCAAACGCCGGCTTCCCCCGCCTGTGCAGGCATTCAGCGGAATTGTGTCGCGCAAGATTGTGTCTGTTTCATCCAAAATTATATATGTGCTACGAAATTTATACAGACATAAGAAAATACAGTATTCGGCATTATTTGAGCATGTGAACAGCCGGTCGGAGATGGTTGCGACATTTCTTGCTTTGTTGGAGCTTATCAAGGCAAGCCGCATCCGTGTCGATGACGAGGGCAACCAGCAATTTGTCAGCATGCAATCGACACAAAACAAGGTTAAACTCAAGGCAGCCGGCAGTGCTGCCAACACTGAATAATAGCTGTATATTATGCTTGAAAAGGCGTGTGATTAATGAAAGTCGAAAATTATCAGGCTATAATAGAAGCCATTTTGTTTGCAAGCGGTGAGCCTGTCCAACAATCACGCATTGCACAGGTTTTAGATATAGAAGAAGATACGGTAATACAGCTTGCCGATGATTTGATGCATGAGGTGAACACCCGCGCCGGTGGGCTTAGGATTGTAAGGTTAGACGATTCTTACCAAATGTGTACAAAATCGGAGTACGCAGAATATATCAGAAAGGCGCTTGACATTCGCCGAAACACACCGCTTTCGCAGGCGGCAATGGAAGTGCTTGCTATTATTGCGTATAACCAGCCTGTTACGCGTGCATTTATCGAGCAGGTGCGCGGTGTTGATTGCGGTGCCGTTATTCAGGGGCTGGTATCCAAAAGTTTGATTGAGGAGAAAGGACGGCTTGAATTGCCCGGGCGTCCGTTGCTGTATGGCACAACTGCAGACTTTTTAAGGTGCTTTGGTATTTCTTCTCTTGAACAGCTTCCTCCGATGCCCCAAAAGGATGAGGACAACGATATGCATGAAACCACCTTGGACGAGGTTATTGAGGATATGGAGCATTCACGGGCCGGGATAAATGCGGAATGAGGGAATATTTTGACTGCGATATGGATTGTTTGCGGTGTTTTTGCATTATTATTGCTAATTTTGATTCTTCCGCTGCACTTGCACGCATCATTTGACGGGCAGCTTAGTTTAAGGCTGCGTTATTTGTTTTTTACCTACCCCCTTTATCCACGTCCCGAAAAAAAGAAAAAGAAATTAAAACAAAAAAAGGTAAAGAAGAAAAAAGAAATAGAGCTTTCGCGTACGGAAGAAATGCTACGAAGTGAGGGTGTAGCAGCCGTAATATCGTATTATATTAAATTAGGTCAGCTTATAAAAACAGCGGCGATAGGCTTGCTTGGAACAATTACAGTGGACAAGCTAAAGCTTAACATTAGTGTTGCATCAGACGATGCGGCACAAACAGCAATTAATTACGGCCGGGTATGCGCAGCAATATATCCGATGCACGCTCTTATTGAAAGCTCGGTTAATGTCCGCAGCCGTTCAATTAATATTACACCTGATTTTTTAAATAGCGAGGATCAGGTAAGCGGCGAAATCCGGCTACATGTTTTACCGATAAGGGTGTTATGGATATTACTTTTGTTTTTTATTGGCTATATTAGTAATACAAGCGGCACAAAAGCGACAGAATAATATAGATGTCAAATTTAAGAAAAGAGGTTGTATCAATATGGCGGAAAATAATTTGCAGGGCGTACTTGGAGTTTCAATGGACAAAATTCGTGAAATGGTAGATGTCAATACAGTAATCGGTGAGGCGATACAAACACCCGATGGTACCACTTTAATACCGGTATCAAAGGTTTCTTACGGATTCGCCTCGGGCGGCTCCAATATACCGTCAAAGTCACAGGCCGAACTGTTTGGCGGCGGAAGCGGAGCCGGCATAAATATTACACCGGTTGCATTTGTTGTTATTTCAGGCGGCTCTGTTCAGGTTATCCCTGTTGTTTCAAAACCTGATTCGAGTGACAAAATGATTAACCTTGTGCCAGAAATGTTTGATAAAATAACGTCACTGTTCAACAAGAAAAAGGATAAAACAGAAAAAGTTGAGATTGAGGGCGGGGCAAAACCGTCAGTGACAGTCACTGAAACAACCTCAAAATCATAATTAATATGTATTTCCACCGTGTTGCCTGCATACTTTTTTAAGGGCAGGTGGTAATACTTGAAAAAATTTTTGACCTTAATAACGACAGTTTTTTTGTGTTCTATACAATGCTTTATGATAATAGTGCGTGCCGACGGTCCCGGCTCGATTTCTTCCCATTCGGCGATATTATATGAGCCGCAGTCGGGGCGCGCCCTTTTTGAAAAGGACGCTCATACAAAGCGACCTATGGCAAGCACAACAAAAATTATGACGGCATTGCTGGCGGTTGAAAAATGTCCCCCTGACATGGTGGTAACTGTGACGGATGAGGCAGTGCGCGTTGAGGGCTCGGCACTTGGATTGCGCGGCGGCGATAAAATAACGATGATTGACTTGGTTACCGGATTGCTGCTGGAATCCGGTAACGATGCGGCCAATGTCATTGCATACACTGTGTCGGGCAGCATTAAGGCGTTTGCCGACCTGATGAACAAGCGCGCAGCGGAAATCGGCATGAAAAATACAGTGTTTGTCACGCCCTCAGGTCTTGATCAGGGTGAACATTCGTCTACAGCGTGGGATATGGCGCTGCTTGCCGCTGAGTGCCTAAATAACGAAATAATTGCATCAATTTGTGAAAAAAAGTCGGCAGTTATTAAATTTGGCAACCCACCGCGTAATATAAGGGTTTCAAACCATAACAGGCTGCTGCAGCTTTATCCGCATGCAATAGGTATGAAAACAGGCTTTACAAAAAAATCCGGACGCTGTCTTGTTTCGGCTGCACAAAAGGATGGTGTGCGGCTTATAGGTGTGACACTCAAGGCCGGCGACGACTGGAACGACCACATCGCAATGTATGAATACGGATTTTCGATTACAAAATTGGTTTCTTTACCTGTCCCCAAGCTGCCGCCGGTCCAAGTGACAGGCGGATTAAATTCACATATATCGCCAACTGTTAAAATACCGCCTCAGAGAGTAATGCTTAAAAGCGAGGAGAAAAACCTGCGTGTCGATGTGGCGCTGCCTCACTTTGTGTTCGCGCCTGTATGTGCGGGAGATGTGATTGGAAATGTAAGGTATTCAGTGGGCGATAGCGAGATATTAAGGCTTGATATAACTGCCTCGCAAAATGTTAAAGCATTGCCGCCGCCCGGCTTCATTAAAAGGTTTGGACGGAAGTTTACTATGCTTTTTACCGAATGGCTAAAACTTTGAAAGGAATTTAATATGAATCGGGTGCGACTTCAAAAGCTGATTTCCGAGTGTGGGGTGACATCACGCCGTAAAGCCGAGGAAATGATTGCAAAAGGCAGGGTAAAAGTGAACGGGCACCCGGCCCGGCTCGGTGACAAGGCTGACCTTAGGACCGATATTATAACAGTGGACGGCAAAAGGATATCAAAACCACAAAATACAAAGTATATTATACTTAACAAACCCCGTGGGTATGTCACTACGCTAAATGATGAGTTTGGACGCAAATGCATAGTTGAGCTTACAGCGGATGTAGGTGGCCGTGTTTTTCCTGTAGGACGGCTTGACAGGGACTCCGAGGGCTTGCTGCTGCTTACTAATGACGGTGAATTTGCGAATATGATTATTCACCCCTCAAGCCATATCCCAAAGGTTTATCGAGCAACACTAAAGCCGGGACCAACTGATGAACAGCTTGTCAGGTTTAGGAAAGGCATGATGCTTAAAGGAGAAAGCCGAAAGACTGCACCTGCCGATATTAACATCATATCGGGACAAACGGACAACGGCTTACCGTCCGCCCGCGCCGTTGCCGAGATTGTATTGTATGAGGGACGAAACAGGCAGATACGCAGAATGTTTGAACAAATGAACATTAAAGTGGCAAGGCTGCGCCGCATTGCAATCGGAAATGTATCTCTTGGAGGACTTGCACCCGGTAAATGGCGCGAGCTTGATATGTCTGAGGTTGAGGCACTTAAAAATTTGGCAAACCGTAGCGGCACCGGAACAGCGGACAAGCGTCGCGAACGGCATTACCTGTGATTGGTGTAAACCGAAATGCCATACATCTCGCCTTGATTGTTAAAAAATTAACAAGAAAAAATTCTCATTTATCCTTGTTAATTTTTTCATTCTGAGTTATAATAATTCTAATTTGCGTTTTCATTCGGATAGCCGAAATCGGAGGCATTTCGCCACGGCTATTGACCCGTTTGACAGGAGGATACCGGTATGAATATGGATAATCAGCTTAAAAAGCTGAATAATGCTGTTTCGGCATTGCAGGGCTCACAGGCCCGATCAAGGCTGTTGCGGCTGTTTGATGAGGGCAGCTTTGTTGAGATTGACAGGTTTGCACGTGATGCAGACATGCCATCCCAGGTGGTTGTAGGGTATGGCACTGTAGAAGGCTGCCCGGTTTATGCGTTTTCGCAGGACAAGCAAGTATACCGCGGTGCTATCGGCAAAGCGCAGGCTGCAAAAATATGTAAAGTATATCAGCTTGCGTCTCAAAATGGGGCGCCGCTCGTTGGTGTGTTTGACAGTGATGGTGCTAAACTTAACGAAGGCATAGACGCTATGGATGCGATTGCCGAAATCTTGTATGCATCAAATAATTTATCGGGTGTGGTTCCACAGATTGCAGTTGTTGCCGGTGCATGTGTAGGCTCGTCAGCAATCATTGCAGCAAACTCGGACTTTGTCGTTATGTCAAAGGATGCAGATTATTATCTTAATCCGGGTGACCAAAACGCTGCAGCATCAATAGTGGCTGATGACACAGATGAGGCAATTGATATGGCACGCAGGCTAATTTCACTTTTGCCATCCAACAACCTTGATGTGCCTGCAGCCTTTGATGTTGCCGATGTGCAAGTTAAAGCCTGCAGCAGTATCGACGATGTAATAAATGCTGTTGCCGATGACGGCATGATAATAAATATTGGACAGGGAAAAAATGAGACTGTGCTTGCAAGCGTTGGCGGAAATGTATGTGGTTTGCTGACTTTAGCAGAGGACAAAATCTCTGCCGACGAGGCATCAAGACTTGCACGGTTTATTCGCCTTTGTGATGCGTTCTCGCTGCCTGTGATTAGTTTTGTGGATACGTCCGGCTTTGCAAGTCTGCAGGGTGCGGCAAAACTGTCCCACGCCTATGCCGAATCAACAACGGTAAAGATTACGACTATTGTTGGCAAAGCATACGGTGCTGCATATATCGCAGCAGCAGGTAAATCAGCTGGTGCAGATGTTGTGCTTGCGTGGCCCACGGCAGTTATTTTGCCTCTTGCGCCAGAGACTGCAATCCATATATTTGAAAATGATAAATTAGCCGATATGAAAGACCCGGTTGAAGACCGTAAAAAGCTTGCTGATGAATATGCTCAAGCTAACGGTGACGTTTTTGCTGCCGCATCTAACGGAGTCACTGATATTGTTTCGCCTAACGAGACAAAATCGAAGCTGATAGCATTTCTTAAAATGTTAGAAAGCAAGCGGGTTTCGCGAAATCCCAAAAAGCATTCCAACATTGTTCTGTGAGCTAATTGTATTATACCTAATCGAAAGGATTTGAACCAAGATGAAAAGATTTAATATTACCGTAAACGGACACACATATGACGTTTTGGTTGAAGAAACCGGCAGCACTGAAGGTGTTGCTGCTGGGCAGGCAGCTCCTGCGGCAGTTCCGGCACCCCCGACAGTTGCGGCGGTCCCGGCAGCTCCGGCACAGGAAGAGGCTCCTGCTGAGTCATTGGCGGTCGATGTTGCCGGACAGGACACCGAGCCCTTAAATGCCCCAATGCCCGGCACAATAATCAATGTAATGGTCAAGGCAGGGGATAGGGTTGAAAAGGGACAGGTTCTGCTTGTGCTTGAGGCAATGAAAATGGAAAACGAAATCATGTCGCCGCGTGATGCAGTGATAGCCGGCGTTCATGTCAACAAAGGAGAAAGCGTTGATTCGGGAAGGCTGCTAATATCACTTAGATAACAGCTTTTTACTGAAAGGAATGATAGAATTTGGCTAAAGTAGGCATCACCGATACAATCTTGCGGGATTCTCACCAATCGCTTATTGCAACCCGCATGACAACTGAAGATATGCTTCCGGCTCTTGAATTGTTGGATAATATAGGATATCATTCGCTCGAGTGCTGGGGAGGTGCAACCTTTGATTCATGCCTGCGCTTTTTAGACGAGGATCCGTGGGAGCGGCTGCGCACTTTGAGGAAATATATGCCCAAAACAAAACTTCAAATGCTGTTCCGCGGCCAGAATATGCTTGGATATCGCCATTATGCTGACGATATTGTCGAGTATTTTGTCCAAAAATCTGTTGCAAACGGCATTGATATAATACGCATTTTTGATGCGCTTAACGATATTCGCAACCTTGAAGCATCAATCAAAGCAGCACGAAAGGAAGCCGGAGCTCATGTACAGGTTGCAATGTCATACACCACAAGCCCGGTGCATGATATCGAATATTTTGTAAAGTACTCAAAAGCTCTTGAGCAAACCGGAGCAGATTCAATATGCGTTAAGGATATGGCAGGTCTGCTGGTTCCGTATAAGACATACGAGCTGGTAAAAGCTCTTAAAGAAAATATAAAAATACCGATTCAAATACATTCGCATTATACCGCCGGTATTGCCGATATGGTTTTATTAAAGGGTATTGAAGCGGGGGCGGATTATATAGACACAGCTTTATCACCGCTTTCAATGGGCACATCGCATCCCGCAACCGAATCCATGGTGGCCGCACTTAACGGTACCGAATATGAAACAGGGCTTGATTTAAAGAAACTGAAGGAAGTTTCGCGCCACTTCTCTGCACTTCGTAAAAAATACATGGAAAGCGGACTTCTTAATCCAAAAATGCTTGAGGTTGATACCAACGCTTTGATTTATCAGGTGCCGGGTGGCATGCTGTCAAATCTTGTAAGCCAGCTAAAGCAGGCGGGCAAGGAAGACAAGCTTGAAGAAGTGCTTGCTGAGGTACCGGCAGTGAGAAAGGACGCAGGATATCCCCCATTGGTAACGCCGACATCACAGATTGTCGGCACACAGGCTGTGTTTAACGTAATCAGCGGCGAGCGCTACAAGATGGTTACAAACGAATTCAAGGCCTTAGTTAGAGGTGAATACGGCCGTACTCCGGTTGAGATTGACCCGGAATTTGCAAAAAGCATAATCGGAGACCAACAGATGATAACCTGCCGCCCCGCCGATTTACTCGAGCCCGAGCTTGATAAAATGCGTGCAGAAGTAAGCGAATGGTATGAGCAGGAGGAAGATATCCTGACATATGCGCAATTCGGACAGGTTGCCGTTAAATTTTTTGAAAAAAGGCGAAATAAAAAGTATGGTATTGACAGCAAACATTATGACGATGTTCAAAAGGTGCACCCGATTTAAACATTGTGTCAAAACCATTAAGAGCTTGTAAACGCAAATCAAAGTAGTAGCAAAATCAAAGGGGAATTGCCCTTAAAGCGTGGCATGAAATGGATGTATGCCTTTTCAAAAAGCTTTTAGGGCGATTCCCTACCGTATTTGTATGGCGGTATGCCATACCGACGGTAATACACGGTGCGATAAGGGCATCGCGCCCTACTTTGATTATCCGCACGTGTTTGTATGGCGGGAAGTCCTCATCCCGCCATAGGCAAAAAAGCGCAATGAGGCATTGCACCCTGCGATTGCTTGGTGGCATTGAACGCCAACCAGTCGTTTTTGCGACTGTTGAGAACGACTGCTCCCGGTGTTTTGATGATAAAAATTGCATGGACGGCAATTTGGAAAAATATTATTATAGTAAACCACCCGTTCATTAAAGCAACAAGGTTGACAGAAGCAAGTAAAAGCTGGTAAAATACACGCAAAGGGATGATTTGCATGGTCAGAAGCATGACCGGCTACGGCAGGTTTCAGCAAACTGTTGATGGTATGGATATTACGGTCGAATTGAAATCGGTCAATCACCGTTATTATGAATATTCATCGCGCATACCAAGAGCCTATGGTTTTTTAGATGAAAAGCTAAAAACTTACATTCAAAAGTTTATTTCACGCGGCAAGATTGATGTTTTTGTATGGATCAATACTGTAGATGCACCCGGCAGCGAAGTTACAGTAAACTTTTCGCTTGTCCAAAGCTATTTAAAAGCGCTTGGCGAAATTTGTGATAGATTTAATCTTAAGGACGATATTTCGGTCATGTCGTTGGCGCGCTTTCCCGATGTGCTGACGGTTCACCAAACCGCAGGGGACGAGGACGTAATCTGGAATGCGGTGCGCCAGGTTGCCGATGTTTCGATTTCCCGTTTTATCGAAATGCGGGAGCGAGAAGGTGTCGCTATGCGTGAGGATATATTGCGGCATGCCGATAATATATTAAAAGCTGTTGATGAGGTTGAACTACGCTCGCCTATTACAGTGCGTGAGCATATGGAAAAGATTGAAGCGCGCATGCGTGAGCTGCTTGACGGTGCCGATGTCGACGAACAGCGTTTGCTGACCGAGGCGGCAATTTTTGCTGAAAAAGTTTCAGTTTCGGAAGAAACAGTTCGCCTGCGAAGCCATATTGAACAGTTACAAACGTTTTTAGAATCAGATGAGCCGGTTGGACGCAGGCTTGACTTTCTTGTACAGGAAATAAACCGCGAGGCAAATACAATCGGTTCAAAATCACAGGATATTTCTTTGGCGCGTACTGTTGTGGAAATAAAGTCCGAGACGGAAAAAATTCGTGAGCAAATTCAGAATATTGAATAATACATCTTCCGGCGAGTAGAATTTAGAAAGGCTGGGGAAAAATGAAGCTTATTAACATCGGTTTTGGCAATATGGTTTCGGCGCATCGGCTTGTGGCGATTGTCAGCCCGGATTCGGCACCGATAAAGCGTATTATACAGGATGCCAAGGACAGAGGCACTCTGATTGACGCAACATATGGCCGCCGAACAAGGGCGGTATTAATAACCGACAGTGACCATGTTATTCTGTCCGCAATTCAACCCGAAACAGTGGCCAACCGTTTAGGTGGACGCGGTGAGGTCGAAGAGGGGGAAACAGACGGGGATGAATAAACGCGGGATGTTGATTATTCTGTCCGGCCCTTCCGGCTCAGGTAAGGGCACCATTGTCCGACGTCTTTTGCAGCAGCGAAAAGATACAGTGCTTTCGGTTTCTGTGACAACACGCCAACCTCGACCGGGTGAACAGGAAGGCGTTCATTATTACTTTAAAAGCCATGCCGAATTTAAAGAGCTGATTTCAAAGCACCAGCTTCTTGAATATGCCGAATACAACGGAGATTACTACGGTACTCCGGAGCAGCCTATACGCGAATTGCTTAATCAAGGCAAAAATGTTATTTTGGAAATCGAGGTTCAGGGCGCTGAAAAAGTTATGGATTTTCGATCAGATCTGGTATCGATTTTCATAACGGTGCCTTCCCTTAAAGAGCTTGAAAGGCGGCTGCGCGAGCGCAACACCGAATCAGAGCAATCGGTTAACAACCGTTTAGAGATAGCTCAAAGGGAGCTTAGCCGTGCATTCAGATATGATTATGTTGTGCTTAACGATGATGTTTCCCTTGCCGCCCAACGTATTAGTACAATTATTGAAGCGGAATCAATGAAATATCCTTATATGGAAAACTACATTCTGGAGGTAATGAAACGTGCTTAAACCGACCGATATAGATAATATCAAGGGCAATCACAGTAAATATGCTGTTGTGATAGCGGTCGCCAAGCGTGCCCGCCAAATAGCCATAGAAGCTGATGAAAAAAACGAAGCAATGACAGAAAAGCCGGTAAGTCTGGCAATTGACGATTTTATCAGCGGTCGTTACAAAATATTGCCGCCCGAAAAATAAAAAGCCGTGGCTTATTTATTTTCGATTGCGCAATATAAGCATTTGCGGGCGAACACAGTTCCTACAATATGTTGAGCCGTTTTTGATAAAACCACAACTTGTAGGGGCAACCTGTGGTCGCCCGTGCTAAATCAAAGGAGAGATGAAAATGGTGCTGCCAAAGGTGGCAAAAATCGCTGTTGAGCAGGCAGCATTTCATTTCGACAGACTTTACGATTACTATGTTCCTGATTCTATCGGCAAAGTGCAGCGTGGTTGTCGCGTTATTGTGCCTTTTGGGGGCGGCAACCGGAAACGTCAGGGTATTGTCGTTGAGTATGACACCGCACCTGATGTTGAAAAGCTAAAGCCTGTTTATTCTGTGATTGACAAAAATCCGCTTGTTAGCGACGAGTTAATGGACTTGGCTATATGGTTAAAACAACGCACATTTTGCAGTCTGTTCGACGCTGTGCGGGCAATGCTGCCGACAGGGCTTAATATGCGCGTTAAGCCTGTATATAAAGCGGTAAGCGAATCAGAGATTACAGGCTCGATGACGGTGGAACAAAGGGCAGTTTATTCATGTGTTGCGGCACATAAAAACGGTATTGACCGCGAACGACTTTTGTCAAAAATGGGTCTTGATACTGACACTGATTTGCCGGAGCGGCTGGTGCGCATGGGTGCATTGGTTCGCTCCGATGATGCATTTCGGCGCATTGGAGACGCTACGGTACGCATGGTGCGTCCGGCCGTTGACCCCGACACGCTGGCCCAGGCAGTTGAAGGCAAACTGTGTACTGCTAAGCAAAAAAGCGTGTTAAAGCTGCTTTTGGATGTCGGTTGTGCATCGGTACGTGAAATAGGGTATTTTTGTTCAGTAACCGACGCTGTTGTAAGGGCGCTTGAAAAAAAGGGACTGGTAGAATGCTTTGATAGCGAGGTGCTGCGCACGCCTTTTGCCAATAATGTGACAAATCCCAAAATAGTGTCGGTAGAGCTAAGTGATGAGCAGCAGTGTGCATTCAATAAGCTTTTGGCACTGTATAAAAGCGGATCGCCGACGGCATCGCTGCTTTATGGTGTTACGGGAAGCGGCAAAACACAGGTGTATATGAATTTGATTGACTGCGTTATTGCCGACGGCCGGCAGGTAATTGTACTTGTGCCTGAAATTTCGTTGACACCGCAGATGCTTGAACTTTTTATCAAAAAATATGGTAACAGAGTTGCCGTGCTGCATAGTGGACTTGCAATAGGTGAACGAACAGACGAATGGAAGCGTATCCGGAGGGGTGATGCACAGATAATTGTCGGAACCCGTTCGGCAGTATTTGCTCCTGCACAAAATATCGGGCTTATAATAATGGACGAGGAGCAGGAGCACACCTATAAATCCGAATCGTCACCGAGATACCATGCTCGAGATGTGGCGCGTTTTCGTTGTGCAAGACACAATGCACTTTTGCTGCTTGCGTCAGCCACTCCTTCAGTTGAGACTTACCATGCCGCTATTACGGGAAGGTATCATTTTCAGATACTGTCCGAGCGCTTTGGCAAAGCACAGCTCCCCAAAGTCGAGGTTGTGGATATGCGCGGACAAACCGAAGCAGTGGCAGGCGGCATTGTCAGTGTCCGGCTAAAAGATGAAATTGACATGACATTAAGTCAGGGACAACAGGTGATTTTGCTACTCAACCGCCGCGGGTATCACACATTTGTATCTTGTCGTTCGTGCGGTAATGTTATCACATGCCCTTCGTGCAGCATCAGCCTTAACTACCATCGCGCAAACGGGAGGCTTATGTGCCATTATTGCGGGCATTCACAGCAACCAATAAGCCAGTGCCCTGAATGCGAATCGACAAAAATCCGATATTCCGGGCTCGGTACACAGCGCGCACAGTATGAGCTTGAGCAGATTTTTCCCAACGCTTCGATATTGAGAATGGATACCGATGTAACAATGTCGCGGCTTGCATATGAAGAAAATTTTAGCAAATTTGCAAACGGTGAATATGACATAATGATAGGCACGCAAATGGTTGCCAAAGGACTTGATTTTCCAAACGTTGGTCTTGTCGGCGTGCTTTTGGCCGACCAGTCTTTATACGCAGACGATTTCAGAAGCTTTGAAAGCACGTTTGCGCTGCTTACACAGGTTGTGGGACGAGCCGGCCGGCGCGACACCGCAGGCAAAGCATTAATTCAAACCTTTACTCCCGAGAACCATGTAATCGAGCTTGCAGCGCTTCAAGACTACCATGCCTTTTTTGAAATTGAAATTGCAGCGCGCAAAATGATGAAATATCCACCGTATTCTGATTTATGCATGTTCGGATTTACGGGTATTGATGAGCAGGAGGTAAAAAGGGCAGCATTCAGGTTTTTGGCATTGTTGCGCAAATCGGCAACGCAAAAATACACAGAGCTTCCGGTAATTGTTCTCGATCCCACACCCGCGTCCGTAAGCCGCGTTGCAGGCAAATACCGCTATAAGCTTTTGATGAAAACGCGCAATAATACGGCAATGCGCGAAATGATATCCGAGCTGATAATCCAGTTTGCACGCTCGTCTGAAAATAAGTCGGTAACGGTTTTTGTGGATATCAATCCGTGTGGAATAATGTGATGCCGTTGTGACTACATATAATATGAAGGGGTGTTATATATGGCAATTCGCAATATACTAAATCAAGAAGAGGACTTGCTTTACAAAAAAAGCCGCCCGGTTACCGATTTTAACGAGCGTTTGTGGCAGTTGCTTGACGATATGGCTGAAACACTGCATAAGGCTGATGGCGTCGGTTTGGCCGCCCCGCAGGTAGGTGTGTTGCGCCGCGTTTTTATAATGGATTTTGGTGACGGCGTAATCGAAGTCATCAACCCCGAATATATAAAGAAAAAGGGCAAGCAGGAAGATATAGAGGGCTGTCTTTCATGTCCGGGGGAATACGGTATAACACGGCGTCCCGCTTATGTTAAAATTAAGGCTCAGGATCGGTTTGGCAAGCCAATCACCGTTGAAGGCGATGGACTTAAGGCGCGCTGTATTTGCCATGAAAGTGACCATTTGGACGGAGTTATTTTCAAACAGCATGTTGTTCGTATGCTTGATGATGACGAGCTAATGAAATAATCGGGGGTTGTTTAAGCTTGAGGGTTGTTTTTATGGGAACACCGGAATTTGCCGTTCTTAGTTTGAATAGGCTTGTTTCGGACGGGCATGATGTGGTAATGGTGGTAACGCAGGAGGATAAGCCTAAGGGCCGCAAGCTTGTAATGACACCGCCTGCTGTAAAGCAATGTGCTATATTACATGGAATTGATGTTTACCAGCCAAATACACTCAAAAATAATAAACAGGCTTTGGAGCGCCTTTGCGCATGTGATGCCGATGTGTTTGTTGTGGTGGCATATGGGAGGATTTTGCCGCCCGAGGTTTTGGCACTTCCAAAATACGGATGCATTAATGTACACGCCTCGCTTTTGCCTAAGTACCGTGGTGCCGCGCCTATACAATGGGCGATACTTAACGGCGAAACGCAAACCGGAGTAACAACAATGCTTATGGATGAGGGGCTGGATACCGGAGATATATTATTAAAGCGCAGTGTCATGATACCACCCGACATGACTGCCGGAGAGCTAAGCGTAGTTCTTGCCGATGAGGGGGCTGTCGCTTTGTCAGAAACCCTTAAATGCCTTGAAAAAGGAACGCTCGAACGCCAAAAGCAGGATAACTCAGCTACAAGCTATGCTCCTATATTAACCCGTGACTTAAGCCCGATTGATTGGTTTAAACCTGCAAATGAAATACACAACCAGGTGCGCGGGCTTAATCCGTGGCCATCTGCTCACACAACTTTTGGCACAAAAAAACTAAAAATTTATCGCTCGCAACCCGACGATTGCAGCAGTGATGCTCTTCCCGGAACGGTAATAAAAACTTTGCCGTTAACAATTGCCTGCGGCAATAACACCGCTTTGCAGCTGCTTGAGGTACAGCTTGAGGGTGCAAAAAAAATGTCTTCTGATTTATTTTTGCTCGGGCACCCGATAGCGGTGGGTCGTGTTTTGCCGGATTGAACGGGCATAATGCAATGTGCAATTTCTGTTTACACAATTTTAATAAAATTCGGTTATAATACTACTCAAGATAGAAAGGATGATAAATATGCCCTTCTTTTTTTGGGACGGATGGTATTTTATACTTGTTATGCCCGCGTTGCTCATAGCGGTTTGGGCACAAATCAAGGTTAAAAGTACTTTTGCAAAATACAGTAAAATCGGCACGCGCAGCGGCATGAGCGGGCGTGATGCAAGCATGGCTATTCAGCAGATAAACAATATCAATGTGCCTATCGAAACCGTACAGGGCTCGATGACCGACCATTATGACCCGCGCAGCAACGTGATTAGGCTTTCACAGACAGTAGGGCCTGAGCGTTCGATAGCAGCAATCGGCGTTGCGGCTCATGAAACCGGACATGCGCTTCAGTATGCCGAAGGGTACGGACCGATAAGGGTGCGCGCGGCAATTTTGCCGACTACGCGGTTCGTCTCTTCAATTTCACCCTATCTTGTTATTGCGGGACTTTTGTTTGGTTATGATTACTTGGCTTTTATCGGTGTTTTGTTTTTTGGAGTAGCTGTTCTTTTTCAGCTAATAACGTTGCCGGTTGAGTATAACGCAAGTGCACGTGCGTTGCAAGCATTGGATTCGCAGGGGATTTTAACAAAAGAAGAGCTCGCGGGTGCAAGAAAGGTTTTGACTGCCGCGGCACTGACATATGTTGCAGCCTTGCTCGTGTCGCTGATGAGCTTTATACGCTTGCTTCTTATCGTGTCGGGGCGTGGTCGGGGAAGAAGATGACAGCAGGTGATGCCCGCCGTCTTGCCGTAAAGTCTCTTATCCGTATAAATCGGGAGGGCGGCTATTCCAACATTGTGCTGGACAACGTTTTAAGTGATAATAATCACATGTCTTCTCTTGCCCCTGCCGAAAGGGCATTATTATCGCGTCTTGTATATGGTGTTACCGAGCGTCTTATAACACTCGACTATGTTATTGAAAAGCATTCAAGCATAAAACTAAAAAAAATTCATCCTGTCGTTTTGGAACTGCTGAGGCTTGGGTGTTATCAGCTTTTATATATGGACAAAATCCCGCCGAGAGCTGCTGTTAACGAAACCGTGCGTGTTGCGCGTGAACTAAAGCAAGAGCGCGCGACAGGATTTATTAACGCGGTTTTGCGCACAATTCAGCGCGAGAAAAGCAGTGTTTTTGACGATTTGCACGATGACGAGCGGGGGATTGCGATACGCACATCGTGTCCTGTGGAGCTGATTGAATTTTGGCGTAAATCTTATGACAGCGATATGGCGGTAAGGCTTGCACAAAGCATCAACGATGTCCCCCCGTTAACTGTTCGTGTCAATACACTAAAAACAACTTGCAAGGACTTTGAAGATGCCTTAGAAAGTCTAAGCATTGAATACAGCCGGCACCCGTTTTTGCCCGGCTGTTATGACATATTGGATGCAACCGAGCTTAAAAGACTTGATAAAAAATCGGAAAACTGTTATTATCATCAGGATGCGGCGTCACAGATTTGTCTGATGGCACTTGGGCCAATGCCGGGTGAACGGCTGGCAGACGTATGTGCGGCACCTGGCGGGAAAAGCCTGACCGCCGCTATGATGATGGAAAATGAAGGCGAGATTTCAGCCTTTGACATTTACCCCAACAAGTGCGACGCTTTGCGACGGCGTGCATCAAAAATGGGCGTGGAAATTATCCGCGTTGCAGTTCGGGATGGGGCGACAAAATGTCCTAAGGAGTATTTAAACAAGTTTGACAGGGTTTTATGCGATGTTCCGTGCTCCGGTTTAGGTGTAATTCGGCGCAAGCCCGAAATTAAATATAAACCAATTGGCAGCTTTGCCGGTCTGCCCGGTCTGCAATACGACATACTGCATCAATCATCAATGATGGTGCGTCCGGGCGGCGTTCTTCAGTATTCGACATGCACGCTGAACCCACTCGAAAACCAGCAGATAGCGTCACGCTTTTTGGCCGAGCACAAAGAGTTTTCACCGCGCATTTTACCTCTTAAAGAATGCTTTGACGCTCTTGGGCAACAGCCGTCATATCATATTACATTATTTCCTCCGATACACCGCACCGACGGATTTTTTATCGCCGGCTTTAAAAAATCGAGGTGATTGCTTTTAGTCCCATAGATTTAAAATCCATGACAATTGAAGATTTGGGCGCGCATCTTTCGGCAATGCAAGTGCCGGCATACCGAGCTAAACAGATACGAAGCTGGTTGGATAAAGGTGTTACAAGTATTGACGAAATGGCTAATTTACCCGCAAGGCTTAGAGAGCAGTTAAAAGAGCGTTTTTATATTCCTAATATAAAAATTGAAAAAAAGCTTGTATCCGACAGGGATTATACTGTAAAATACCTTTATAGGCTTTGTGACGATCTAAATATAGAGTCTGTTTTAATGCGATATAAGCACGGGTGGTCGCAATGTCTGTCCACTCAGGTGGGCTGCAAGATGGGATGCGGTTTTTGCGCAACAGGGCTTGACGGTTTTGCGCGCAATCTTAAAGCTTCCGAAATGATAGCGCAGATTGAAACGGCACAATCGGATCAAAAAATCCGTGTATCCTCGGTCGTATTGATGGGTATGGGCGAACCGCTCGACAATTTTGACAATGTATTAAGATTTTTACAAATGCTTTCTGAGCCGGGTGGCGTACACATAGGAATGCGACATGTTTCGATTTCTACCTGCGGACTTGTGGATAAAATATACCGTCTTATGGATTACAAGTTGCAGCTTACCTTGTCAGTTTCACTACACGCGCCAAATGACGCTATACGATCACAACTAATGCCGGTAAACCGCAAGTGGCCTGTGGCCGAGCTGCTTAAAGCTTGCGGTGATTATGCAAGTACAACAGGCAGACGCGTTTCGTTCGAATATGCGATGATTGACGGTGTCAACGATTCAGACGATTGTGCGCGGGAGTTGGCATCCCGTATCAGCAATATGTTATGTCATGTCAATCTTATCCCGCTTAATAACGTGCCTGAATACCACCAGCGCCCAAGCACCGACCTGAGACTAAAGTCATTTATGAGTATCTTAGGCAAAGCCGGCATCAATGTAACCGTAAGGAGGACATTGGGCGCTGATATCAATGCATCGTGCGGCCAGTTAAGGCGAGGCAATAAGCGGTTTAAGTAAGTATATCCGGGGGAGGAGATAGCTTGAACGTTTACGGCAGGACAGATACCGGACGCGTTCGCGAAAGCAATCAGGACGCGTTTATATGCGGTCGTCTGTCCGAAAACGCGTTGTTCTGTGTTGTTTGTGACGGCATGGGCGGCGCAAAAGGCGGAAATGTTGCAAGCGGCATGGCCGTTAAGGTTATTTCCGACCGAATTATTGACATATATCGTGAAGGCCTTGAAGGCAGTTCAATTAAAAATATGCTGGAAAGTGCTATTGCCGCAGCAAATATAGGCATTTATGACGCCTCGTTGGCCGATGATGAGCTGCGGGGCATGGGCACTACCGTCGTGGCGGCAATTGTCGTTGACAGAAAGCTGTATATTGCCCATGTCGGCGATAGCAGAGCCTATCTTGTCTGGTCTGAGGATATTAAGCAAATCACTCGAGACCATTCAATTGTGCAGGCAATGGTTGAAAAGGGACAGCTTACCCAAAACGAAGCTCGCAACCACCCGCGAAAGCATCTGATTACACGTGCTTTGGGTGTTGATGATGCGGTCGATTGTGATTATGATGAGATTATTGTCAACGAGGACCAATGTTTACTTATTTGCACCGATGGTCTTACCAATCTGTTGGAGATTGAAGATATAAAAAGAATTGTAAATGAAGAAGACGCCCAAGATATACCTCAAAGGCTGATTCATGCTGCTAATATGGCGGGAGGCAGTGACAATATCACGGCTGTGATTATTGCCTGACCGCCACACCGGTCAAACACTTATATTTGTGACAACTCGGGAGTGATTGAATTATGGATAAGTATATCGGCAAACGGCTGGACGGTCGTTACGAAATCCGCGAAGTTATTGGTGTTGGGGGCATGGCATATGTTTACAAGGCATATGACACGATTGACGACAGGATAGTTGCTATTAAAATTCTTAAGGATGAGTATCTCGCCAACGAAGAATTTACCCGCCGATTTAAAAATGAGTCAAAAGCTATCGCTATATTGTCGCACCCCAATATTGTCAAGGTTTACGATGTAAGCTTTGGCGAGCGTATTCAGTATATAGTGATGGAATATATTGACGGGATCACTCTCAAGGAATATATTGAGCAGCAAAAGGACATACGCTGGAAAGAAGCCGTTCATTTTACGGTACAGATACTGCGCTCGCTTCAGCATGCGCATGATAAGGGAATAGTCCACCGTGATATTAAACCCCAAAATATTATGCTGCTGTCTGACGGTACGATTAAAGTTACCGATTTTGGCATTGCCCGCTTTTCACGCAGTGACATGCGGTTGACCAGCGCTGCCGAAAAAGCAATCGGCTCAGTGCATTACATCAGCCCCGAGCAGGTACGGGGTGAAATAACCGATGAAAAGGCAGATATTTATTCGGTCGGCGTAATGCTTTATGAAATGCTGACAGGCAAGCTGCCGTTTGAAGCAGATAATGCAGTGTCGGTTGCCATAATGCAGATGCAATCCGAACCTGTAAAGCTTCGTGATATCAATCCCGATATTCCCGACGGTCTTGAGGAAATTACAATTAAAGCGATGCAAAAAGACCCGGCAAAAAGGTATCAATCAGCTGCCGAAATGCTGTATGATATTGATGAGTTTAAACGCAATCCCAGCATACATTTTGAATACAAATATTTTGTTGATGAAACTCCAACACGGTTTGTCGAGGCAATAACCCGTATCAAGGGTAACAACCCCAATCAAGACGAGATGGAAGATGAAATCGACGATGAGCAGGACGAGGAGCGCAAGGGTCCCCCGGTAATACCGATACTGGCGGCGGTAGCGGGTGCATTTGTTCTTGTTGCGCTATTATTTGTCGGCGCAGTTACATTGCTTGGAATTATTGGCGAGAAACCTACCGAAGAGGTTGTAGTCCCCAACTTTATCGGTCAGGATTATCTGGAAGTTGCAAATGACCCCGAAAATAAAGAAAAGTTTAAATTCCTTCCAACCGAAGTGCACGACGATACTGTGCCCAAAGGCCAGATAATCAACCAGGATCCGATGTCGCCCACAAGAGTTAAGCTGCATTCTGAAATTAAGCTTACAGTTAGCTTAGGGCCGCAAATGATTGAAGTTCCGCTTGTCAGCAAAAACGAGCACATGGATGTTGTCAGAGAACGGCTTGAGGCATACTTTAAAGTGCAAACCGTGTCGCAGTCGAGTGATGAGGTTGAGCGCGGTTTTGTGATTAAAATAGATCCCCCATCTGGTCGTATGGTTCCCAAAAACAGCACAATTCAGATGTACGTCAGCACAGGCACCGACCCGGTGCCCGACGAACCTGTTCCCGATGTGACCGCTGCAAGTCTTGAAACCGCAAAGAAAACATTGACAGAAGCCGGCTTTGCGGTAGATGAAGTGAAGTATGCAAACCATGATACCTATCCCAGGGATACGGTAATCAGTCAGGAACCGAAAAAGGACACCTTAATGGCACCCGGTTCCAAGGTCACACTTGTCGTAGCATCAGGATTCAGGGATTATGAGCTGCCATTGGTATTGCCTGATACAACAACCCCAATTGATGTGCGTATTTATGTTGCCGGCAGGCACGAACCGGAATATGACGAGAACGACATTATACCCGTTTCAATAGGGTTAAAAACAATTGTGTTAAAAGCGCAAAAAGAACAGTATGAAGTAATTATAAAAATCAGACCGCATACCAAAGGTGATACGGAAAAATGGCAAGACTATTTGAGATATAGAATAAATTGTATTACACAAGAAAAAATACTTCTTGAAAAGCGTGATTTTATAGAATCAACAAGTACAACGACAGAAGATACCCCAACTACCAGCACGACGAATCATAATTGGTGGGATTGAAAGGAATATCTATGACGCAGCACCTTGACGCAATTGTATTAAAATGTATCGGCGGCTTCTATTATGTAGAGGCCGCCGATGCGGTATATGAGTGCCGTGCCAGGGGCATTTTAAGAAAACGCGGGATATCTCCGGTTGCCGGCGATAATGTTCGCATTTCTGTGATTGACAGCAATACAGGCTGGATTGAGGACATTGGCGAAAGACGCAATTTTCTTATTCGTCCGCCGGTTGCGAATATTGATATTCTCGTCGTGGTGGCGTCGATTGCCGAGCCCGAGCCGAACACCCTTGTTATTGATAAAATGGTTGCAACAGCCGAAAAAAACGATATTGAACCTATTATTGTTATAACTAAGTCTGACTTAGGCGATACATCGTATATCGAAGGAATTTATAAAAAATCCCTGTTCGAGGTTTTCACTGTGTCTAATATAACCGGGCAAGGGGTTGCACCAATTAAAAAACGGCTTAAAGGCAATCTGTGTGCTTTATGTGGAAATTCAGGTGTAGGCAAATCCAGCTTGCTAAATTCACTTGATCCCAAGTATACTCTCGAAACCGGCAAAATTAGCAAAAAGTTAGGCAGAGGCCGGCACACGACAAGGGCAGTAGAGATTTTTTCACTTGATTTTGGGGCGCGTGTTGTGGATACACCGGGTTTTTCTTCGTTAGATTTTAAAATGAACAAGGACGAGCTTGCCGGGTGTTTTAGGGAGTTCAGATCATATTTGACAAAGTGCAGGTTTTCAAGCTGTTCCCACATAAAAGAGAACGGCTGTGCTGTCCTTGAGGCTGTGCGACACGGTGCCATTACAGTAGAGCGTCATAACAACTATTGTGAGATATATGATGAAATAAAGGATATTAAGGCATGGGATAAGTCGAAAGGTGATTAGTATGCCTAAATGTGAAAAACCGCGCCGGTGCGTTATATGCGGTGCAGGTCCGGTGAATAACGCGGGTGCGCTGCTGCCGCTTTTACGACCGCAGGATTTTATAATAGCGGCCGATAAAGGGCTCCGGCTTATTGAAAGGCTGAAGCTCAATCCGGATTTGATAGTAGCCGATTTCGACTCGCTGCAAAGAAAACGGGCAATGCGTTACCAAGTGCCCGTTGTTGAGCTGCCGGTAAAAAAAGACGACACCGACACAATGGCGGCTGCACGTTTGGGTCTGGAACGAGGATTTAAGGACTTTTTACTGCTGGGTGCAAGCGGCGGACGGCTTGATCATACAATGGCCAATTTTGCAGTGATGCTTTTTCTTTTGCGACACGGTGCAAAAGCAATGCTTGCCGATGAAAAAAATATTGTGAGAATGGTTTTGCCCGGGCGGGTGGTGATAGAGCCTGTCGAAAATTCGAACCTTTCGCTTTTAGCATATGCAGGCGATGTCTGCGGTCTTTCTGTGCGTCATGCCGTATATGAGCTTGAAAATGCCGTATTGACGCCTGATTTTCCACTTGGAGTGAGCAATTCTTTTAAAGATAATGCCAATGTCGAAATAACATTCAGACAGGGAATTTTAATAATTATTATTTCAAAAGATTGACACCACATTGACCGATATGGAATATGCTGTTATTAAGACACGGAATAATGCCGCTGTCAATATCAGTATAAGGGGTGGTGTTGTTTGTGAAACGATGCAACTGCGCAGGCTGGGTTTTTGCCGCTTTTGGTGCAGGACTCTTGTTGGCGGAAATATTGCCGGCAAAACTGATATTGGTATTGGCAGCGGCTGCGTTGGTTTTAATGGGATTTTCTCTGGTCAAAAACTGAATTGGGGGAGTCACGAATGAAAGTAGTAATTGTTAAAAGTCCAAAGTTAATTGGCGGAATCCTACGCAAGATTTTCGGAATTAAAAAGAAAAACTACATAGAGCCGTAACAAAAAACAGGGAGCTGACGCAAAATATTTAGCGCGGCTCCTTATTCATATCATTCATAAATGGATATCCTTTGCACGATCAAAATTATAGTGCCAAATTAAATTAGACGTATTTGCAGGCGGTGGGACGGCGTTCCCTACAATACATTATGCATAAATATAAATACATAAATGTTGGTTGCCCTAATCAAA
>JAQVFM010000001.1:83709-129881 GCA_028697255.1 Oscillospiraceae bacterium
GGGCGGATTCTATATCCGCCCGCACACCAATTTATTCAATTTTACAAAGGAATGTAAAACTTAATGGAAAACCTTTATATTAAAACAGAAAAAGGGAAAATACCAATCCCTGAAAATATTGCTCAAAAATTAAATTTAAAAAAGGGTATGCTTTCACCCTTTACTTGTAACAAAATTGTAGGTGAAAATGATTCAGAAACTGCTGAGAACTCGTATGAAAAGCCTTTGTTAAATGAGGATCCGGAAATAACGGAAAATGTAATGCTATCAACTTCTGAAATAATTGATTTTTCTCAAGGCATGGATTCACATAGCGATGAATCTTAATACTAATGGACTGACACTAAATGCGTGTGTCAGTCCATTAAATATTACTCGGTATTCTGAATTTTTACCTGATTAAAATAAAAATTCATATCCGCGGCTGCCGTACTGCCGGTTAGTTTAATTGATTCTTCATCTTCGGTTATTGATAATGGGTTATCAATTATTTTTTTCGTTCTGGTAGGTTCCTGCTTATTATTATTTCTTGACAAAATCAGTCGCCTTTTTTTATCATCCATTTTTCATATCACCCTTAATCATTGAAATTTCAATTTAATTGCGTTCTATTATTTCACGCTAATAGCTTTATATATATTATATATTTTGGCATCAAACCGCCAAATATAGCGAAAAAGTTATACAACCAGTATTATTTGTCGAACTTAATCGCAAGTGTAAAATTTATTTTTACTCTCACCATATACTTTACACTCGCGTATTATGGGATATAGGTTTTATGGGGGCGGTTGATTTGAGACATGTCAAAATCCGGCGAAACAAACGAATTCTTATTTTTATATTGGGATTAGCTTTTTTTATTTTTTCACTGTTCGCGGTGCTTGTTGACTGGCGCGTGCGTCCTATGATTGAAACATACGGCAATAATCAGGCTATCACATCGGCAACTCTTGCGATAAATCATGCGGTTGAAAGCGTGCTTTCAAATTTAAGCGTGGATTATGGCGATTTAGCTGCGGTGACCAAAGATAATGAAGGTAAAATTTTGTCGGTTGAAACAGATACCGGCAATATGAACATATTAAAATCGGCTGTTAGTAAGGCTGTATTAGAGCAGCTCGAACAGCAAAAGGTGCAAAAGATTGATATACCTTTAGGATCGCTTGTCGGTGGACTGCTTACCGGTCGTGGACCTAATATTACAATTAAGGTGCCAATGAATTCGACAGTTGAGACTTCTTATAAAAACCTTTTCGAAAGTGCGGGAATCAATCAGACAAGACATGAAATAACTCTTGAAGTTAAAGTAATAATATATACAGTAATACAAGGTGAGAGCACGGCGACAGAGGTCGACACCGGATTTACAATTGCTGACAGCATTATTGTGGGCGAGGTTCCAAACTGGATGGTCGGCAGATATTAGTATAAGTATAAAGCTTTTCAAGACATATAATGTTTGGTATAATATTGAAAAGTATTATTGAAATCATTAGCCGATTGCGAAATGCACTGCTTTGATGAAACCACAAGTGCATTTCGCAATTGGTTAATTGAAATCGTATTAAGGAGAAAGAAATGGATAAAAAAGCCGCGGAAAAAAGAATTTTACATCTGCGCGAATTGATTAATGAATACAGCCGTTTATATTATGAGCTTGATGCCCCCGCAATAGAAGACGACGAGTTTGATATGTTGACACGCGAGCTTAGGGAGCTTGAAAAGCAATACCCGGAGTTTATCACTCCCGATTCGTATACTCAAAAAGTTCAGGGTGCGGTGTCACAGCTTTTTACACCGGTAATACATGAAGTGCCGCTCGAAAGCCTGCAGGATGTGTTTTCGATTGACGAGCTTAGAGAATTTGACAGGCGTGTTCGCCAGACGGTTGATAAACCTGTTTATGTTGTAGAACCAAAAATTGACGGGCTTTCAATTTCGCTTGAATATATTGATGGAATTTTTATAAGGGGCGCAACGCGCGGGGACGGGCAGACGGGCGAAGATGTCACAAACAATCTTTTTGCTATACGCTCAATACCCCGAAAGCTTACGCGCCCGGTTCCCCGCATTATAGTCCGAGGGGAGGTTTATATGCCACAGCAGAGCTTTGCCGAACTGGTAAAGCAACAGGATTTGAATGGTATTAGACCTTTTAAAAATCCGCGAAATGCGGCGGCAGGCTCGCTTCGTCAAAAAAATTCAGAGATTACGAGAAAGCGCAATTTAGATGCATTCATTTTTAATTTACAGCTTATTGAGGGCGAAACTGTAAATAGCCATGACTTGTCACTTGAGCTTATGAAAAAACTCGGATTTCCGATCATTCCATTTTACAAGGTTGTTGATTCGATAGAAGATGCAATACGTGAGATTAAGCGTATCGGAGACATTAGGAGCACGTTGCCCTACGATATTGACGGTGCAGTTGTAAAGGTTAATGACTTTGCACATCGCAGCCGTTTGGGAAGCACGTCCAAATTTCCGAAATGGGCTTCGGCTTATAAATATCCACCTGAGGAAAAGCAGACAAGGCTACTTCATGTCGAAATCAATGTTGGGCGTACCGGTGTTCTGACGCCGACAGGGCTGTTTGAACCCGTGACACTTGCAGGTACTACCGTTAGCCGTGCAACGCTGCACAATCAGGATTTTATAAATGAAAAAAGGCTTTGCATTGGAGATGTCGTAGTGCTGCGAAAGGCAGGCGACATAATTCCCGAGGTTGTGCGAGTGGTTTCTCATGAACCAAACGCAGTTGTCTATGAAATGCCGGCTGTCTGCCCGTCATGCAGCTCGGATGCAATACGCGAGCCGGGTGAGGCGGCGCTGCGGTGCCATAACCCCGAATGTCCGGCACAGAGGCTCAGAAACATTATTCATTTTGCATCGCGAGATGCGATGGATATCGAGGGACTGGGGCCGGCGGTTGTCGAACAGCTTGTCAGTGCCGGGTTAATAAGCAATGCATATGATCTTTATACAATCGATGGGGCAGACGTTTCAAAGCTTGAGCGAATGGGAGACAAATCGGCGGCTAACCTTTTAGCCGCAATTGAGAGATCAAAAGAAAACGACTTGTACCGGGTGATTTATGCGCTTGGCATTCGTCATATCGGTCAAAAGGCCGCAAAGCTTTTAGCGGACAGGTTTGGCGATATGAATAGCCTGATGAATGCTACGGCAGATGAGATTGCGTCAATTGACGGTTTTGGCGACATCATGGCACAAAGTGCTGCTAAATTTTTTGCATTGCCGCAGTCTCGTCATTTTATTAATAAACTTCGCGAGGCCGGCGTGAACATGCAAAAAAAGGGCGTTGAAGCCGACAATAGATTTAGCGGTATGACCTTTGTGCTGACGGGCACACTGCCAACACTTAAGCGAGATGAGGCGTCGGCGCTGATTGAAAAACACGGTGGCAAGATATCATCCAGTGTATCTAAAAAAACTACGGCTGTGCTTGCCGGGGAGCAAGCGGGCAGCAAGCTGACAAAAGCACAGCAGCTTGGAATCCGCATAATAAATGAACAGGAATTTTTGGATATGCTAAAATAATAACCTGTTTTAGAATAATAGGTTTTGCCAATGCTATTTTTTATCTTGATCAGTTACCGTCATCATATTAGGGTATTTCTTTTTTAAGAATTCGTCGGGATATTGTTTGTCCAAAAACCGAGCAATCGCATTAGCCGGCTTAGCTTCCACGCGGCGCTGGCTTTGACGCTCGAGAGCAAGCAGGGAAATAAGCATATTAAAAAGCATAAATGCACTTAGTATCACAGTAAGCCATTTATTAATGCGGGCAGGTATGCGGTCTAATAGTGAAGACAGGCGGGGAAACAATTCCTTTACCCATAATAAGCCGAGTATGCCCCAAAAAAAAGAATACATCAGATTTGTGCGGCCATTTAAATTGAACTGGGTGTGACTGTATTCCCAAGATACCGTGCCAAGTGCGATTTCCTGCACAAAGCTGCATATGTACTCGAATGATCCGCCAATAACCATGCTAAAAAGAAAAACCCACAAATCACGCTTGTTGCTCAGCCGCTTTAAAATGACGGTTAGCAGTACTGCACCAAAGCCGTATACCGGGTTGAACGGCCCGTATATTACGCCGACACGGCTTTCATAGCGGTGCCTCATAATCAGGCACCATGCTGTTTCAAACACAACTCCAAGAAAACAGGCTATAAAGAAAATCCAAAACAGCTTGGAATATGTGAATCGGTACACCGAGCGGTCTTCATAATGCGTTTTGCCGACTTTGATAATTGTCGGCTTTTTTAATGTTTCTATTTTCATATGGTAATCCTCCGTAACAGGGAAAAATTGTAGTGCCTGTCCCCCGTTTTAAAGGGCAATCTATTATTATCTTATGTACGGGGGATATTAAATTTATGGAAAGAAATAAAGGAAACCCACCCGCTACCGCAATCAAAGATTGCGGGCGGGCACCCGGGAACCTTGTTGTATTCACAATAAAATGCACCTTGTTTTTATTCTGTGTTGGGGGTGCCATTTATAATATTATAGAAATAATTTGGAGGGGATATACTCATTGGTCTATGTTTATTGTTGGAGGTGTGTGCTTTAATGTCATTGGTTTTATTCATACCGTTAGCAAACGATGCCTTTTTGTACGCTGTGCATTGTGCTCCTTTGCAATAACCGCAATTGAGTTCTTTAGCGGTTGCCTTTTTAACCTTAGGTTAAAGATGAATGTCTGGGATTATAGCGCCTTGCCTTTCAATTTTAAAGGGCAGGTCTGTTTCCTTTACAGTGTGCTGTGGGGTCTGCTTAGCATTATCGCAATTCCGGTATACAAGGCATGTATTATGCATATGGCAACTAATAAAAAAACATTCTCACAAAAAATTAAGACTAATTCGCGTTTTTTGACGGGCACCATTCAATCGGGCAATCGGTACAGCGCGGCGAGCGTGCGCGGCAAATATCGCGCCCGAACAGCACAAGCCGATGGCAAAAATCGTTACTTTCGTGTGCCGGAAGAATTTTCTTAAGCTCAGATTCAACTTTTACCGGATTTGTGGTATTGCAAAGCCCCAGCCGGTTTGATATGCGGATGCAATGCGTGTCGGTTACTACCGCCGGTTTGCCATATACATCGCCAATAATAAGATTTGCGGTTTTACGCCCGACTCCCGGCAGCTTTAATAGCTGCTCTATTGTGTCGGGAATCTTGCCATCGTATTTGTCACGCAGCATACGCGCTGCCGCAACTATATCGCGTGCCTTGGTTTTATAAAGACCGCACGAGTGAATATATTGTTCAATTTCGGCAACGTCAGCATCAGCAAAGTCTTCAAGTGTGGGATATCGATTAAAAAGCGCGGGTGTTATGCGGTTAACACGCTCATCTGTGCATTGAGCTGACAGCCGCGTTGCAATCAGCAATTGCAATGGATTTTTAAAACTAAGCGAGCATTTTGCATTTGGATAAAGCTTCTTTAAAGCCTCTATCGCTTTTTTTGCCGCTTGCTTTTTTTTATTTTCGGTCATAAACTGCCTCGTTTCACTAATAAATGTAATATAGTAGCATATTTTTACAAACTGTATTATTTTATGAGATAATACAATATAATATTACGTTAATTTTAAATTAAGGTCAATAATACAGAGATATATGTTATAATAATTTAAAATATTTTTCAAAAACAAGAGGTGGGATTGTGCTAAAAGGCTTTTCACCTGTTGCCGATGCAGATGCACGCGTACTTATTCTTGGCACTATGCCATCGGTCGCATCAATACGCGTTAAGCAGTATTATGGTCATCCGCAAAATGCGTTCTGGAAAATAATATTCAGCCTATGGGACAGGCAGGTGCCGGCTGAATATGAGCATAGAACACGATTTTTAATTGAAAAGAGAATTGCCCTGTGGGATGTGTTAAGTGCATGTGAAAGAGAGGGAAGTGCCGACTCGAACATTAAACAGCCGGCTGCAAACGATTTTAATATAATAGCAGATAAATGTCCTATGCTTGAGGCGGTATTCTTCAATTCGCAAAATGCTGCAAAGCTTTATAAGCGCCTTGTTGTGCCTGATGTATTTAGCTCACTAAAAAAAACAACTTTGCCGTCAACCAGTCCGGCGCGCGCAATGAAGTTTGAAAAAAAGCTGTCGCTTTGGATGCCGGTTCGTGATTATCTTGAACACAACTGAAGAAAAAATCTAAATTTTACGAAAAAAATACAAAATTGCACTTTGTTTGTAGTTTGGTATTGGATTTCGTTTTAAAAAATGATATATTAAATGCAATGTTTTTTAAAGGAGAGCCGATTTATGTACTCCAAAATGATGGATACGATAGGTTTTGTAAAGGATGCCGACTTTGAAGTCGGTCAAGCTATGGAAAAAGAATTATTTCGTCAACGGCGCAACCTGGAGCTAATAGCTTCCGAAAATATTGTGTCACCGGCGGTTATGGCGGCAATGGGCAGCGTACTGACGAATAAATACGCCGAAGGATATCCCGGCAAGCGCTATTACGGCGGGTGCCAGCATGTCGATGTGGTTGAGGATATAGCGCGCCAGCGTGCATGCAAGCTGTTTGGTGCCGAGCATGCTAATGTGCAGCCGCATTCAGGCGCACAGGCAAACCAAGCGACATATGCCGCGCTTATCAAGCCGGGTGATACCGTGCTGGGTATGAATCTTGCCCACGGCGGACATCTGACGCACGGATCACCGGTAAATTTTTCGGGCACTTTATATAATTTTGTGCCATATGGTGTGGACGAAAACACAGGCAAAATTGATTATGATAAACTTGCGGATATTGCTAAAAAGACAAACCCAAAGCTTATAGTTGCAGGTGCAAGTGCATATGCAAGGGAAATAAGATTTGATATTTTGCGCGAAATTGCCGACTCCTGCGGCGCATTACTTATGGTTGATATGGCTCATATTGCCGGGTTGGTTGCGGCGGGTGAGCATATCAGTCCAATCCCTTATTCAGACGTGGTCACATCGACAACTCATAAAACGTTGCGTGGACCGCGCGGCGGTCTTATTCTGTGCCGCGAAAAATATGCAAAGGCTATTGATAAGGCAGTGTTCCCCGGTACGCAGGGCGGCCCGTTAATGCACGTTATTGCCGCCAAGGCTGTGTGTTTTGGCGAAGCGCTAAAGAGTGAATTTAAAGATTACCAGCGCCAGATTCGCAAAAATGCGACAGCGCTGGCAAAGGGGCTTTGCGACCGTGGGGTAAAGTTAGTTTCAGGCGGCACCGACAATCATCTAATGCTCATTGATTTGCGCGGAACCGGCATTACCGGCAAAGAGCTTGAACATCGTCTTGACGAGGTCTATATTACCGTCAACAAAAACACCGTACCAAACGAGCCGCTTTCCCTGTTTGTTACAAGCGGCGTGCGGGTTGGTACTCCGGCTGTTACCAGCCGCGGGTTAAATACAGACGATATGGACTTAATTGCAGGATTTATCGCAGATGCAATTAATGACTTTGAAGCGAATGCCGAAAAAATCCGTGCCGCGGTCGTAGACCTTTGCAAAAAATATCCTATATATTAATTTAAAGCCGGTGATTTAATGTCAGTTTTTGAAGGCACAATACGTTCAAACGCTCTTGAAATGATGACATCGCTTACTGTTTCAATTCCACAGGGCTTGGACGGGGATATACCTGTATTGTATCTTTTGCACGGACTTTCAGATAATCATTCCGCGTGGCTTAGGCGTACAAATGTTGACAGATATGCCGAGCATGCAGGTATTGCAGTGGTTATGCCCGAGGTTCAGCGTAGCTTTTATACTGATATGGAGTACGGCTTAAGCTATTTTACTTATATAGCTAAAGAGCTCCCATTGATTTGCCGCAATATGTTTAGGTTTTCAAGCAAGCGTGAGGATAATTTTATTGCCGGTTTGTCTATGGGAGGCTATGGTGCGATTAAAGCGGCACTTACATATCCCGAAAATTATATTGCCGCCGCAAGCTTTTCGGGCGCATTGGATGTTAAGTCAAGATTTAAAGTTACAAAGGACTTAATGAGTATTAACGAATGCTATGCAATAAATAATGGTGTAATAAAACCTCGTGACGATTTGTTTTCGCTTGCCAGTAACTTGGCGGGTGCTCACACAAATGTGCCGGATTTGTATATAACCTGTGGGTTATCCGATTTTTTGTACGAGGACAACAAAAGATTTTGTGCGCATCTTGACAGCCTTAGTATTCCTCATTGCTATGAAGAATGGGAGGGCGCCCATGAATGGGACTTTTGGGATGAAAGCATAAGGCGCGCTATTGATAGATTTCGTCGTAATAAGCAATAACTGCATTTTGAAGGGGTTGTGGAGATGAACGTACCGCTTGCCGACAGACTGCGCCCCGAAAGCATTGACGATATAGTTGGTCAGAAGCATTTGCTGGGGCACGGAAAGGCTCTGCGAAATATAATCGAATCGGGACAAATCCCAAATCTAATATTTTACGGGCCTTCGGGTGTAGGCAAAACCACGCTTGCCCGGATAATTGCAGGTAAGTCTAACATCCGAATGCACAAGCTTAACGGTACAACGGCGTCTACTGCAGATATAAAAGCGGTGGTGGAAGAGTTGGATACGCTGGCGGCAGTCAACGGCGTGTTGTTGTATCTTGACGAAATACAGTATTTTAATAAAAAACAGCAGCAGACGCTGCTTGAGCATATTGAAAACGGCCGTATTACTCTAATCGCGTCAACGACTGAAAACCCGTATTTTTATGTCTATAACGCAATATTAAGCCGCTCAACTGTTTTTGAATTTAAATCTGTAAAGCCCGAGGAAATAAAAAAGGCGGTAATCCGCGCTTTTGAATTTTTAAAGCAAGAAAAAATGCTGTCAATAAATGTTGATGATAATGTCATTTCACATATTTCACAAACCTGTGGTGGTGATGTTCGTAAGGCAATCAATGCGGCTGAGCTTTGCGTGCTGGCAACTGCGCCGGACAAAAACGGTGTTTTAAATATCACTGTTGATACTGCAGCGCAGCTTTCACAGCACAGCACCATGCGTTACGACCGTGCCGGTGATGAGCATTATGATATTCTGTCGGCGTTTCAAAAGTCAATGCGCGGCTCAGATGCAGATGCTGCAATTCATTATCTTGCCCGCTTGCTTGAGTCCGGCGATTTATTATCGGCGTGCCGCCGACTTTTGGTGTGTGCGTGCGAGGATGTGGGACTTGCCTATCCAATGGTTATACCTATCGTCAAAGCGGCTGTGGATTCGGCGTTGCAGGTTGGGTTGCCCGAAGCGCGAATTCCACTTGCCAATGCTGTTATATTAGTGTGCAATTCGCCAAAATCAAACTCTGCTTATAATGCAATAAACGCGGCAATTGATGATATAAAAGCGGGCAAAACCGGGCCGATACCCCGCCAGCTTCAAAACATGCATTATGACGGTGAGGATTGCGAGCACAAAGGGCAGTTTTATCTTTATCCGCATGATTATGGATATGGCTGGGTGTCTCAGCAGTATTTGCCCGATGTTTTGCGCGACAAGGTGTATTATGTGCCCGGCAACAATAAAAATGAACAGGCTTTTAAAGAGTATTGGAAAAATGTTAAGCAAAAGCGCCTTAATAAAAAGGATTAAAGGAGAGGTAAAATGAGCGGAGAACAAATAATTTTAATGGTGTCCATGTCGGTTTATATGGTTGCGGTTTTGATAATAGGAATTGTTTATGCACAGCGCAACAAAACAACCGATGATTTCTTTTTGGGTGGCAGGCGTTTGGGACCGCTTGTAACCGCAATGAGTGCCGAGGCGTCGGATATGAGCAGTTATTTGCTTATGGGCGTACCGGGTGTTGCGTATTTAACCGGATTTGCAGATGCCGGCTGGACTGCAATTGGTCTTATTTTGGGTACATATTTAAACTGGCTGTTTGTTGCAAAACGGTTGCGCCGTTATACGGTGGTGGCAAACAATTCGATAACGCTTCCTGACTTTTTTTCTAACCGTTTTCATGATAAATCAAAGATTTTGATGAGCATATCAGCTTTAATTATTTTAATATTTTTCATACCATATACCGCTTCCGGGTTTGCCGCATGCGGGAAATTGTTTGAAAGCCTGTTAGGGATAAACTATCAGGTGGCAATGCTGGTTAGTGCATTGGTCGTGGTGCTTTACACGGCTATAGGCGGTTTTCTTGCCGAGAGCGTAACAGATTTAATTCAGGGATTATTGATGTCTGTTGCACTTGTTGTGATTTTGTTCTTTGGCATCAGCGCCGCAGGCGGAATTGATAGTGTTGTTGACAACGCAAATTTAATGCCGGGATTTTTGAGTATGGTTCGCAGCTTTGTTCCCGAAACCGGCAAATCAGCGCCATACGGCTTCATTACAATTATTTCCACCCTTGCATGGGGTCTTGGTTATTTCGGTATGCCCCATGTACTGCTGCGCTTTATGGCAATTCGTAAAGAAAACAAACTGAAAACCTCGCGCAGAATTGCTACAGTATGGGTTGTCATTTCACTGTTTTCAGCCTTGCTTATCGGTATTATCGGTGCTGCCGTAGTCAAGAATATAGATGACCCTGAAACAATATTTATTGTGTTGGCGCGAAAGCTTGGAGGCAACAGCTTTATTTTATTGGTGTTTGCGGGCATTATTCTGGCGGGCATTCTTGCCGCGACAATGTCCACCTCGGATTCGCAGCTTCTTGTTGCATCATCAAGCGTGTCTCAAAATTTCTTTAAAGGTATAGTGTATAAGAATGCTGATAATAGGCTTATAATGTGGGTTTCAAGAGCCACTGTTGTTGTGATAGCAATCATCGGAGCTATAATTGCACTCAACCCAAACAATTCGGTGTTCGAGGTTGTCTCATTTGCATGGGCGGGATTTGGCGCTGCCTTCGGACCGGTTGTATTGTTTGCACTGTTCTGGAAGCGCACCACGCTTTGGGGTGCTTTTGCGGGCATGCTTTCGGGCAGTGTAATGATCTTTGTGTGGAAATTTCTTGTCCGTAAATTAGGCGGTGTGTTTGACATCTATGAATTGCTGCCCGCGTTTATAATCGCTTCATTAGCAATATTTGTTGTGAGTCTTATGTGCAAACAACCTTCCAAAGAAATTATGGACGAATTTGATTTGGTGGTTTCGGGCAAACCGATTGAATAAGACTAATTCAAATTAAATTTGTTTATAATATGCCTTAAAGGTGAGTGCATACCGTGAACATTCAGATTTTTAAAAAGGCAAAATGCTTTGACTCAAAAAAGGCCGAGCGATACTTTAAAGAGCGTGGAATTTTGTTTCACAGTGTCGATTTGGCGCGGCGTGGCATGAGCAAGGGAGAGCTTGAAAGTGTAATCGCGGCGGTTGGAGAGCTGGATGCGCTGATAGATTATAAAGCAAAAGATGCCGTGTTGCTTCGCTATTTAGCGTATGAATCGGACAAGCTGCAAAAGCTGCTCGAAAACCCATTGCTTTTGCACACTCCTATTGTTCGAAACGGACGCCGGGCAACTGTGGGATACAAGCCTGAAGTATGGAAGACATGGGAGTAAAAATAAAGCTTTGAAAGGCAATGGTTTTTAATGATACAAAAAGTTAACAAACCGATACAGCTTAGTGGCGCTAAAAACGTGCGTGAGCTCGGAGGTTATTCGACAAAAGACGGCAAACGGGTTACTCGCAAGGGCGTTTTTTTGCGCGGTGACGGGACACATGCCCTAACACCCGAGGATATTGATATTATTGCCAAAATGGGAGTGACACTGGTTGTTGATATGCGCTCCCCAGACGAGATTAAGCAGTATCCGTCGCGGCTTTCGTCTGTAAAGGGAGTTGACTACAAGAATGTCGTGATGTTCGATTCACTAAACTCGTCGCTGTCCAAAGATCATTTGCCCAATTCAATGGCTGAATTGTATTGCCTTTTGCTTAGCGGCTGCAAGCAGCAGTATGGCAGGATTTTTCGTTTATTCTTGAATAATCGCAGTGCGTCACTGTTTCACTGCACGGCGGGCAAGGACAGAACGGGCGTGGTCGCAATGCTGCTGCTGCAATTGGCGGGTGTCCCCGACTCAATGATTGCATCCGATTACTCGGTGAGCGAGCAAAACACAAAGGGCATGTTTGACAAGCAGCATGAGCAATACCGAAAGCAGGGAATAGAAGTGCCCGACTTTGTATTCCGTTCTCGTGCTGAGGATATGTATAAAACACTTAAATACCTTTATTCTAAATATGGTGGCGCGGCCGAATATCTGAGAGAATGTGGTCTTGCGCTTGATGAGATTGATGAGCTTATAACCCGGTTTGTGGAATAGGGGGATGTTAATATGCCTGTCGTTTATATTGTGGTGCCCTGCTATAATGAGCAGGAGGTTTTGCCAAAAACAAATAAAAGGCTTCTGGACAAGCTTGTTAGCCTTATTGATAGCGGTCAGGCAGATGAAAAAAGCCGCATACTGTATGTAGATGATGGCAGCAGTGACACGACATGGGAGCTTATAACGCGATTTCACAACGAGTCGCCACTGGTCAGCGGGCTTAAACTGGCGCGCAATGCCGGACATCAAAACGCTCTGCTTGCCGGACTGATGGCAGCAAGGGAATCGGCCGATTGTGCAATTTCGCTTGATGCAGATTTACAGGACGATGTTGAGGTGTTGGGTGAGTTTATAAAGCAGTATATGCAAGGCTGCGAAGTGGTGTATGGCGTACGTAAAAAGCGTGCAACCGACACTTTCTTTAAAAGGTTTACTGCCGAAAGCTTTTATAAGATCATGAACCACCTGGGAATAGACATAGTGTTCAATCATGCAGATTACCGACTGATGGGGAAGCGTGCACTTGACGCACTGCATGAATATAGAGAAGTAAACATTTTCCTGCGCGGTATTGTACCGATGATAGGGTTTAAAAGTGGTACCGTATACTATGAACGGCACGAGCGTGCCGCCGGAGTGTCTAAATACCCTTTAAAAAAAATGCTGAGCTTTGCACTGGAGGGCATTACGTCTTTTAGTGTAAGGCCATTAAAAATTATATCGAATTTAGGAATTGTTATATCGCTGCTAAGCGTCTTGGGGCTTTTATATGCATTGGTATCCTATTTCGCAGGCGTTGCCGTTCCGGGCTGGACCGCGATTGTGGCATCGATATGGCTTTTGGGTGGAATACAGCTATTGTGCATTGGTGTAGTAGGTGGGTATATCGGAAAAATATACAGTGAGGTTAAGAACAGACCGAGATATATAATTGAAGCATATCTGGACAAAAATGACAGCTCTATACCCTATATAAAAAATTAAATCTACCACTCAATACCTTTTCGGGCTTTTTCACCTTTTTCAAATGGGTGGCGGACTTTTTTAATTTCGCTGATGTAATCGGCCATGTCTAAAAGCTCTGACGGGGGCTTATGACCTGTCAATATTATTTCAAGACCTGCCGGACGGTTGCTCAAAAATTGTAAAAGTGAGCTTTTGTCAATAAGGTTTTCTGTATAAGCACTAACCGATTCATCAAGAAAAAGCATGTCAAGCGCGGGAGCTTTTGCCTTGATATCGTTCAGTAATTGGGTATAAAATTCCTTTGCCTTAACTTTTTCATTCTCGGTCATTTGAAATGTAAATTTGACTGATTTAAAAAAAGGAAATATGTGGACACAGTTTAGAGTTTTTAATATTGCCAGCTCACCGGAATTGCCGGGCTTTAGAAATTGCGCAATTCCTATACGCATACCATGTCCGGCTGCACGAAGGCAAAGCCCCATTGCTGTGGTTGTTTTGCCTTTTCCGTCGCCGTAATACAGATGAATTAACCCGCGTTTCATTTAACCACCTCTTTAATGTATTGTAGGGGCCAACTGTGTTCGCCCGCAAATTTATATATTACGCAATTGACTAATATAAGCATATTCAGCGTGTTTTTGATAAAAATTTCGCAATCTGCTATGCGAATTATTATACTATGTTTGTTTGGTTAATACAAAATCAAATTAAATAAATTTATTATTAACATGCTTATATAATAGCTTGAATAAATACCCGAATAATGGAAAAAATTAATATATGTAATTTTCATTTAAACGTCGTAATGTTATATTTAGGCTTGGAATTTTCCGAATTCGGTGGTATAATAGAAATGTTATAATGCTTGAGGAGTGGGTTGATTGGAAAAATTTCGAATCATCGGAGGCAATCGCCTATGTGGCCAAGTTGATATAAGTGGTGCGAAAAACGCGGCCGTTGCTGTTCTTCCTGCTACTGTGCTAATTGACGGCGTTTGCCGTATTGAAAATATACCAAACATTGCAGATGTTACAAATACTTTAAAAATCTTAAAGTATTTAGGCTCAAAAGTCAGATATATAAATAAAAATACCGTCGAAATCGACAACCGTAATATTTTCGGCTATATTGTCCCACATGATTTGGCGCGCCATATGCGCGCGTCTTATTATTTTATAGGAGCGCTGTTGTCTCGTTTCGGAATAGCGCGTGTTTCCATGCCGGGGGGTTGCAATTTTGGTGTCCGTCCGATTGACCAGCATATAAAGGGATTCAATGCACTTGGGGCCACTGTGTCGCCAATGGAAAACGGTATGATAGAGGTGGTTGCCAACCGTTTAGTGGGCAATTCAATTTATCTTGATATAGTTTCGGTAGGCGCCACTGTAAATGCAATGTTGTGTGCCGTCAAATCGCGCGGCTTTACAATAATTGAAAACGCAGCGAAAGAGCCGCATATTGTCGACTTGGCCAACTTTCTCAATTCGGCCGGTGCAGATATACGCGGAGCCGGCACGGACGTTATCAAGGTGCGTGGTGTGGATCATCTTTACGGCACCACTTATTCGATTATTCCCGACCAAATTGAGGCTGGTACTTATATGGCTGCCGCAGCTGCGACCGGCGGTGATGTATTGATTCGCAATGTTATACCCAAGCACCTTGAATCGATTACGGCCAAGTTGCAGGAAATGGGTGTTTATATTGAAGAATATGACGATTCGATTAGGGTATGCCGTCCCGAGCCACTCATCCACTGTAATGTTAAAACAATGCCCCATCCGGGATTTCCGACCGACATGCAGCCACAGATATCGGTGCTTCTTTCAATAGCCAAGGGCACCAGCATATTGACCGAAAGCGTTTGGGACAACCGTTTTCGTTATGTTGACGAGCTAAGAAGAATGGGCGTTCAAGTGCAGGTTGACGGCAAGGTGGCTGTTTTTCAGGGGGTTGATTATCTTACGGGCGCTCCGGTCAAGGCGACCGATTTACGCGGGGGCATAGCAATGGTTATTGCAGCGCTGGCGGCACGCGGCAAAACCGAAATTGAAGATATACAGCATATTGAGCGAGGGTATGAAAATATTGTGGATAAGTTAGCGCAGCTTGGCGGGGATATCTGCCGCATCGTTGTGTCGGATTCGGTTGCTGTCAGGGCGCTGTAAAACAGGTGAAAACGCCGTCAAGCGTAACTTTTTGTTACGCTTTTTTTTAAATCAGGGGGTTTTACAATGGCAAGGTTCTGCCCGCTTTTCAGCGGCAGCAGTGGAAACTGTACATATATCGGATCGGCTAAAGGCGGTATTCTGATTGACGCGGGTGTCAGCGCAAGGCGTATAACCGTTGCCTTAACCGAGCGGGATATTGATCCGTCATCAATTGATGCTGTTTTTATAACTCATGAGCATACTGATCATGTGTCAGGACTTAGGGTGCTGATTAAGCGCTATGGATATAAGGTGTATGCTTCTGCCGGCACGCTCGATGTATTGGAACAAAAACATATACTGGCCCCGGGCGACCGGTTTGAGGTGCTGCCTCAAAGCGGCGTAGAAGCAGCGGATTTGTTTGTTACCGGCTTTCACACTTCCCATGACAGTCGTGAGAGCATGGGCTTTCGTATCAAAACGGGTGACGATCGTACAATAGCTGTCGCAACCGATACCGGTTGTATGACTGACACCGTGCGTGCCGCGCTGCGCGGATGCGATCTTGTACTGCTCGAATCCAATCACGATGTGGGCATGCTGAAAAATGGCGGATACCCGTATTTTTTAAAGCAGCGTATTTTATGCGATACCGGACACCTTTCCAACGAATGCTGCGCTGCAGAGCTTCCCGCACTGGCACAAAGCGGCACAACGCGGTTTGTTTTGGGGCATCTGAGTCGCGAGAACAACCTGCCCGAACTGGCTTATGATACAGCGTTGGCGGCGCTTGAACAGGAGGGAATGATTGTTAAACGTGATTTTTTACTCAATGTTGCGCCGAGTACGGCGACGGTTCCGGTGATGGTGCTGTGAGAAATATATCGATAATTTGTGTCGGCAGGCTTAAAGAGCCGTTTTTGCGTGATGCATGCGCCGAATACGCAAAGCGGTTGAGTGGTTTTTGCAAATTGACAGTAACCGAGGTTTTGGAAGAAAGGCTACCGGACAATCCTTCGCCTGCACAAATAAAGGCCGCAATTTTGGCTGAAGGACGACGGATACTCACAAAAATCGACGGCAAACCTACCTGTATTGCGCTTTGCATTGAGGGCAGTGCAATGTCTTCGGACGAATTTGCACATTATCTTGAAGATATATCGGTGCGCGGTCGCCCGGATGTAGCTTTGCTTATAGGCGGTTCATGGGGACTGTCGCATGAGGTCAAGGCCGCTGTAGATTTACGGCTTTCGTTATCAAAGATGACTTTTCCGCACCAGCTCACAAGGGTTATTTTATTAGAGCAGCTTTATCGTGCATATCAAATTATTTCGGGCGGCAGGTATCACAAATAATGCAGATAAATTGAACTCAAAATGACGGACGGGGGTTGTTTTGTGGTCAAACGAAGTATCTTAAAGCGCTTTTTAGCACTGCTTTATCCCGAACGGTGCTGTTGCTGCGGAAGACCGATAATCTGCGGCAAGCTAATATGCGAAGCCTGTCGTCCAAAACTAAAGCTTATAAAACCCCCTGTTTGTAGCTTTTGTGCATGCATGGTGCAGCATTGCCGCTGCAACAAGCGACAACGCCATACCAATAGCTGTGCAGCTCCTTTTTATTTTGAGGGTGCGGCCCAATCGGCAATTTATCGGCTGAAATTTAAAGGCAAGGCGTGTGCTGCCGAGATATTTTGTTTGGCAATGGCGCATACGGTACGCCGTGAATATGCCGATATAGATTTTGACTGTATTGTGCCTGTTCCGCTTAGCCGGGATGCTTTAAGAAAGAGGCGGTATAACCAGAGCGCGGTTCTTGCCAAAGGGTTGGCCGATTTGCTTGACATACCTTATGCAGAGCTGCTCAATAAGCAGCAAACGACGATACCTCAGCGCGAGCTGCCGGCATATCGCCGCAGCGGTAATGTGCTGGGCGTGTTTGACGCGACTGACGGAGTGCCAGAAGGAGGATCGGTGCTGCTGGTGGATGACACAGTTACCACAGGCTCAACACTTGACGAATGTGCTAAAATCCTGAAGCTATACGGCGCACAGGCAGTTTATGCTGTAACTGCCACAGTGTCTCGTTTATCAAATCAGAGTCTATAGCAGCTCAAATCAAAAAATGCACTCAACATATTCTGGGCGAACTGTGTTCGCCCGCAAATGCACATTAACTGATATTATTATGATAACATATTGAAAGGGAGAGCGGTATGCCCGGCATAAGCTTGGGAATTGATTTAGGTACATCTAATGTGACAATTTATGTGCCCGGAAAAGGTGTTGTTCTGCGCGAACCTTCTGTAATCGCGGTTGACAGTATTAATGACAAAATGATAGCGTGCGGAAAGGAAGCTTTTGAAATGCTGGGGCGTACACCCGATTCAATCCGCGCAATTCGTCCGCTATACAAGGGCGTTATATCAGAATATGAATATGCCGAACAGATGCTGCGCACCTTTGTTCGCAGAGTGTGTGCCTATAAAATAATAAAACCGCGAGTTGCGGTAAGTATACCCTCTGAAGTAACCGGTGTGGAACAGCGTTCGGTTGTCGAGGCTGTGCTGGCGGCAGGAACACGGCATGTTGTTCTGATTGAGGAGCCGGTGGCTGCAGCTTTGGGCGCCGGCATTTCGATAGATCAGCCTTATGGTTCAATGGTGGTTAATGTAGGCTCCGGCACAACGGACATTGCCGTGCTGTCATTAAAAGGGATTGCAGCGTCGCAGTCTATTCGCCTTGGCGGCGATGATATTGATGCGGCGATTGTTCGTTACTTACATAACCAATTAAATCATATAATCGGACTTCAAACTGCAGAGCAGATAAAAATTACTATCGGAGAGGCTCTTACGGGCGATAAGGACAAAACCATTTCGGTCAAGGGACGCAACGCCGTTTCCGGGCTGCCCTGCCTGCAAAAGGTCAGTGCTGCCCAAATCAGTGAGGCAATAAGTGAGCCTGTAAAGGCTATTATATCGGCGATACAAAGAGTGCTGGAGTCCACGCCGCCTGAGCTTGCAGGAGACATTATGACAGCAGGAATAACCCTAACCGGTGGAGGGGTACAGCTTGGCGGCCTGCCCGAGGCAATTTCACGCTTTACAGGTGTTGATTGCCGCATTGCCGATAATCCATCGGACTGTGTTGCTGTCGGCACAGGGGAGATGCTTAAACGCTCAGGCGCAATTTACTCCGGTGTTTACAATATCGGGCAGTTTAGTTATCCGCTGTCCGATTCTGCAAGATTATAGCAAGCGGAACGCCGAGGGTTTCCACAAACATGGACTTTAAATTAAAGCCGTAGCGCGGGATGCCCCCATCCCGCCGATGGTATATATATGCATAATAAAAGGGGCTGACGCATAAATCAGCCCCAAAAACAACAAAAAAGGCCAAGGAAACGGTTTAGTTTCTCTGGCTTTTTTGGTATAATTATGTCGATAAAAACGATAATACAACAATAGTTGCTATCATGCGAGAGAGTATGATCTGTCAGTTCGGATATTATGGGTAGTTTTCATTTGCTATATCGCGAAAGCAATTGGGAAGATGATGTCCGTGGCCCCTATGTATTAATACGCACAATAAACACTTTCCATGAAATTTGCAATCCTTAACTTCACAGGTACAATGGTCCTGCGTCTTTAAGGCCTCCTTGACTTCGGCAATGAATTCGTCCTGAATTCTTGTTCCTTCTTTATAATCACCCCGCAGGAACGCTTCCATGGCTTTTTTTTCCGTTGGGTTTCCGTCAATAATCATTTTTTGATTTCCTATATCAGATTTCAATTCAAACCTCCCAGCACCGATATCGTAACTGGTGTTATCTAAAAATACAGTAGCACTGCAACCTTCCGGAACAATAAAATAATAATGAATCTGATCATTTTCATATTTCCATCCACTCTTCACAAATCCATATTTCGTATCAATGGACGCATGAACATATTCTATCCGCTTATCGACTATCGGTCGGAATTCAATATGCTTGAATCCGGGAGCGCTTTCGCTGGTATTTATTCCGGCCATTACCTCGTACATGAAATCTGCTACTGCGCCATAGGCATAGTGGTTAAAAGAGTTCATGTTTGGGCTCCAAAAACTACCATCCGCCTTTATACCGTCCCAATGCTCCCAGACAGTGGTGGCTCCTGCTTTTACGCTGTACAGCCAGGATGGAAATTCTTCTTGAAGCAACAGACTATACGCCGTTTCGCTATAACCGTTCCGAGCCAGCGCGTGCAACAGATACGGCGTCCCCACAAACCTTAATGCTTCCTTTTTACAGTTATTATAAGGTTGGCAAAATATCCCTATATAAAGCCTTGCTATTTTCACATAAGGTATGTTGACTTGCCCCCCTTCATATGATAGCATAACGTTAGACATTGTATAGATATGTTCTTTCAAAAAATGTGCAATTTTGTTCAATGTGGTATAATTGATGGATAAATGGAGGCTATGAAACGATGGTCGATTTTGTTTATCACAAACCGAAATGCATCATCAATGTCACCAAGATCGTTACAATACATTACCACGAGCTCTCCAAGGATTTCCGGCATGAAGGAGAGACCCATGACATGTGGGAAATCGTGTACGTTGATAAAGGCGAAGTCATCTCAATAGCGGGAGAAAATAAAACTCTTGTTAAGCAGGGTGATATTATTTTTCACGAGCCGTTTAAATTTCATAATGTAATGGGCAATAATATTGTTGCGCCTAACTTGTTCATCATAACCTTTATAACCTCGTCAAAGGCAATGAACTGTTTTAAAGGCAAGACGTTTAAGCTGCCTACCAAATATAAAAAATTTATATCCAAGCTCATGGCGGAAGGTAGCGCGGCGTTTGAGATGACAACGGACATTAACGCAAAAGAACTGAAAGAACGTGAGAACGCTCCAATTGGTGCACAACAGCTCATCAAGCTCTATCTCGAGGAATTTTTGCTGCTTCTGATACGCGAACAACATGAAATGCGTGCCCCCAAAGTCCTGCTTAACGATGAACCGGAAAGCAACAACCTTGTAAACTCCGTTATCCATATGCTGAGAGAAAACCTTTATTCCAAAATTAACATTAGCGATATATGCCAGCATTTCAACTATAGTAAAACACATCTCTGTACCAACTTCAGGCAGAACAGCGGACACAGCATAATGGCGTATTACAATCTTCTAAAAATCGCCGAATCCAAACGGCTACTGCGAGAAACTGATTACAGTATCAGCGAAATTTCCTTCCAGCTTTGTTTTGACAGTCCGCAATATTTTTCGAAGGTTTTTAAAAGGATAACAGACATGACGCCGAGCGAATACAGAAAGACAGTTGATAAATTCGGCGTGACAAAGAAAGACTAAAAACGGTTTTTCTTATGAAAAAGGTGCTGACGCATAAATCAACCTCAAAAAAACAGCAAAAAGGCCAGGGAAACGGTTTAGTTTCTCTGACCTTTTTTAGTATAATTATGTCGATGAAAACACTAATACAACAGGACTATAGCAAATTCCCGAGAAATTATCAACTGAAAATATGCAGTGATCTGGATGTATTGCTGCTATGTGACGAATCGGTGAGGCTTCTGAGCGAAGTTGTGGAACGGGAAAAACTCAAGGCTGTATAAATGACGGCTTAACCGGCGGAAAAACTGAAGGGTTTTCAACAAAAAGGCTTAACTCTTGTTTAAGTGCTTGTCTTAACATTTTTGGCGTTTTGGCTCGTGTTTTCTTCGTTAAACATAATAAAAGGGCTGACGCACAACTTTCCATTGTGCGTCAGCCCTTTTATTATGGAGCTGATAACCAGATTCGAACTGGTGACCTCATCCTTACCAAGGATGCGCTCTGCCGCCTGAGCTATATCAGCATTTTTAAAAAGAAATGGCGACCCGGAACGGGCTCGAACCGTCGACCTCTAGCGTGACAGGCTAGCGTTCTAACCAGCTGAACTACCGGGCCATATTCCCCTTTGTTGAATGCACAAATATTGTTGCAACGCTGTGTATTATACTGGATTATTGAAATATTGTCAAGGACTGTTTTGGTCGGTTTTTTGATTTAAGCCGAGGATTAGATTTTTCCTGACAAACCCGTTAAATGCGTACGCAGGTATAATACAATGGCTGAGGTTAATATAGCTATAAGAATGGTTTTAAGGCATGCTATTAGTAATAGTAGCCGATGCATTTTGTTTACATTGCCGGTTGAGCCACCTGCCGGCATAGTGGGCGTGGCGGAATTCATATAACTTGATGTAGGTGACAAAATCGAAGTCATTGAAGAAACTACCGTTGCAGATGCTGTTTGTGTTGTAAGTAAAGTTGTCGATGTGGTAGTTGAATGTGTGGTAGTTATGGGAATGACAGGTGAGATATTTTCAAAAAAATCATTTTTATGAATATCACCACCAACGGTTGTATAGTAAAGGCCAAAGCTTTGACAATTGTAAGCACTGCCCTTTCCTTGAACGCTAAACCATTTATTTTGCTGGGAGGTGTGGCATTTATAACCCTCCCTTGCCATTGTCAGGCCTGTCTTTCCGCCAAACGCCGTTAACGGAACATTCCAGTCCATTTCAATTTTATTTTTATGGTATAGGTGCAAATAGCACTTTTTTATTTTCCAAACGCCAAACTTGGAAGCCAAATCGGGGTAATGTGATGGATTGTAGCTTAAGTGTATTGCCTTTTGCAGAATGTAAGAACACAAGCTGTGAACACCGTGTCCATATTCACCCTTTGGGTCGTGGCTGACGACCACATCCGGCTTGAACCGGCGCAAAAGCATGACAGTATATTTAAGCACGTCATCTTCATTGTATATGGATAGTGCATGTTTAATGCTATTGGCATAATAATCCTCAAATTTCGATATCATTGGGTAATTGCGGACTCCAACCTTCCAAAGCCCGTCTAACAACTCGTGATTGCGTATATACTCATTGCGCGCCGCTCCATGGCGTATGAGATATGCCACCTGAACCTTCTTTTTGTATTCACCGGCATAGACAGGAAGAGTACCGCCGAACCATAGGTGCTCGTCGTCTGCATGGGCAGAATATACCAGCATATCGGCCTTTTCCAGCATTGGTTGCCATTTTTGCACCCAGCTTGGCACCTTTCCTTTTTTAAATGCATAGATATTAGCTATCATACCGTCCTTGTTTTCAAGGTGCATTGTAAACGAATGTACAGATTCGGGAAAGTTGACATACTCGTGTAAAAATCCGTTTAAGCCGCATTTAATTATTGTATTTATTTCATTTTGTTTGTTTGCTTTTGGTGCCGTTGCTTGCAAGGCGTCGATCTCGTATAACTGACCTGCTGCATCAATCGTTGTTTGTGTGGTTGAGCTTGTCTGTGATGTATTTGTTGTCTGTTCTGTTTCAGTGCTTGTAGTTTGCTCTGTTTCAGTGCTTGATGTTTGACTTGTGGCAGAGCTTGCAGAACTGTGAGTTGTGGTACTTGCAGAGTGGGTCGTGGTGGTAGGAGGCGAAATTGGTAAATTTAATGACCAGTGTACTGGAGTCCTGTCCCACACAATATAAATGGCACCGACTTTTTCGGTGCTTTTTATTTTAAGAGAACAGCCTTTTTTCCAATGCCAGACAGTGGAGATATTGTCATCTGTTAATGCTTTAAGGTTTATTGAATTGGTGCTGCTTGTTATGTTAATTGGTAATAGAGATTTGTCCGCTCTATTTGCTGCATTTACAATAAAAACACTGGATTGTGCTAAAAGCAAAATAAAAATGACTAAGGCAAAAATTTTTTTTAAAAAAAGCAGCATGAATTAACACCCTTTTAATATGATAAACCTATACTGATATTCCTTTATTTCACAGTGAAATATTAACACAACTGAAAGCAATAAACAATGAGTAGTACGGAAATAACTTGATTATTACAAAATTTTTATCTTTACGGCATACTTGGTGGACAGGTCGAATATATTTGGTTGTAGAGAATGCGCAAAGGAGAGGAGCCTTTATGGATTATAAGGTTATAAACAAGGCAATCGCGGTAGCCGAAAACCTGTTTGACGGGTTTGACGAGCAACCTGTCGACTGCGATTTTGTGCTGCCGGATTATTACCCCGATATTGCGGCGGTGCTCAAATGTACACTCAAACCCATTATACAATCAAAGCAGCTAAGTGGTGACAGGCTTATAGTGGACGGAACTTATATTACTCAAGTTCTTTATCTTGATGAAGCGCGTTTGTGTGTACGAAGCTGTGAATTCGCCAAGCCGTTTACAAGCACCTTTAATATTAAAGCAGGAGCCGAAAATCCGGCAATACGTGTAAGTGCAAAAACCGACTATGTCAACTGCCGTGCTGTCAGTCCCCGAAGACTTGACATTCACGGTGCATTTACGGTTAAGCTAAAAATGTCGGCCGAGGGGGGGTGCGAGGTCGTTTCCAATATCAGTGGCGATACGATGTTCACCCGCCGGAATGTTTTGGCATATTCGGTGCCTGCCGTGTCGGCAGAAAAAAACTTTACTATAAACGAAGTATTAGAGCTTGGTGAAAACCAGCCGGCCGCACAGGCACTTATCAGGGGCGATGCCATCCCGGTTTTACATGACTGCAAGCTTATGGCAAATAAGATTATTATTAAGGGTGTGCTAATGCTCAACTGCCTTTATGTCAGTGATGTTGCCTCGGGAGAAACACAAAAAACGCGTTATGAAATCCCGTTTAGCCAGATTATTGATATTGAGGGTCTTGATGAGGAATGGCAGTGCGAGGTTCGTTTAACGGTTGCCGGAAGCGATATGCACATAAGTACCAATCAAAGCGGCGAAAACCGCTTGCTTGAGGTAAACTTCAAACTGATGGCCTGGGTGCAGTGCCACCGGACGGGAATGGCCGAAATAGTGACCGATGCATATTCGTCTTCGTGTCCGATGCAGCTTGAAACCAAAAGATTGGATACCCGCCATCTTATTGCGGTACGCAGCGATGATTCAATTGTTCGCGAGACCTTTGACATGCCGGCTGAAAACATTACGGAAATTTTGGATATATGGTGTGAAGTGATGCCGGTTTCCGAGCGCTGTGAGGACAATAACACGCATATTGCAGGTCGTCTTATGATATATATGCTTGTAAGGGATGAAGCAAAAGTCGTATCGTTTTATGAAAGACCTGCGGATTTTGAGCTGGTATATGAGGATAACTGCTCAAGTGTGTCCACCGAACTGGCAGTTACGCGCGTGGATTATAACATTGTCAGCGCAGGCAAGGTGGAAATCAAAGTGCAGCTTGACGTAACTCGCTGCTGTTTTTCGGACGACAGTATAGTGGCAGTGACATCGGTTACCGTGAATGAAGACATACCGTTTCCAAATGAAAAAGCAGCGTTAAAAATCTATTTTGCCAGCAGTGGGGAATCGGTTTGGGAAGTCGCCAAGGCGTGCCACACCTCGATGGATGCGGTGATGGAGGAGAATGCCCTGAACGGCGAAGTTCTTGACAAGGATACCATGCTGCTTGTTCCGTTATGTTGAAAGGGGGAATACAGTAATGGAAGCAACCAATATTTATGATACGATTGCCCAGCGCACTCAGGGTGATATTTATATAGGGGTTGTAGGGCCCGTGCGGTCGGGTAAATCCACCTTTATCAAAAGATTCATGGATATGCTCGTGATTCCCAATATCGAAAGCAGCTATCGTAGGGAACGCGCAACAGACGAGCTGCCACAATCGGCGGCCGGACGCACAATTATGACAACAGAGCCCAAGTTTGTTCCTGAGCAGGCGGTGACTATTACGGTCGATGGCACGGCAACTCTTAATGTGCGTATGATTGACTGTGTCGGATATATCGTACCGTCTTCGTTAGGTTATATTGAGAATAACGCTCCGCGTATGGTGAAAACGCCTTGGTTTGAGGAGGAAATTCCTTTTAACATGGCGGCCGAAATAGGTACGCAGAAGGTTATCAACGAGCATTCGACAATCGGGTTAGTCGTCACTACAGACGGAAGTATTACCGAAATTCCTCGTGACGAATATGCCGAAGCCGAAGAACGTGTTATAAACGAGCTTCGGGAAATTAACAAACCCTTTATCGTATTGCTTAACACGGTAAACCCGACTGCCGATGAGCCGGTGCGTATGGCAAGTGATCTTGAAACCAAATATGGTGTTCCTGTTTATCCCGTCAACTGTCTTGAAATGACAGAAAGTGAAATACGAAGAATCCTTGAAAAGGTTTTATTTGAATTTCCTGTGCGTGAAATTAATGTCGAGCTGCCAAAATGGCTTACCGGATTAGATAAAAGTCATCCAATTCGGCGCGATGTGTTTGATACAATACGAAGTGCGGCCGAAAAGGCAACCAAAATCAGCAAGGTATCATCTATGACAAATGATATTGCAGGCTGTGAGTATGTCGACGGCGTGCGTATGACATCGGTTGAGCTGGGCAAAGGCAGTGCAGGTCTGTATGTTTCACTAAAACCCGATTTGTTCTACAAGGTACTCGGGGAAACAACAGGATTTGAAATTGACGGCGAAGCAGCATTGATGTCGCATATGGTTGAGCTCGCGTCAATTAAAAAGAGATATGACAAAATTAAAAACGCACTTGATGAAGTTGAGGCAACCGGATACGGAATCGTTATGCCGTCACTTGATGAAATGTCTTTGGATGAACCCGAAATTATCCGGCAAAGCGGACGCTACGGCATTCGTCTCAGGGCACAGGCACCCTCGATACATATGCTCAGAGCCGACATTATGACCGAGGTGTCCCCGATTGTCGGTTCGGAGAGACAGTCCGAGGATTTGGTCAATTACCTGTTGCGCGAATTCGAGGAAGATCCCGGCAAAATATGGGAGTCCAATATTTTCGGAACTTCGTTGTACGGGCTGGTAAACGAAGGGCTGCATAACAAGCTTTACCGTATGCCCACCGATGCGCGTATAAAATTGAAGGAAACGGTTGAGAGAATTATAAATGAAGGCTGCAGCGGACTTATTTGCATTATTGTATGATTCCATTGACTTGTCCGGGTAAGCAGAGGGATTGTCGCCACAATCCCTCTTGCCATTTTGATAATAATGTCAGTTTAACAGTAATAGTTTAAAAGCCTTTGTTAATGCAAAATACCCCGACCGTCAAAGGAGTGAAATCAAATGCAGGAAGAAAGGCAGCAGCGAACCGAGCGCACAAGCCGGCAGCGGGATACAAAACAAACCGGATGGCAGCTTGTCGCGGTACAGAGCATTTCCTGTGTCGCCGTAATTTTGATTGTTCTTGTATTTAAGCTTATCGGTGGTTCGGCTTTTTCCCAGTTGCGTGACAGCTTTAATAAATCGATTATGAGCAATTCACTTTTGGCAACTCTTGCAGCCATGATAGATGTTCCGGATGAAAAAAATGAGGACGACTCATCTGTCACGCAAAGCTCGACACAGGAGTCACAATCAAATGAAACCACCTCTACTCAAAATTCTTCTTCGGATCCGTCTTCGACAGCATCTGAAACAAACACAACACAGACATCTGAAACATCGGCGTCCACTACATCGGCGGTATCATCATCGTCAACTGCCGTTGCAACAGGCGGACAGGATATTTCGGTACAAGGCAAGGTTGAGTATGCACCCGCAGGAGCGTCTTTTGTTCCGCTTAAAGTAAACCGGCTTGCAATACAGCCGTTAGAAAGCGGCAAGGTTACATCGCTGTTCGGGTACCGAAAAAACCCTATAACCGGCATCGAAAGCTTTCATCAGGGCTTGGATATTGCGGTTGAACGTGGCACGCCTATTGCCGCAATGTTTTTCGGAGTTGTAAATGAAATAGGCTCAAATGCAGGGTACGGCAATTACATTAAGATATACCACGGGAACGGGATCGAGGTTCTTTATGCACATTGCTCGGAAATACTGGCAAATGAAGGTGCAGCAATACGAGCAGGGGAAATCGTAGCGCATGCCGGGTCCACCGGTGATTCGACCGGTCCGCATGTTCATATCGAGGTGACACTTGACGGCATAGCGTTTGATCCGGCAGGGATAGTGGATACGGGGTATTATGATTAAAATTTATGTTGGCAGAATTGAATACCGCATAAGCCTATTGTTCCCTGCGACACTCGTGGTTCTGCTTACAATTGATAAAACCGGAATTCCGGCTTGGTGTATAGCTGCATCGGCAATGCACGAAGCCGGTCATTTTGCAGCAATGTATGCTTTTGGTTATCGACCGCATTTGGTTAGTGTTGGTTTTTTCGGTATATCGGTGCATCACCGCGAAGAGCTTAGCGGCAGCAAAGCCGTTTTTATAGCACTTGCAGGACCGGCCGTGAATATGGTTTCGTTTGTGGTGCTTTTTTCTGTTTTTGGGTGGACAATACCAGCATTGGTTCATCTTATTATGGCAATTTTCAACCTGCTGCCGATTGAAGCGCTGGACGGAGGGCAGGCGCTGTATTACCTTTTAGCCGAGCTTAAAGGGGCAGAAAAGGCCGAGCGCATAAGTTTTATTGTGTCGGTGCTGTTTTTAATGCCTCTTGCATCGGTCGGCTTTTTTTTGCTGTTAAAAAACGGGTATAATTTTACCTTGCTCGGTATAAGTATTTATCTTGGGCTATTACTAATTTTAAAACGCAGGCGTTGAAAAAGAGGGTGCCATGGGTTATACTACTAATAATAAAGACCGAAAAAAATTACGATAAGAAAAGGTATATAGCATGGCATATAATCTTGACGAATTATTTAAAATGGTGCAAAAGCCGGCACGATATACAGGCGGAGAGCTTAACAGTGTTGTTAAAAATAAAGAAAATGTTGGTGTGCGGTTTGCCTTTTGTTTTCCTGATTTGTATGAGGTCGGCATGTCGCATTTAGGCATGAAAATTTTGTACTCGCTATTAAACAAACAGCCCGATGTTTTTTGTGAAAGAGTTTTTATGCCCGATACCGATATGGAAGAGCTGATGCGGCAAAACGGCGTTCGTCTGTTTGGGCTTGAAAGCCGTGATGCTATCGACACCTTTGATTTTATCGGTTTTACGTTGCAATATGAACTAAGCTATACAGCCGTTTTAAACATGTTAGATTTGGCCGGTCTTCCGATTCGTGCCGAGGATCGCGACAGCACTCACCCACTTGTAATTGCAGGCGGTCCGTGCGTTTGCAACCCCGAGCCGATTGCCGACTTTTTTGATATATTTGTGTTGGGTGAGGGCGAGGAGGTTATCCTTGAGCTTATCCGGTTATATAATTCCCACAGGGAAAAGGGATATGATAAAACAGCTTTTTTGTATCAGGCTGCACACATTGAGGGCGTGTATGTTCCCTCACTTTATCATGTGGAATATAACAATGACGGTACAATAGCCAATATAAAACCGCGGGGGGAAGCTCCGGCTACGATCCCAAAGCGCATCATCGGCGATTTGGATACTGTTTATTACCCCGAAAGCTTTGTTGTGCCATTTATTGATGTTGTTCATGACAGAGCAATGAGCGAGATTTTTCGCGGTTGTATACGCGGGTGCCGTTTTTGTCAAGCAGGTTTTATTTACCGACCGGTGCGTGAAAAGTCGCCCGAGGTAATAAATGCTCAAAGCCGATCGCTGTGTGAGAGCACCGGCTATGAGGAGTTTTCGTTGTCCTCGCTTTCTACAAGTGACTATACACAGCTTGAGAGTTTGCTGCCCATGCTGCTTGAATGGGCACAGGAGCAAAACACAAACATTTCGCTGCCCTCATTAAGAATTGATGGCTTTTCAGAGGAGCTTGCCGCAAAACTCAATGTATTGCGGCGCAGTGGTTTAACATTTGCCCCCGAAGCCGGCTCACAGCGACTGCGTGACTCTATCAATAAGAATTTAACCGATAATGATATTTTAGAAACTGCAAATAAGGCTTTTACAGCAGGGTGGACAGCCGTAAAGCTGTATTTCATGATTGGATTGCCCACAGAAACCTTTGATGATGTGGCCGAGATTATATCGCTGTCACAAAAAATTGTGGATTGCTATTATAAAAACCCCAACAGGCAAAAAGGAAAAGGCGTCAACGTATCGGTTAGCGTATCCTCCTTTGTACCAAAGCCCTTTACTCCCTTCCAATGGGAGCCGCAGGATACCATGGAAATGCTGGAGCAAAAACAGAAGTATTTGCGCAGCTTGTTGACTACTAAAAAAATCTCGCTGCACTGGCACGATGCCTCTACCAGCTTTTTGGAGGGTATTTTAGCGCGTGGAGACCGCCGTTTATGTGATGTTGTTGAGCAGGCATTCAGGCGCGGGTGCAAGCGCGATTCATGGTCAGAGCATTTTAATCTGCAGGCTTGGCTTGATGCGATGGATGATTTGGGGCTTGACCCGTCATTTTACGCCAACCGCCGCCGATCCTTCGATGAAATTTTGCCATGGGACCATTTAGATTACGGTATTACAAAAAAGTTTTTAATAAAAGAAAACGAATGTGCTCACAATAACGTCACAACCCCCAACTGCCGTCAGGCTTGTTCCGGCTGCGGTGCTGCGCGGTGGAAAAAAGGGGTGTGTTTGTCTTGAAAGAAATCAGAATTCGTTTTTCAAAAACCGGACGGGCAAAATTTATCTCCCACCTCGATTTAATGCGTACAATGACGCGAGCTGTACGGCGTGCTGCAATTCCTGTGTGGTATACCGAAGGGTTTAACCGCCATCCTTACCTTAAATTTGCATCTCCTCTTTCGCTGGGATTTGAGGGATTAGACGAAAGCATGGATGTCCGCCTGATAAAGGATATGCCGGCAGCCGATATTGTGGACAGGCTTAACAGAGTTTTGCCCGATGGGCTTAGAGTGCACCGTGCGGGTGAACCTGTTATGAAGTTAAGCGATATTGCATTTGCACGATATCGGATGAATTTTAAAGACAACAATAATAATTTATCTAAGTTTGTAACAGAGCAAAACATTATTGCAAAAAAACGAACCAAAAAAGGTTTGGTTCGCGATATTGAGCTGAGCCCGTTTTTAAATAAGGCAGATTTAATCAAAAACCGCAACGACAACGAGCTTTGCCTGATACTGCCCTGCGGTAGCGAAACAATAAACCCTGCACTTGTGGTCACAGCTTATGAAGAATATATCGAACAGTGCCAAGGTCAACATATTAAAGTGCTTTGCGATATTGCAAGATTAGCCTTACTTAACGGCGACGGACATCTGTTTGTGTAATAGCATAGCAAAGAATTGAGCATAATAATGCTCGGAGGCGAATGCTTATGGACGGCAAGATAGTATGTCCTGTTTGTCGGCAGGGTGAAATAACTCTCAAGTACGAGGCGAAATATGTGTATTCATATAAAATAGATTCGGACGCACCGGGCGTAAATAACAAGGATGAATTTATGTCCTACCTGTACGATAACAGAGAGCAGACCGAGTCTGTGCAGTATATTGAATGCAGCGTCTGCAACGCAAAACAGCCGTGTGTGTTTTCGCTAAAGAGCGGGCGTATCGGTTATGAACAATTAAAACAGGCTATTGACTCGCTATAGCCGGCAATTAATTGTTTAATAGATAAAACCCGAAATTGAGATAGGCTGTATAGATAAGCGATATAAAATACGGCAGCATAAGTCGATATGCTGATTTTCTTATATATCTAAAGCCTGTAAGAACAAGGCTTACGATAGCTATTATACTGAGCAGCAAGAAAAAAGCGACCAAACGCAATTTTAGTCTGAAGAAAATTAAAGGCCACAGCGCACCTAAAAGCAGCTGCAGCAGATACAGGCGCAGCACGCGTGGACCGTCAATATCATTAATGTTCCAGATGAGATAGGCGGCAATTCCCGTTGTGATATAAAGAACAGCCCATAAGGCGGGAGAAGTAATGGCGGCAAGTGTCAGCGGTGGCTTGACTAACCCTGCAAAGCCTGAAAATCCGCCAAGCAATGCACCAAAAAAACCCGCGCTCAATGTCAATGAAATAAAAAACAACAAAGCTTTAAGATGAAATGTGCGCCTTGGCAATGCAGTAATATCCATTAGACTTCACCTCACCTATAATTATGCCCGCCTAATAAGAAATATAATTAATGCTTAATTAAATAATACCGCTATTAAAAGTGCTTTGGGGGACACCGCACTCTTAATAGCGTTTTTTGCGCTTTGGGGCAAACACATTTCGCCACTACAAACTATACTTTGCAAATTTTATACCAATCTTTTAAGTGGATGTTAGTATTATAAAGGCATATCCGGCATAAATTTAATTGATGCAATCAAAAAGCTATAGAGGGGGGTGAAAGCGTGCTGGCGGCTCTGTGTGTTAATCAGTCCAGGCGGCGGTGGAAGAGATTTCGCCTGCGTCCGCCGGCTGTCAAAGCTGATCTTGTGCGAGCGGGAAGCGGGCAATATCTTAAAATAACAGCCGAAACCGGACGCGGCGGCGTGCTTGACTGGACGGCCATACGACGTGCAGCGGGACGTGAGGCCGGACGGCTTTTGTTGCCAAGAGGAGTTAATCCGCCCATAGACTCGGGAATTATGCCTTTTGCCGGCATTGAGCTGGCAAGGAGATTAATGGAGCTGGCCGCAGTCGCAATGCTTGAAATCGTGGCCGTTAATCCGCGTATTGTAAAAATTTCAATTTATGATTTACAAGCCACAATGCCCGATTTACCGATATCATTTTTACCTTTTGCATCGGAAGTGTGCGTGGTTACTTTATATCCTCATCGGTATGCGCAGCAACAATACGAGGCTATGCACCGGTATGGAGCCGTGCTTAACGTGACCAACAATTCCGATTGCATCTCAGGCAGCCTGCTGGTTCTTGTTCCTAATGATATGGGAATGGATTTTAAGGAAAAATTATCTGCCAAAGGATGGGTGCTTTGTGCACGTAATTTTTCTTATAGTAAAAAGAATACAAAAGGCATTATATATGGTTTTATTCCACGTTTGTCGCATAAATTGCTGGCAGCAGTTCCGCCGGGTTGCGATGCCTTACAGTTTATGGCAGGATTATATGAGCTGAGCGGTGTGCATGAAATAGCAGACAAACCGCCCGAATTTATGCAAACCGGTGGGCGTACTATCACTCTTAAAGATGCCGCATGGATGCTTGCGGGTATTGACATTGGAATTTCGGTTTAGTATAATAACTGGCATGGTTAAGATAAATTCGAAATATTTGTTAAATCGACAAAAATTCGCTCCGGAGGAGACTTCGCAGAATGAATAAACGAACAGTCATTACCGACGAAGGACTAAAAAAGCTTGAAAAAGAGCTTGAAGAATTAAAAACTGTTAGGCGTAAGGAAATTGCTGAAAGAATTAAAACCGCTTTAACCTTTGGAGATCTGTCCGAGAATAGCGACTATGATGATGCAAAAAATGAGCAGGCAATTGTTGAAAGCCGAATAAACGAGATTGAAAACCAGCTTAAGGATGTGCACGTGCTTGACGAAAATGCGATAAGCACCGAAATGGTACACATAGGCTCACGTCTTCGTGTAAAAGACTGCGAAACAGGCGAAGAGGAAAAATATCAGATTGTGGGCTCAACTGAAGCAAATCCACTTGGTGGCAGAATTTCCGATGAATCGCCTGTTGGCAAGGCTTTTCTTTCGCATAAGGCCGGCGATGTGGTAGAAGTCAGTACTCCGTCCGGCATTGTGAAATATGAAATTGTTGAGATTATAAAATAACCCGGCTTCGCGCCGGATGCGAACGGGCGCGGTGACCAAAGGGTTGCCCGCCCGCTTTGTTTTATAGAAAGGACGAAAAATGGACAAGCTAAATAATACAAATACCGAACCACAGGTATTAAGTGAAAATGAGCACAGTGAACTTGTTAAAGTCAGGTATGAAAAGCTGGCCGCATTGCAGCAGGCAGGCAAAGATCCATTCCACAATACAAGGTGGGAACGCACGCACCTGGCAAAAGATATAATCGACAATTTTGACAGCCTTGACGGACAGGCGGTGTCAATTGCCGGACGTATTATGACATGTCGCGATATGGGCAAGGCAAGCTTTATTGATTTGCGCGATGGTTCGGGGCGTATTCAGGTATATATTAGAATAAATGATGTTGGCGAGGAGTCTTATGAAGAGTTCAGGCGTTGGGATACAGGGGATATTATCGGTGCTGAGGGCACTGTTTTTCGCACGCGCCGAGGAGAAATTTCGGTTCATGCTACCGGCCTGAAGCTGCTTTCAAAATCTCTGCTGCCGCTTCCCGACAAATACCACGGGCTTAAGGATACCGATACACGTTACCGTCAGCGGTATATTGATTTGATTGTAAATCCTGATGTAAAGGATACCTTTATCAAGCGGAGCAAGATAATATCGCTTGTCCGTAAATTCCTTGACGCAAAAGGATATTTGGAGGTTGATACCCCCGTTCTCCATACCCTTGAGATTGGTGCTGCGGCTCGTCCCTTTAAAACCTATCATAACACGCTTGATATGGAATTATATCTTCGAATTGAGACCGAGCTGTATTTAAAACGTCTTATTGTGGGCGGCTTTGACAAGGTTTATGAGGTCGGGCGAATTTTCAGAAACGAGGGAATGAGCGTCAAGCACAACCCCGAATTCACTTCGGTAGAGCTGTACGAGGCGTACGTGGACTATAAGGATATGATGGATATAACCGAGGAGCTGTTCGTTTTTCTTGCCCGCGAGGTTTGCGGCAGCGATGTGATTATGTATCAGGGCGAACAAATTGATATGGGTTCTCGTTGGGAAAGGCTTACAATGGTACAGGCTGTCAAAAAATATGCCGGAGTGGATTTTGCTGATTGGCAAACCGATGAACAGGCACAAAAAGCAGCCGATGCACATCATGTGCATTATGAAAAAAATGAAGCTACAAAAGGCCATATTTTGGCTGCATTTTTTGATGCATTCGTTGAGGAAAAACTAATACAACCTACCTTTATTTATGATTATCCCGTTGAAATATCTCCGCTTGCAAAAAGAAAGGCCGATAATCCCGATTTCACCGAACGGTTTGAGTTCTTTATAGCTGCGCGCGAAATGGGTAACGCTTTTTCTGAACTTAATGATCCGATAGATCAGCGCCATCGCTTTGAGGAGCAGGTGCGTGCAAGACGGGCACAGGGAGCCAATGCTCAAGTTGACGAGGATTTCCTTACGGCGCTTGAATACGGCATGCCGCCAACCGGCGGCATGGGATTTGGGCTTGATAGACTGGTGATGCTGCTGACCGATAACTATTCGATTCGTGATGTGCTGCTGTTTCCGACCATGAAACCCAAGGATTAGGAGCCATCAGGGATTGCGAGAGGGAAGCCGATAACCTTGTTGCTAACGTAAGGCACTAAAATGCAAAAGAAAGCAGGAATGTTTTATGGCAAGGGAATGGGCATTAAGAGGAGTGAGTGAGGAGGAGCTAAAACCTCATCCAAAACCGGAGCCACCGAAAACTCCCCGCGGCAAGTTTGAAAATTACTGGTATCATTATAAGTGGCATACTATTGCAGCTGTTGCCATATCAATTGTATTAACTGTCATGATTTGGCAGCTTGTAACACGCGACGATCCGGACTACAGGCTGGTTATTGCCACAGATAGCTATTTCTCCCAGCAGGCGGTAGACAAGCTTGAAGCTGCATTTGAGGCATACGGGCGCGACATTGACGGCGACGGCAAAGTAGAGGTGTTTGCCGAAGTCTTAACGCTTGGCGGCGATATGCAGTATGGAATGGCAAATAAAACAAAGTTAATCGCGCATTTGACGGCTGCCGACACGATGTTTTTTGCATTTGACAAAAAAACACTTGAAGAAAATATAAAATCGCAAGAAAAAGACGGGTTTAAATTTTTTGCCCCAATTGATGTTGAGGTTGACGGACTGGAAGACGAAGGGCGGTACTGGAACTGGAAAAACAGCCCTTTGCGAGATGATAAGGCCATGGAGGGCACGCCCAAAGATTTATATTTTGGCGTGCGCAGCATATCGGGCACATCCGATAAAAAGAGCAGTAAAGAGCTGCATGAGCAGAGCATGGAGCTGCTTAGAGCCTTTTTGACGGATAAAAAGCCGAAAGAATGAATTGGTGCATAATGGAAGGAAAGAATTTATATGAGTAGCAATCTTATGAAAGAAGGCATGTCGCGCGCGCCTCACCGCTCTTTATTAAAGGCATTGGGCATTACAGATAACGAAATGAAGCGTCCATTTGTCGCGGTTATCAGTTCAAAAAGCGACTTTATACCGGGACACGTACACCTTGATACAATTACTGATGCTGTCGAGGCAGGTATTCGCAATGCCGGCGGAGTGCCTTTCAGATTTGATACAATCGGCGTTTGTGACGGTTTAGCTATGAACCATAAAGGCATGAAATATTCGCTGTGTTCACGAGAGCTGATAGCCGATTCTATCGAGGTTATGTTGACCGCCCACCCGATGGACGCTGCTGTTTTTATACCCAATTGTGATAAAATTGTGCCGGGCATGCTTATGGCCGCATGCCGCGTTAACATTCCGTCAATTTTTGTGAGCGGTGGCCCGATGATGCCGGGCTTAAGCGGCAAACGCCGTTTAAGCCTTACAGATATGTTTGAGGCTGTAGGTGCGTGCGCTTCGGGCAGTATGAGCGAGAACGAACTGAACGAGCTTGAGGACAAAGCTTGCCCGGGCTGTGGTTCGTGCTCGGGCATGTTTACCGCAAATTCTATGAACTGCCTGACCGAGGCTATAGGAATGGCTTTGCCCGGGAATGGTACAATCCCGGCAGTCGATGCCGCCCGTATCAGGCTTGCAAAGCAAACGGGCGAGCAAGTTATGAAGTTACTTGATAAAAACATTCGTCCTTTAGATATACTTACACCCAAGGCTTTTGAAAATGCGCTGCGTGCAGATATGGCGATAGGGTGCTCATCAAACACGGTGTTGCATATTACTGCAATATCGTATGCTGCGGGTTGCCCGATATCTCTTGAATATATTGATGAAATCGGAAGAACCACTCCGCAAATATGCAAGCTGAGCCCCGCCTGTGATGTGTTTATTACCGATTTAAACAATGTAGGCGGTATACAGACAATGCTGAAAGAGCTTGATAGCGCAGGCTTGCTACACCGGGATATCCCGACTGTGTCAGGTACGGTTGGGGAAAGGTTAGACAAGGCAACACAAGCCGACGGTGAGGTTATTCGCAGGCTTGACAATCCGCATCGTAAAGACGGAGGCATTGCAATATTATTTGGCAATTTGGCAAAGGAGGGTGCCGTAGTCAAGCAGGGTGCAGTCAAACCTGAAATGATGGTGCACAGCGGACCGGCACGCGTGTTTGACAGCGAAGAACAAGCCAACGAGGCGATACTCGGCGGAAAAATTAAGGCGGGCGATGTTGTGGTTATTCGCTATGAGGGACCAAAAGGAGGTCCTGGCATGCGTGAGATGCTATCGCCCACTGCAAATATTGCCGGCATGGGACTTGATGACAGTGTTGCGCTTATCACCGACGGACGGTTTTCAGGCGCGACGCGAGGTGCCTCAATCGGGCATATATCACCCGAAGCCGCGGCGGGCGGCGTTATCGCGCTTGTTGAGGACGGAGATACTATATCCATAGATATCCCGAACCGCAAGTTAAATCTGCTGGTTGAAGATTCAGTGCTTGAAAAACGGCGCTCGGCATGGAAAGCCCCCGTGCAAAATCTTTCGGGTTATGCCAAACGGTATGCGCAGCATGTTACAAGCGGGTCAACCGGCGCAGTGTTTGACGATATGCTTTAATAAAATACTTATTTGTCGGGCTGCTGTGAAAGCGCGGTTTCAATCAGAGACGGCCATTTATCTTCAGTTACCCCTGTGTTGCGGTCAAAGCGTGCAAGATATTCAATGTTGCCGTTTGTGCCGTGAATAGGGGATACTGTCATTGCACTTAGATAAATATTGCTTTGTGCTGCTGACATGGCTATTGAAAGCAAAAGAGGCGGCAAATCGTCGGGGTTATTCAGCACACCATTTTTTCCAACCTGATGCGGTGCCGCCTCGAACTGAGGCTTAATCAGGCAAACGCAGCAACCGTCGGGTTTTAATATTGCGTCGATTGCCGGAAAGATTTTTTTTAACGATATGAATGAAACATCGGCGGTAACCATATCGCAATAAGTGCCAAGTTTATCGGCGGTTAAATATCGGGCGTTGGTACGCTCGAGTACGGTGACACGCTTATCATGGCGCAGGTCCCACTCAAGTATTCCATAGGCAACATCAACTGCAAACACATGCGATACGCCGTGCTTTAAAAGGCAGTCGGTAAAGCCGCCGTTACTCGCACCGATGTCGCAAACAGTAAGCCCGGTGACGTCAAGCTTAAAAGACCTTAACGCCTTTTCAAGTTTAAAGCCCGAGCGGCTTGCATATTTTTTTTGTTTTTCTTTGATAACCGGCATGGCATTATGGTCTACCTGTTCGCCGGGTTTGTCCGCTATAATGCCGTTTAACGTTACTCTCCCGGTCATTATAAGGGCGGAAGCCTGGTCTGTTGATATGCCGAATTTGCGCGACACTAACGTGTCGAGCCGTATGGTTTGTGCCATATAATACCTCTTTCGGTTTTTGCTTATAATTTATTTGATTGTAATTTAGTTGCACGATGTTGTCAAATATGACTTGATATTTTAGGGGGAAAGGCAATGTCCGGCTTTTTTTCTCGTATTAAAAGTAAAATAAATGATGATAAAGATTATGGTAAATTGGCAGGAATTGTCGGCATTGCTTTGAACCTTGTTCTATTTGGCGCAAAGCTGGTGGCAGGCCTGTTGTCGTCAAGCGTTGCAATTATGGCCGATGCTTTCAATAACCTGTCAGATGCAGGCTCGTCGATTGTCACGCTTGTCGGTTTTCGCATGGCATCTGCTCCGCCCGACAAGGAGCATCCGTTTGGACATGGGCGCATGGAATATATATCCGCAATGGTAATTGCAATTATGATTCTTTTTGCCGGATTTGAACTTTTTAAAACATCGGTGGAAAAAATATTTAGTCCCGAAAAGACAGAGTTCGGATTGCTGACAGTTATAATTTTGATTGCATCAATTATTGTAAAACTGTGTCTGGCAATATTCTACAGCAATATTGGCAAAAAAATTGATTCACAGTCATTAAAAGCAGCTGCGCTTGACAGCCGCAATGATATGATATGCACATTTATTGTTCTTGCAGCCGCTGTGCTGGGTTGGCAGACCGGACTTATGATTGACGGCTATGTCGGTGCTGTTGCTGCCGCATTTGTAATGTGGTCGGGATTTTCCGTGCTGCGCGATACTGTGTCGCCTCTGCTTGGCCAAGCGCCCGATCCCGAGCTTGTAAAAAACATTAAACAAACCGTGCTGGCTCATGACGGCATTATAGGCGTGCATGATTTGATTGTTCATAACTACGGACTGGGAAACAGAGTGGTATCGTTGCACGCCGAGGTGTCCAGTGATGAAGATATGATGCGCAGCCATGATTTGATTGATCGTGTTGAGCAGGAGATTACCGAGAAATATAACGCAGTGACTTGCATACACATGGACCCTATCGACACGAACGACGAGCGTGTCGGCAAATTTAAAATAATCGTGGAGAACGTACTCGCCGGCATTAACCCCGAGCTTAGCCTTCATGATTTTCGCGTTGTATTTGGTGAAACTCATACTAATTTAATATTTGATGTAGTTGTACCGTTTAAATATAAAAACACTAAGACATTGCGTGACGAAATTCAAAGCCGCGTATGGCAGACCGACCCGCGGCTGTTCATAGTTGCAACCATAGAACACAGCTATACTTGAAATCGGATGTGAATTGTTTATGGCGGGGTATGTGATTTACAACGGATTTTGGAACAAAGAACGCATACCGGACACAGTAGAGAGGCTGATTAATGCGGCTTCAAAGCGTGATGTAAAGCTGATACCCTTGCCCAACTGCGAAGCTATCTCGGAGCTTGGGTTTGGTGTTAGAGTGTCAGGCTTTGATGAGTGTGATTATGCGCTGTTTTGGGACAAGGATATACGGCTTGCACGTGCTCTTGAGGCGATTGGTGTCAGGATATACAATTCGTCGGATACGATTGCGGTGTGTGACGACAAAGCGGCAACGCATTTGAAACTTGCGGCAGAGGGAATACGCATGCCGCGTACGCTTGTTGCGCCAATGACATATCAACACATGGACGAACAGCCCTCACAAACTTTTTTAAAATTAGCGGAAAAACGTCTGGGGTTTCCGATGGTTGTTAAGGAGTGTTATGGTTCGCTGGGAGGTCAGGTGTATATTGCCTATAATGGCGATGAACTGCGCGCATTAATCCGCCGTATGGCGGCGCGCCCTTTTATATGCCAACAGTATATTGCATCAAGTGCGGGGTCGGATATTCGCATTTATGTGGTGGACGGTAAGCCGATTGCCGCGATGCGCCGACAATCAAAGTCTGATTTTCGCGCAAATATAGGCTGCGGTGGTATTGCGCAGGCATACAAACCGACCGATGAAGAAAACGAGATGGCGGTTACATGCTGCAAAATATTAGGCGCTCAGTTTGCGGGAGTTGACTTGCTAACCGACGAGCCCGGAAGACCGTTGCTTTGCGAGGTCAATTCCAACGCACATGTGACGGCAATCATGCAATGCACCGGAATTGATGTAGCCGGCGCGATTGTCGACTCGGTTTTAGCAAAAGAAAGAGAGAGATAATTTACATTAAAGTTGTGTATTTTCTGCCCTCAAATTTTAGCTGCGCTGTTATATTCGACATTATTTTGTCAAAATACTGAGGAGTAAGCGATTGGGCACCATCACTTAGTGCCTTGGCCGGGTCGTTGTGCACCTCTATCATCAGACCATTGGCGCCGGCGGCTATTGATGCTTTCGATAGCGGCTCAACAAGCCAAGGGACACCTGCGGCGTGGCTGGGATCAGCAACAACCGGCAAATGCGATAAATGACGAAGCACGGGAATAGCAGAAATGTCAAGCGTGTTGCGTGTGATTGTTTCAAACGTGCGTATGCCGCGTTCGCAGAGTATAACATTGTTGTTGCCGCCCGCCATAATATATTCTGCGCTCATCAGCAATTCTTCGATTGTATTTGCAAGCCCACGCTTTAAAAGCACGGGTTTATCGCAGTGTCCCAGTGCCTTAAGCATTTCAAAATTCTGCATGTTGCGTGCACCTACCTGTATGACATCAACATCACAAAACAGGTCGATATGCGATAAATCCATGATTTCGGATACAATAGGAAGTCCGGTCTCCTTTTTTGCTGCCATTAAAAATTTAAGACCTTCGGCATGAAGACCCTGAAACGAATAGGGCGATGTCCGCGGCTTAAACGCGCCGCCCCGCAGCAGTGTGGCACCGCTTTTTTTAACTTCTCGGGCAATCGAAACAATTTGCTCCTCGCTTTCGACCGAACACGGGCCTGCGATTACACCAAAATAGTCGCCACCCAGCCGTACTTCTCCATTTTCGTTTGCAGGTATACGCACAATTGTATCATCGGGGTGAAATTTTCGGTTAGCAGCTTTGTAAGGCTCGGAAACGCGTTTTACATCCTCGACAATGTCTAATGCGCGCACGGTGTTGATGTCAATGCGTGATGTGTCCCCGATAATACCAAGAATAGTCGTATGCGTACCGGTACTGGGGTGGCACGAAAACCCCATATCCTCAAAATGTGAAACGAGATTGTCTATTCGTTTTTTATCAGTATTTTGTTTGATAATTAAAATCATAATGCATTCTCCTTTTGCGATTTAAAGTGTAACAGTATTGGTTATTGTTGTCAAGATAATATAAAGTAATTGTGGGTAATGATTAGTATAATGCTTGAAACTTTAAGCTTAAATATGCTAATATATCGTTCTCGGGGGTGGTAAAAAATTGATTGCGACAATAAAAAACGAAACATTATCAATCGGCGCCGCCACATTCGGGGCCGAGCTGCAATGGATTAAGTCGGCAAACGGCATTGATTATTTATGGGACGGCAATCCTGAATATTGGAACGGTCGTGCACCGATATTGTTTCCCTTTGTCGGCTCATTAAGAAACGGACGCGCCGCATCTGATTTTGGCGATATAGAGTTGCCTATTCACGGCTTTGCAAGGTCTTTGGAATGGGAGCTTGAACACGAGGGGTCGCAAACCATTGCTTTCAGGCTGTGTTCAGACGAAAGTACAAAAAAGGGATATCCTTATGATTTTGAAATTCGTGTAATCTATACGCTTTTAAAAAATTCTGTTACAACAAAAATTACGGTAAAAAACACAGGAAAGCATAATATGCCGTTTTGTGTGGGCGGTCACCCCGGGTTTCATGTGCCGCTTATTGACGGCGAAAGCTTTACTGATTATATTATTGAATTTGAAAAGGCGGAAATTGCTGATTGCCCGTTTGTCGATTTAGAAAACGGTATTATTTTAACCAAAAGAAGGCGTATTTTAGATGATCAAAAGTCATTTAACTTAGCACATAACCTTTTTTATAACGATGCGCTGATATTTGACAGTCTTTTGTCACGAAAGGTTAGTCTTTTATCCAAAAAGAGCGGGCACGGTGTTATGATGGATTTTCACAGCATGGATTACTTTGCTGTGTGGACACCGATAAAGCATAGTCCGTTTGTATGTCTTGAGCCGTGGACGGGCATGGCTACGCTGCAAAGTGAAGATGATATTTTTGAGCATAAGCTCGGTATGCGATTTCTGGCGCCAGGAGAGGAGGAGTCCGTTTCCTTTACGGTTACGGTATTTTGATGATAAAACAAAAATGGGATGCTATTGTGCTCGATTTGGACGGCACACTCGTTGATACGCTGCAAGATATTGCTAATGCTGCAAACGCAGCTTTGAAAAATAACGGTTTTAAGATGTGGACGGTTGAGCAATACCGCTATATGGTTGGCAACGGAGTGCGCAAGCTGATCGAGCGTGCAACCGGTGGTGCAGACACAGATACTATTGAACGCGTAATGGCGGATTATAACAGCATATATTCCAGGGACTGTCTGAAATTTACAGCACCATATGACAAAATACCCGAAACACTTATAAAGCTTAAAGAAAGCGGCATATATATGTTTGTTGTTACGAACAAGCCCGACGCACAGGCTAAAAAAATTGTTTCACATTTGTTCGGAGAAACTTTTTTTCAAGGTGTTTATGGTACACAAACCGGAAGAAAAAACAAACCTGACCCGACGGTAACACTAAATGCGCTGGCAAGTGTGGGATGCAAACCAGATCGTTCGCTGTTTGTCGGCGATTCGGACGTTGACATGTATACAGCCGCCAATGCCGGATTAAAGGGCGCGGGCGCATTATGGGGATTTCGCGGCAGGGAAGAGCTTATGGCTGCCGGTGCCGACTATCTGCTTGAAAGCCCGGCGCAGATACTCCATCTATAATCAAATGAACGGGCGCACACACAGGTGCGCCCCTACAAGCTGTAACATTGAACGGGCGCACACACAGGTGCGCCCCTACAAGCTGTAACATCTAAAACTTCACAATGCAATTTTGGAATACAATGTGTGGGTGTTGTTGTGATTAAATATTATATCAATTCATTTGGGCGTATGTAAACCGGTTTTACGCCCTTGATATATTAGGTTGTCGTTTGCATTTAAAACCATTTTATAATTTTAGGTAGGGGCGCACCTGCGTGTGCGCCCGTCTGCGCAAGACAGAACAATATTAATAAAGGAGTCTTTAATATGCGTTTATTATTTCAGGGAGACAGCATCACTGATGCAGGCCGTGACCGTAGCGATCCTCATAATCTTGGCAGTGGCTATGCGTACTATGCAGCCGAGCTTATTAAGGAATGCATGCCTAATAAGGAGTGGGAATTTTTAAATCTCGGTATTAGCGGAGATAGATCAATCGATTTGTTGAAACGCTGGCAAACGGACTGCATTGACATAAACCCCGATATTTTATCAATACTTATCGGCATTAACGACACCTGGCGTGCTTTTGATAGCAACTCGCCTACTACGGCGCAGCAGTTTGAGGATAATTACCGCAGCATTTTAAAAAGTGCGCGAGAAAACACCGGCGCAAAAATAATTATTTTAGAGCCATTTTTGCTGCATGATGTGCCGGCAAAGGATGACTGGCGCCCCGATTTAAATAGAAAAATTGATGTTGCACGCCGCCTTGCACGGGAATATGCGGACGCATATATTCCGCTTGACGGTTTGTTTGCTGCAGCAAGCATTAAAAATGAGCCGTCATACTGGGCGGCAGACGGTGTACACCCAACCAAGGCAGGCGCAAGGTTTATTGCTACACATTATGCCGACGCTGTAAAAACTCTATAGTAACATATGCCTAAAGCGCAATCAAAGATTGCGGGCGGATCCCGGGAATCTTGTTGTTTCATAATAATAACGCCTTCGGATGCCGAAGGCGTTATTATAAAAAATTTTATATTTTTGCAAATGCAATAATACTGTTTTCCTATGAGCGACAATATTTGCGGGGTGATTTTTGTTTTGTGGAGAACAGTATATATTATTAGGTTGTTTCAATATATTTAACAATCATTGGAAGAACCTGATCATGCTCCATATTTAGTACGTAAGCAAATTCTCCGTATAGCATTTTTTCTGCATCCTTCAAAAACCGCTCATCTGTAATGTGCAGCTTTTTGCCATTATCGTTTTGCTCTTGCTGTTGCAAATACAATGTTTTAATAAGACGTAAAAGCTGTTCGCTTGTTCCGTTTGATATGATTTGGCTGAACCTTTCCTTGCGAGCGTTATTGTTTTCTATCCATTCAGTATCTATGTCCGGCAAAGATTCCAGCAGATCATATATTTCCTCGGCTGATAAAGTAGTCCTCATTTTGGCAGTTGCTTTTTTGCTGTTAACAGGGACATAAAAAGTAGATTTTTTATCAAAAATAGGTTTTAAGACATAATATTCTATAAGCTTGTCATTTACTTGTCTTTTTATTATTTCAGAAATCTTACAAACTCCGTGCGTACTGTATAAAACAGTATCATTTAAATTAAAAATCATAATACTAACCTTTTAATAACCTTTCAATCCATAATTAAGGCGAGCTCACCTCTCATAAGATGTATATTCGTATTTTCTATTTCAAAAAATTTATTAGCTCAATTTTCGTCATCACCTTTTCTAAGTATTGTCCTTTGCAAAAATTATAAAATATTAAACGGATATTACAATAAAGCTTTTACTTTTGGCAAACTGCACATTGATTTCTATTCTATTATAGCACTTTTTTAAAAATAATGTAATAGACATTTTGTCGAAAGATTTAAAAAAGAAATTTACATATAAAATTAAAAGCGGATATGTAATCTTTTAATCGGATATTAGCATAACCCCCTCATTTTTCGGCTTGAAAAATGAGGGGGTTATTTTTCGACTCAATCTTTATTATTCCACATTTTTATTACTTTGAGTCAGATTTGTTGTGGTTGCCGTTGGCATGGTTTTTGTTTTGCCGGGGCGTTCATCAGATTTGGGATTTGGCGCGGTAAAATGTGAATTGCGTGTGCTTGATTGTTGGTAATTAAAGGTTTCTTTGTTGCGCCTGTTGTTGGTGTTTCTATTGTTTGTTTTGTTGTCCTTGTCTTTATTCTTTTCCTTATTCTTATTCTGATGATTACCGTTGTTTTGGGTTGGCAAGGTTCTTTTTGTTCCGATGGTTGTTGTTTTATTATTATTTTCTTTTTGGCCGTTGTTTTTGCCGTTATTATTCCGCTTAGCATTTTGCTTTGCCTTATCTGATTTTTCTGCAGCTTCTTTTATTCTTTTTGCTATTTTTTCGGTTTGCTCGTCGTTCTCATTTTCTGAAATGCGTGACTTTAAAATTTCGTTTGCCTTTCTTATAATTTCATTTACCTTTGCATCGGCGTACTGCTCAACTGTAACCGTCGGGTCAAGAACCTGAAGCATTTTAATCATTTTGTATTTGCCGGGTGAAATATTAAGTTCCTTAGCTTCGGTACGCAAAGACAGCTTGGAGCAATCACCGTATACCGCTGCAAATATTTTTTTTGTCGACATTGCAAGCCCAACACCGCGTTCGCTTTTTTTCCGAAGCCTTAAAGCCCTGTCCTCATCATCTGACTGTACCGTGACAGAAATAACAGATGAGCCGTCGTCTGCAATATATTTTTGTTCGGCGGCTTGCTGAACAAGATTGTCTATTGCTTTATCAACTGACAAATTTTCAATTTTTGTAGTGGCATTTAACAAGCATTGACCATCCTCATTGGTGGCCTTGGCGCTTACGACGCGGTCAAACACATTAATACCAAGCTCCACACTTGGGTTAATATCAAGACTTACATAATTTATTGGAAATTGATAAAAGTGATAGCCACCAAATATTACTGCCCCGGCAGCAATTGCAATGCAGGCAGCAATTACTCCTTTCTTCATTGTGAAACCCGTTCTTTTATTCGACTTTGTATTTTGCTTATCTACATTGACAAGTGCTTGATATACCTTCATTTTTGTTCTGTCTTTTAGATGTTCATCAGCTTTTACACTATCAAGAAAATTGCTAAAACTATCCATAACAGCACTCCTCCTTTAGAATGTTTCTAAGTTTTGATTTGGCCCGCCTTAGGTGCGTGTAAACAGTGTTTTCGTTTTGCTTTAATATTTCGGATATTTCAGGTATAGTCATTTGCTCATAATAATGAAGGTATAAGACCTGCCTGT
>JAQVFM010000043.1 GCA_028697255.1 Oscillospiraceae bacterium
CGGGAGGTGATTATTTGAAGAAGCTCATTTCAACGTTTGCCGCTTTGATTATTTCGCTTACCATAGGCTTTGGCGTTGCCGCTCAGGGAAAAACCCATACTGTAGTGCGCGGCGATACAATGTGGAAAATTGCTGTTCGATATGAAATTGGTGTATCCGAGCTTATTAAAGCTAACCCCGGTATTAAAAATCCAAATTTAATTTATGTCGGACAAAAAATTTATATCCCTGAAGCAGCGCCTTTAAGCTCGCTTGAAAACGAAGTTATACGTCTAATTAATATTGAACGGACCAGCCGCGGAATCCCTGCTTTAGCAACCAACTGGGAATTGTCACGAGTTGCACGCTATAAATCGCAGGACATGATTAACAGAAATTATTTTGCCCACAATTCTCCCACTTATGGTTCACCATTTAATATGATGGAAAACTTCGGCCTTAGATTTTCTTCGGCCGGCGAAAACATTGCCTATGGTCAGCGAACTCCAAGAGAAGTTGTGAACGCATGGATGAACTCTCCCGGTCACAGGGCAAATATTCTGTCACAATCCTTCTCGCATACAGGCGTGGGAGCTGCAAAAAAGGCTAACGGCACACTTTATTGGACGCAAATGTTCATGAGACCTGCTTAAAGGCCGATTTACAGCATTTTATCGCCGCATAAGGGCACGGAATTTTCCGTGCCCTTATGTTATTTAAATTTCATTTGTATAATGCTGCAATTAATGCAAAAAATTAAACTGATACGCCGGAAATAACCGTGCGAAATCCTGAAAATTTTGGAGGAGATAGGTATGAAGAAAACGGCCATATTTTTTTTAACAGCCATTTTTTTAGTTTTTTCAGCAATAGGCTGCAAAAAAAAGGATGAAGAATCAAGTACCATAAACGAAACAGGCAATCCGATATCGATCACTCACTGGTATTGGGCTGACAATTCAGAATACTCGGCAAAAATGCAGGAAATTGTAAATGACTTTAATGAGGAAAACCAGCAAAATATAAAAGTGACAGCAGAAGAATACCCATGGGACGGCGGTGGGTACAGCGAAACGTTGTTTACCGCAGCTATGGGCGGAGGAGGGCCGGATACGGCAGCTTGGAAACTGACATCAACACCTTTGTTTATAGCAAATAATTTGCTTGCGGTACTGGATGGTTATATCGACAACTGGCAAGATAAGGACGATATTGAAAGCAGTCTTTACGATGTTATGAGAGAAGCAAGCGGTACCGATAGTATATACGTGATGCCATGGAACACACAGGTATTGTATGTATATTATCGTCCGTCTATGTTTAAAGAAGCAAATGTTGCAGTGCCCGAAACGTACGAGCAGTTTTTAGAGGCGTGCAGAAAACTGACCCGCGATACCGACAACAACGGAACTACCGATGTATACGGATTTGGAATGAGGGGCGCCAAGGGCGGTCAAGAGCCATGGGGCAGCTTTATTTGGGCACGCGGCGGGGACTTCAGCGACTTTACAACCCCGCAGGCAGTATCCGGCATGCAGGACTTTATTAATCTTTATAAAAACAAATATGTTCCGCCCACCGCACCGACCGACGGGTTTAACGAAATCATTGCAAACTTTAAATCCGGAAGAACTGCGATGACTATACACCATATAGGCTCATCAAGCGGCATGGTAGAAACATTCGGCGATGATGTCGATGCTTTTCCGTTTCCTGCCGGCGTCAAGCAGTGGACATCGATGGGAGATACTGAAAATGTAATGTTTGAAGCCTGTGACAACAAAGATGCAGCTTTTGAATGGCTGGCTTATCTTGCAACTGGTAAAGGTCAAGAAAAGTGGTGCATTACAACCGGTAACGTGCCTGTCAGTAAACGTGTACAAGCTATGCCCGAATTCCAAGAAAACAAATTTATGAAAGTATCGATTCAGGGTGCGCCGCACGCCGGAATATTCCCGATTTTGGACACCACAACTGAATGGATTAATACTATTTGGCCCAATACTGTCGCTGCGGCACTTGCGGGACAAAAGACAGCGGCACAGGCAATGCAGGATTTGCAAAATGGTTTGTACGAAGACTGATACCCATACGCTGTCGGCGTTTAGATATCGTATTGTATAAAACCAAGTAAACTAAGGGGTGGATCCAATTGCACCAAAGAAAAGCCGGTATTTGGCCATACCTGCTTGTAGCTCCGGCCTTGCTTGTCGTTATTGCTGTAGTGCTAACGCCGGTGCTTAACGCAATATTGATGAGCTTTCAAAGTTATGATTTAAGACGTCCGTCAGCCATCGAGTATATCGGACTCGACAACTATCAAGCGGTAATGCGAGACACACTTTTTTGGGAGTCATTATGGAGGACGGTGCTATGGGTTGTTTTTGGCGTCGGTTTTCAGTTTGTATTTGGATTTAGCCTTGCATTGCTTCTAAATAAACCGTTTTACGGACGCGGAATTGTGCGTTCAATCAGTCTGATACCGTGGGTAACACCCGGCGTTCTTATTGGACTAATGTGGCGTTGGATATTTGACGGCAACTTTGGCGTCTTTAACGATTTGTTGATAAAAATGAATATTATCAATCAGCCCATCCCTTTTCTCGCACGGCAGGATACGGTATTCCCTGCAGTCGTTGTTGCCATTATATGGCAGGGAATACCGTTCTTTGCATTGATGCTGTTAGCAGGCCTTCAGGGCGTACCAATCGAGCTTTACGAAGCCGCTGATATAGACGGAGCCAATGTGTTTCAAAAATTTTTTAGAATAACCGTACCGTCGCTAAAAAATACGATATATGTCACAACGTTGCTTCGCATTATCTGGGTTGCAAATTCGGTTGATGTCATTTTCAACATGACCGGGGGAGGGCCCGCATACGCTTCACAGACACTAAGCGTTTATGTGTTCAACAAAGCAAACGCTCTAAATCTCGGTTATTCCTCAACTATGTCGATACTGCTTACATTGTTGCTTCTTGTGGTAGCAGTTCCGTATCTTAAATCAATGTTTAAAAATCAGGAGTCTTAGACTTATGGGAAAAGAAAAGGCGTACAAAAGGATATTATTTCTGTTTTTACCGCTGATTTTAATATTGCTATTTTTGATTTTCCCGTTTTACTGGACATTTGTGACTTCAATTAAGCCGGAAACCGAGCTTTACGGAAAATCGGTGACTTATTGGCCGCGTGATGTCACATTTCAGGCATACAGATCGCTTTTTATAGACTATAATTTTATAAAACCCATGAAAAACAGTTTTATTGTCGCAATGTCGACAACCGCCCTTACACTGTTTGTCGCGACACTTGCTGCATATGCATTTTCGCGTTACAGATTTCGGGGACGACGCGCCTTTATGATTTTGTTTTTAACAAATAATATGTTTCCGACTGTTCTGCTTTTGATACCGCTGTACGCAATAATGCGTAGACTTGGCATTTTGTATACGCCATTGGCACTTATTTTGTCTTATACAACATTTACAATCCCGTTTTCGGTCTGGCTGCTCAACGGCTATCTCAGTGACATGCCTATGTCGCTTGAAGAGGCCGCGATGGTTGACGGGGCAAATCGTGCCCAGGCCTTTATAAGGATTATTTTGCCGGTTCTTGTGCCCTGTCTTGTTGCGACGGGTGTATATATATTTATGACCTCATGGAATGAATACACCTTTGCTGTAATGTTTACAAACGAACGCAGCCGTACAATACCGGTGTCCTTAAAAAATCTTATAGGACAATTGGGCGTACAGTGGGATCTGCTGACCGCAGGCGGCATTATTACGATAATTCCGGTATGTGTTATGTTTTTCTTTGCACAAAGGCGCCTTGTCGAAGGGCTTACCGCGGGCGCCGTTAAAGGTTAGGAGTGAAGCTTTATGGATGATAAAGATCTTGCATTAAAGGCAAGGAAAATTCGCGGGGATATTCTGCATATGCTGTATTTAAGCCAATCGGGTCACCCCGGAGGCTCGCTTTCATGTGTTGAGATATTGCTCGCGTTGTATTATCGCGTTGCAAAAGTCAACCCCAATGATCCATTGATGGAAAACCGGGATAGGATAGTATTAAGCAAAGGGCATGCGTGCCCCGCTCTATATGCTGTGCTTGCTGACAAAGGATATTTCCCGCGCAATGATTTATGGACTTTGCGCCAGATTGGAAGCCATCTTCAGGGACATCCTGACAGTACAAAAACCCCCGGTGTGGATGTCAACACAGGCTCTTTGGGACAGGGCGTTTCTGTGGCAATGGGAATTGCACTGGCCGCCCGGCATAAGCAGGCCGATTATCGTGTTTATGCGATAATCGGAGACGGCGAAGCACAGGAGGGGCTTGTATGGGAGGCAGCGATGGCTGCCGCACATTACAGGCTCGACAATTTCACCGTAATTATGGATCATAACAGGTTGCAAATTGACGGCACAAATGACGAAGTGATGAGCATCGGCGACATTATGGCTAAATTTAACGCGTTCGGCTTTGACTGCGCTCAAGTTGACGGGCACGATATAAAAGCAATATCCCAAGCTCTCACTGCACCTTTTAAGGGCAAGCCAAAATTCGTATGCTGTGAAACCTCAAAAGGGCGCGGCGTTTCGTTTATGGAAAATCAGTTCGGCTGGCACGGAAAGGCACCAAGCGAAACTGAATATCTTGATGCCCTTAAAGAAATGGAGGTGGATGTCATTGATTAAAAAGCAATCGCTGCGCGCTGCATATGGTGATGCGCTTGTCAAACTCGGACAACAGGACAGCAGGGTCGTTGTGATGGATGCCGATTTGGCACATGCCACGATGACAAACACCTTTGCAAAGGCTTATCCCGACCGTTTTTATAATTTTGGCATTGCCGAAGCAAATATGGTGTGCGCGGCGGCAGGGTTCGCCAATGAGGGACTAATGCCGTTTGTAAGCACCTTTGCACTTTTCGGTGCCGGAAGAGCATATGAAATGATTCGAAATTCGGTGTGTTATATCAACGCAAATGTCAAATTCGGTTTTTCCCATTCGGGCCTAAGCGTGGGCGAGGACGGAGGCAGTCACCAGAGTATTGAGGACATTGCACTGATGAGAGTGCTGCCCGGCATGACTATATTCGTGCCCTGTGATCCGCTCGAATTGCAAAAAGCTGTGTTTGCCGCAGCCCAAATTATCGGTCCGGTTTATATACGTGTTGCGCGGCCAGTTGTTGAGACTATAACAACGCCTGATACACCCTTTGTTCCCGGCAAGGCAAATGTGATGCGTGACGGCAGTGATGTGTGCATAATAGCTGCCGGGCTTATGGTTACGGCTGCTTTGGAAGCCGCCGAAATTCTATCAAAAGACGGAATTAAGGCCGCCGTCGTCAATTGCCACACGATCAAACCTTTTGACACCCAATCTGTTCTCAGCATGGCAGAAAAGTGTGGTGCTGTTGTGACAGCCGAGGAGCACTCAATTATTGGCGGTCTTGGTTCGGCAGTAGCCGAAGCAATGGCCGGAAATGTATGCGCAAAATTTGCACGTATCGGAATACAGGACAAATTCGGAAAGTCAGGCAAGCCCAGTGATCTGTTCGATGAATACGGACTTACTGCGCAAAATATAGTCTCACAGTGTAAGACCATATTAAATCTGAAAGACTAAAAATTCCCTGTTTTTTATATTCACCTTCGCAAAAACTAAATTCAGGAGGTGAATAAGTTATGGCCAGAGCGCACACAAACGACGCACCCGACTTTGATGCGTATTTAAACGGCCACATACTAAGTGACGACGATTTCTTTTCTCTGCCGATTGAGGTGCAGGAACAAGTTAATGCACATGAACGTGAGTTCCGCAATCAGTCTGAACTGCGAGAATATATCCGCGACCTAATGAGACGCGCATAATAAATTAAATCAAAGGCGAAAAACAGCTTTAATCAAGACCTATTTCAAACAGCCATAAAAAGTAATTATAATTGTACGAGTGTCATAATAGTTGACACTCGTACAATTATAATAATGGGATAACAAATTTGATGTTGACTTTTTGTCTAAATTCGGTATATAATTAAAACTTGCAAGGCGACGGTCTGCACGCAGACTGTGAGCAGGCTGATCGAAAGGGGGATGACGATGCTTCGCACTTATCAACCGAAGAAAAGGCACCGTAAAAAGGAACATGGCTTCCGCAAGAGAATGTCAAGTGCAAACGGCCGTAAGGTGCTTGCTCGCAGAAGAGCAAAAGGAAGAAAGCGTCTCACCTACTAGAAGAGGCCACCATTGTGTGGCTTTTTTTAATATTATAAGGAATTGAATATTAATGGCGAAGTATATCGCACTTAACAAAAACAGTGATTTTCGCGCGTTATACCACCGCGGCAAATCTCAGGTACACTCGGCACTGGTTACCTATGTTAAAAAAAACCGGCTTGGCGTTACACGCGTTGGCATTACGGTCGGGAAAAAACTCGGCTCGGCGGTTGAGCGCAATCGCTGCCGCAGGATTATACGCGAAGCATATCGTCAAATAATGCCTCGTGTTCCAGATGGTTGGGATATTGTTTTTGTTGCACGCCGTCATACTCTTAAAGTAAAAAGCACTTATATACTTAAGATTATGCAAATGCATTTCAAAGTGTTGGGAGTGCTGGATCAATGAAAACGGCCTTAATTTCGCTTATTCGATTTTATCAACGCTTTATATCACCAAAAATGTTGCCCTCATGCCGTTTTTACCCGACCTGTTCGTCCTATGCGATCGAGGCTATTGAACGTTTCGGAGTATTGCGTGGACTTGTTCTTGCTATTTGGCGTATACTAAGATGCAATCCCTTTGGCAAGCAGGGATATGATCCGGTTCCGCAAAAAAAATGCAAAACTTCACATAAAAGCTGAACCTTATTAATAAAGTGCATTTGTTTAAAATTACATTTATAAAAAATGGAGGAATCCAATGTTACCCGGACTTGATTTGCTGGCCGTGCCGCTTGGATATATACTTTCACTCATATATCGGTTTATCGGCAATTATTTTGTTTCAATTTTTCTTTTCACATTAGTGGTTCGTGCCGCTACCTTTCCTCTATCTTTAAAATCTCAAAAAATGCAGGCCGATCGTGCAAGGCTTGCTCCTCGGCTTGAGCGTCTACAAAAAAAGTATGCCAAGGACAGAAAAAAGCTTCAGGAAAAGCAGATGGCACTTTATGAAAAAGAGGGCGTCAGCTTAACAGGCGGGTGTCTGCCGATGCTTGTACAAATGGTTGTGCTTTTTGGTATAATTGCAGTTATCTATTCGCCTCTTACACATCTTTCACGCATTCCCGCGCCTGTAATTAACGCTTCCCTTGAGGCGGTGGCACAACCTACAAAAACTGATGAAAACAATAAAACAGTTGATGTTTCCCAATCAAACAAGCTATCAAAAAGTGACCGTTCGGGCGTTTATAAAGAACTAAATCTTCTTATGGTAATCGAGCCAAACAAAAAGGATATTCTTGCGCAAATAAATGAACTGTCCGATGATGTGCGTAAAAACATCACCGGTGAGGAATATTATGAAAAGATGCTTCATTTGAGCAAGGACTTTAACTTTTTCGGCAAAACACTTCTCGAAAGACCGAATAAAAATGGGTTTAAGAACATTAGTATTCTCTGGTTAATCCCCTTGCTGTCGGGATTGACTGCTTTTGGCTCCAGCTTAGTATCAATGAAATTTATGAATGCGGCGCAGGGTGACCAAAGCCAGCCCGGACAGGGCTGTCAGAGCAATATGATGCTGTTTATTATGCCTTTATTTTCACTTTATATAACCTTTACAGTACCCGGAGGTGTAGGTGTTTACTGGATTTGTTCAAACTTAATTGCTGTGGGGCAGACAATTATATTAAATCGGATATACAATATTGCAGAGATACGTGCGCAGGCGGAAATTGAATATGAGGAACGCCGTAAAAGAAAGTTAGAGGATAAAAAAAGATTAGCCCAGGCGCGCGCCCGTGAAAATGCCGAATGGAATGCAGCAAACAATTCCGACAAAAAAGCATCATCTAAAAATTCTAACAAAAAGCAGCGGGAAGATAAGGGAGAAGACAATCAAACGCAGGAATAGCAACGCATTACAAGAATACTATTCACCATTTAAAATGATGATAAGATTTTGGGGAATAGTATAAGGAAAGGATGAGAACACTTGCAGATGGAAGCAATAAGAGAAGGAGAGACTATTGAAGAGGCAAAGGCTGCCGCCGCTGCTGCATTAGGTCTATCCATAGACGGAGTTCAATTCGAAATTCTGCAAATACCCCAGAAAAAGATTCTCGGTTTATTTGGAGGAAGTCCTGCGCGAGTACGCGCTTACCATGAAATTACGCCCGCTATACGCGCTGCTGATTATTTAAAGGAAATACTGCAAAAGCTCGGCAAGGACGATGTGGAAATAAAGATAGAAGAGCATGAAAAGGGTTGTATATTGCAGTTGTCAGGTGACGACCTCGGTTTCATTATCGGAAGAAGGGGCGAAACGCTTGATGCTTTGCAATACTTGACAAATCTCGTTGCCAACCGTGTAAATAACACCTATTACCGCGTAACATTGGATATCGGGAATTATCGCAAAAAAAGGGAGCAATCACTTGCAGGCTTGGCGCGCAAAATTTCAAGCCAAGTTTCAAAATCGGGGCGCAAATCATCGCTTGAGCCTATGAATCCTTATGAACGCCGCATTATTCACACAGTAGTGCAGAATATTAAGGGTGTTACTTCTTGGAGTGTGGGCACTGAACCTAATCGTCATGTTGTAATTGGTCCCGACGGGGATAGCTTGTCGGCAAAACGAGGGCGCGGCGGACAGAAAAATAATCGCAAGGCCAATTTGGATAGTGAATTAAACGGAAGCTCACGCCCCCAGCGATCGGAAAGTGACAATGATAGTTCTGCCCGCCCATCGCGTTCAAACGATGTAGAGCGTCCTGAGCGTCCGGTAAGGGAGTTTATTCCCCGCAGCAACCCGCTGCCTACCGCTGACGGTGCAACACCTCCAACAAAAACGCAGTCGGAAAAAGAAGAGCAGTCCAAGCTTTATGGGCGCATTGATTTATAAGCTTAGTTATGCTGATAGCGGTCTTAATTTGTGTATACCAAATTAAATACCGGGGAATTTATTATGAGTCGAAAAAGTAATACTCTTCGCTGCTTGGCTGAGGGCGGGATGATTGCAGCTATGTACACCGCGCTAACTTTAGTTATTCCCGCAGCTTCTTTTGGGTTAACACAATTTCGTGTAGCCGAAATTCTTACGATTTTGCCGATTTTTTCTCCGGCAGCAATCCCGGGTCTTACTGTGGGGTGCATGATATCAAATATTATAGGCTTGTCAATAGGCGCAAACCTCGCAGGCGCCTGGGATATTCTTTTTGGCTCGCTTGCTACATTGATAGCTGGACTGTTGACATATTATCTTAGAAATATAAGATTGGCCGGTCTTCCCATATTATCCACGTTACCTCCGGTACTAATAAACGCAGCTGTAATCGGGTTAGAACTTACACTTGCGCTTTTCACATTTTCATGGAAAAACTATGCTATCGCATTTTTTAATGTTGGCATTGGGCAGCTTGCAGCCTGTACGGTTTGTGGTTTGGTTTTGTTTGTGATGCTTAATCGTACAGGTGCAGCACGCCACATCTTCAACCGAAAATGATTTATTTTATAATTTTATAACCTTTTCATGGCACTAAATATTTAGGATTTATAAATTAATTGGATATGCGGATATTTGCCTTGACAAGCACAAAAAAGCATGTTATATTATCTCTTGCTTTCGGTTAAAGTGAATATTTGGGGGAATTCCCGAGCGGCCAAAGGGGGCAGACTGTAAATCTGTTGTCACCGACTTCGGTGGTTCGAATCCACCTTCCCCCACCAAAAAGAAACGACAATTTTCGTCAGAA
>JAQVFM010000044.1 GCA_028697255.1 Oscillospiraceae bacterium
TTGAAACTTATGGAATGAAATTTAAGGGCGATCCTAAAAAGATGAATGTATCCTTAAAATATCAGGCGATAGGAAACGAGGAAATCGATGTAACAGATGCATTTGCAACAGACGGTCAGATTAAACAGTATGACCTCAAAATTTTAAAAGACGATAAAAACTTTTTCCCACCATATTATGCATCCCCCATCATTCGTAAAGAAGCTTTAGAAAAACATCCCGAGCTTGAACAAATACTTAATTCACTTGCAGGCTTAATCGATGATGAGACTATGACTGAGTTAAACTATAAAATTGACGTCGAAAATCAAGATGTAAAGGCAGTTGCTAAAGAGTTTCTGCAAGAAAAGAACTTGATTTAAATTTGGAGTATATGGCATTTGCCTTTGTGGCTAATAAGTGGAACAGTACAAAGCGCACTGCCTTTTGCAGCGTATACATTTCTTGCAATAATTTTAAGCTTCAGTTTTACAATTTTTTATAAATACACTAAGAACGTACTCTTAACTGTGTTAAGTCACGCATGGTTTAATGGCTGTATCGGTTTAGCAGTATATATAGGCAGTGAGGGTTATCTACAATTAAATCTCAATTGGAAAGTTTATCTGATATTTCCTCCTGTACTATGACATCTGCAATTTGCACAACACCGGTGCTTGTGTCATCCGGTGTCCCCTCGTTTGCTTTTTTCTGATCCAAGACGAGACGAGCGGCTGCGATATCCATTGCACTGCGCTCTGGTTCGGTGAGCAGCCCGTACAGGTTGCGAACAGCCGCCGTCAAATCTTTGATTGATGTAGTGATATCCTTGATTGCCCTTGTATCGTACTTTTCGAACACACGCTCCTCTACGCGTGATTCTCCGCTCCCTACGCCCTCTTTCACGATATGCCGCTTAAATTGCTGTGTATCTGAAATCACGCTCTTTATTACTGCACCCATACCGTCGGCAGCCTTTTGCAAATCGGCGAGCTTCAAAGCTTCTTTTTTAATTATGTTATCTGCCGCATTTTCTATATGCTCTCTTCTGTATTCCTGTTTACTCTTATACCATCCGTCTTTAGCCGCTTTTTTGCACAGCATGGAAAAAGATACACCATATTTTTCGGCAAGCTTTTTATATCCATAACTATGGGTTATATAATCAAGTCTGATTTTTTCCCAGTCAATCAAATACCGCCACCCCCACCCGGCAGACCGGTTTATAGTTCGCTATATCTTTCGGACAGTATCATTTTTGCATACGGACAGGTTTCATATTTAAATCCGGCACAAAACTTTTTGAACCAAACTTTTTTATCCCGTGCATTACCAAATTTTACCGCGGTGTATATGTTTCCGTCATATGCGCCTTCACAAGTTACGCTTTGCGCCGCTTCCCGTTCATAAAACGGACAAACAGCCAATCTTTCAAAATTAGGCATAAATGCACCCTCCCCCGTATGTAATTGTAATCAATAGTCCACGCTGTCATAATGACCGCCGCTGTCCCTGCGTATCCAGTCATGCGAATAAAACCACTCGAGCAGCATCTCAACAAATTTTTGATCTAAAAGGCTTATATTCTCGATTGGTTCGATATTGCACTCATTTAAAGCATATTCCAAGGCGGCGTCATCATCATAAAACATCTTACCCCGATTTGAGCGTATGCCAATATAAACTGGCATATCATCATCCCCCATTCACCTTTATTTTTGTGTGTAAAATGCAGATTTTTTGAAATTACCATTGACAAATTATTGATAATACGATAGTATTGTAATGGTAATTTCAAATATCTACAACAAACAACCTAACCGACGCTCTGTCGGCATACACTATTATATCTTACAATTTGAAAGAATTCCACCCAGAAATCTTACATTTTGTAAGATTGTATTTTTATATAGAAAGTGCGGGGTTAAATTGTACAATACGGATAGAATTTTTGAATTGAAAAAGGAGAAAGGGATAACCACATCATTCATTATCTCAAAAATCGGCGGCAGCCGGCAGCGATTATATGATTGGAAAGCAGGAAAATCCGAACCATCGGACAAGGATTTGCAAATCATTGCGGATATATTGGACACTACAATTGAATATCTTAAATACGAGACCGATTGCCCGACAAAAAAAGAAGAGCCCGCCGTCAGTGATGACAGCGAGCATGATTACAAAATTAAAAAATTAATAGAGCTTATGGAAAAAATTCCTGATGATAAGCTTGATGCAGCAATAACTGTATTATCTGCTATGGCTCAATAATTGATTTTATGTAATCCATAGCTGCATTATAATTTCCGTTGTAAACAATTATCTTTGCCAATGAGCTAAGAATTTTTAATTTTTCCAGTCGTTCAGCGGGCGCTTGAAATTTTTTATCTCCATTATCCCCGCCAGCACAATTTTTAACTTCCATATGCCCGCTCCTTTCTTAATTTTACTCTATTGACATAAATTCCCATTATACATTTTATATTATAAAATGTATTTCTCTAAAAATCAAGCTGCTTTTGGTGTTTTTTTATTTAAATGTTATAACTTGCCGGCGCATTTCAGCTCCAATTACGGCATCCATGCTTTCTCCAACAGCATCACTGCCTGTTCAATTTCTGTGCAGGGTATGCTCGAATACCCAATAACTAAAGTGCTTTGCGGTATGCTCTCGGATTCGAAGCTGCAATATTCCGATAAACCGTACACCCTTACACCTTGCTTTTTTGCGCTTTGGACAAGCTGTTGTTCGTTCATTCCATTGTTTACATTAAGCAAAAGGTGCAAACCTGCGTCCTGTCCGGACACTTCAATTTTGTCACCAAATCGGCTTTGAAGCAACTTGTCTATTAAAATATCCCTGCGTTGCTTATAAGAATTGCGCATACGGTTTAGATGACGCTCAAAAAAACCCCCATTCATAAATTTGCCAAGTGTATATTGCTCGAAATTGGACACAGTGCATGAATAGGACTTAAATTTTTTTCTATAAACTTCAAGCAGTGCCGGCGGCAAAACCATATAATTTATTCTCAAAGACGGTGCAAGACTTTTTGTGAACGCATTGATATAAATAACTTTGCCACTTCTGTCAAGTCCCTGCAATGCCGGTATCGGCTGTCCCGAAAAACGAAATTCGCTGTCGTAATCATCTTCAAGAATATAATTTTTGTCATTTTCATGTGCCCAGTTAAGCAGTGCGGTTCGGCGGCTAACCGGCATTACGATGCCAAGAGGAAATTGGTGTGAAGGTGTGACATGCACAACATTTGCATTTGACTTTTTAAGACTGACAATATCAATTCCATGTTTGTCAAGAGGCAGCGGTGCAACCTTCACTTGGTTTAATTCAAAAATCCTGCATATTTTTTTATAACCCGGGTTTTCTACCCCGAAAATATTGTTTCTTCCCAAAAGCTGTATTATCAGACCCATCAAATATTCAGAGCCCGCACTCATAACCACCTGGTCGGCTGTGGCTTTTATGCCACGGTAATCATACAAATATCGTACAATCTCCTGCCTTAAAGCATACACACCCTGTGGATGCGTATAATTAAGCATCTCGTTATCGCTTTGTCTTAAAACCTCTCTGCCAAGCCTTGCCCACGTTGAAAACGGAAACAGATTTGTGTCCACTGCGTTGGTTCTAAAATCGTATAAATAATTTTGTTTTATGGTTTGTTTTTTCGGACTTACAGCCGGTATTCTATCCACCGGTTTTATTAAACCACTTTCAAACGGTTCGACAAAATAACCGCTTTTGGGAACAGATCTTAAATAACCTTCGGCAATGAGCTGGGCATAAGCGGTTTCAACCGTCACCTGACTGATTTTTAAGTGAATAGCAAGCTTTCGCTTGGATGGCATTTTTTGATTGGCATGCAGCCTGTTGTTCTCAATTTCTTTTTTAAGAAATCTGTAAAGCTGTTCATACAACGGCATTTTAGAATGTCTGTCAAGCATAAATGTGACCATACAAACCTCCAATCTGGCATTATGATTTTATTTGTTTCTGGTTATTTAATTAATGCCAGATATGATTATAATTATAAACAATTACTATCTGCAATTCAATACTGGAGGAATAAAAGATGGCAAATGACAGATATGAATTAAATAAAAAATTTGCCCAAGGCCTAAAGGGCGGCGTGATAATGGATGTGACCACGCCGGAACAAGCAAAAATCGCCGAGCAGGCCGGAGCTTGCGCTGTAATGGCACTTGAGCGCATACCCGCCGACATTCGTGCCGCAGGCGGAGTTTCACGCATGAGCGATCCCGCAATGATAAAGGGGATACAAAAAGCTGTATCTATACCGGTAATGGCAAAGGTGCGTATCGGACATTTTGTTGAGGCTCAGGTTCTTGAAGCAATTGAAATTGATTTTATTGATGAAAGTGAAGTGCTGTCTCCTGCCGATGATGTGTACCATATAGATAAAAAGCAGTTCAAGGTTCCGTTTGTATGCGGTGCACAGGATTTGGGCGAAGCATTACGGCGAATAAACGAGGGTGCATCAATGATTCGTACCAAGGGTGAACCGGGTACAGGCGATATTGTGCAGGCTGTGCGCCATATGCGTAAGATGAACAGCGAAATCAGACGCGTGGCCTCGATGAGCAAGGATGAATTGTATGAGGCAGCTAAAGAGCTAATGGTGCCATACGATCTTATACTGTATGTCCATGAAAACGGCAAGCTGCCCGTAGTCAACTTTGCCGCAGGTGGCGTTGCAACGCCCGCCGATGCAGCATTGATGATGCAGCTTGGAGCCGAGGGGGTATTTGTAGGCTCGGGCATTTTTAAATCGGGAGATCCTGCCAAGCGTGCAGCCGCAATTGTAAAAGCGGTCAACAATTTTAGTAACCCTGCTGTTATTGCAGAGGTTTCCGAGGACTTGGGCGAAGCAATGGTCGGCATTAACGAACAAGAAATTGAAATCATTATGGCTGAAAGAGGAATATAACAGTATGGCGTGATGCCCTCATCGCACCGTGTTTTATGTTGCTTTTCATCTTTATACCATCCGGGCGGGATGCGGGCATCCCGCCCATTTTTTAAAGTAAAATTTATAATAATGTTTGCAGTACAAATTTTTTTGTAGTATAATCTTTAGATAGTAAGATTAGTTATAAGGTGGAGGTCGTGCCGCCTATGAAAAAAAAGAAAAGCGTCACTAAAAAAAGTCCGGTTAAGGCTGCATTCGCCACCTCGCTTCTTGTGAGCATGGCTTTTTTCAGCTTGCTTACGGCATTAAACCTTGACCAAATTTCATGTTATTTTGGCATCAACCCCTGCGTCACAGGCTCACCACGAAATCCCGCACAGCGCAATTGGAACAATCCGGGTGCTGTTGACAATTCGGCTGCAACCCAGCCTTTTACAGATTACATTGCCGACACAATTTTTATTGGGGATTCGCGCACCAACGGCCTTAAAGGGTATCGCTATGTAAAGCCTGAAAATGTTTATGCAGTTGACGGCTTAAATCACCAGGACGCGCGCTATGATCGTTTTATCAATCTGGGAACGGGAAGACTTCTGACCATAACCGAGGCGGTCGCTATCACACAGCCGGCGCGAATGATCGTGTCTTTTGGAATAAACGGTATATCATTTATGGGTGAGCAGACTTTTATGAACGAATATGCGGCATTTATTGATGAACTCAAAGCGGCATCACCTAACAGCCTGATTGCAATTCAATCCATTCTTCCGGTTTCGCATAATTATGAATTAAACAGGCCGCAAATAACAAATGAAAAGATTGATTTATATAATTCACTTTTAAAAGAGCTTGCACAACAAAAAGACTGTCGTTTTTGGGACACATCATCCCTGTTTAAAGACGGATACAACTGCCTTTCATACGAGTATGATTGCGGGGATGGACTTCATTTCAACACCCGCGCATATGAGGCACTTCTTATTTATCTTGACCAACACCGCATTTTATAAAATGTCGCTTTAATGCATACGGTGCAAGCCGGTTCAATCCGATTTGAGCAAAAGGGTTTGAAATATACATATGAGCAGCATAAAAGGAAAAATCAATGCGGTCATTACGCTAAGCCCATCAACCTGTTATTATATGCGTACAGGTAAATGTTCGCTTCAGGTTGTTAATGATTTTTATGTGCCTTCATTACCGCGAACTACGGCAGCAGATTTACTTTATTGTCCAAGGCTTTATAAAGCAATGTGCAGCCGTGATAAACACAAGCCCGTTTCAATAACTCCTTGTGAATGTGGTCACGCCGAAATCTTATCGGGTCATCAGCGCGTCTGTATAGCATCTAAAAAAGGACTTGAGCTTGTAATTAAGCCGACAGGCATCAGATTTAAAAAAAGCTGCCCTACATGTGAAGGACAGCTTACATTTGAAAAAGACCAAGGCACTCACCGTATTGTGAACTTGAGCGTTATCGTTAAAGATGATTATATTAAATAATTGTTTATTTGTTAAGATGGAAAACACGCGCAACGCGCTTGTGCAAAACTCTCATGTACATTAAAACCAGATTAGTAAGCGCAAGATCATATAATACAAATATTAGATTTCCCACAAAAAGCATAATATAGACTATATTGAAACCAAAAAGCGTGAAGCTTTCAATGCTCAAGCCAAAGACATTAAGCATCAAATAATAAGATAAAACTATCGCAACATTAAAAAGCGCCAGCTTGAAAACCCATTCGAGCGGGCGTTTTTTTATGCGTTCAAGCTGAGCTTTAATTATTGGATAATAACCGAAAAAGCTTAAAAAAAGCACCTTTGCTTCCAAATCAGGGGATATAAAAAGTGACAGTATGGCGACCGATGCATACACCATCCATGCGCTGCGCGGACTTATTTCAATAACATAAGGAATAAGCACTGCACCTGCAATAGCCGGAAGCGCATATGTCCCGACCGAAAAAAAGGTCAGCAACATAAATGTAAGTGAAAGCGCACCCAATACACCGCCCAGTGCCACCTTTCCGGCTTGCTTCAACTGTATCCCCCCATGCCAATCAGTGAAAAAATCAGCAACATCTTATCAAGTCGCCACCAAGACATTCACAGCAGCAGTCGGCGCATATAAGGCCGGTACACATATCGCAACCGGAGCACCCGCCATGTGAGTTTACCGGTGTTCGATATCCGCCGGTGCGCCTTTGCATATTCATCTGATTTACCGCAGTGCGATACTCCATATTAGTCGGGTTCATGCGTGATGCAGTCTGAAAGTGCATATACGCATCCTCGAGCCAGCCTTTTTTATACAGAACGCTGCCCTTGAGAAAATACCACTCGGCATCCCTTGATGAGGAGGGAATGCCGTCGAGCAATGTTTCGGCATCAATCACCCTGCCGGTATTAATCATGTTTCGTATATCATTATATCGTGTATCAGAAGAATGCGTGCCATTGCCGTATTGTGCCCCCGCTCCTCGGCGACGCATCTGTACAATATGGTCATAGGCCTCGTTAATTTCCTGCATTTTTTCCTCTGCCAGATCCGACAGCGGATTATTCAGATAGTTGTCGGGATGATATTTCCGAGCAAGCTCACGATATGCGGCCTTAACCTCATCATCAGTTGCGTTAGGGCTTATTCCCAACACCTTATACGGATCTTTTGCCATCTTTATTCCCCTTCTTGTTGTTTAGAACCTGCTGCCCGGCAGCCGGCATACCCAGTTCAAGAATATTACGAATAATACCGTCAAAGCGTTTGATTTCAAGAAGATTATATGCTGCCTTGCATTCTGCAAGACATGCGTTGAGCATCGGCAACACTGCCTGCGAAATATCATCCTCAAGCGATTTAAAAGGATTGAAATTTCCCTTTAGAATGTCTTCCTTAATATCGTCGGCAGCATCGATTAAATAAATCCACCGCCCCAGACAATACCCAAATCGCTCGCGAATACGCTGTTCCCTTTCATCGCGCGCTCCATGCTGTGCAAGGTGAGATAAGATATGCGCTGTCGGGTGTGCTGCAGAGTCAACACTCGCCGTGTCCGAACTCTCAATATCCGCCTGTTGCCCAATGCTTTGAGTCACTATCTTATCTACCCATTCAATTCGTCTGGCGGCTCTGCGACGAGCGTGATATGCAAACGGCAACAGAAATCGTGCCGGGAGCGAACTTAAAAAGCCCTTGTCATTAATGTTATCCTTAATTTTATAATAAATCAAAATTGACGCGACATCGGCAGCAAAATCAATATGCCGGTTTTGGCAACAGCACATTCTCTTTTTAAGCGGATTAAATGCGCACCTGTCCTTTTTAAATCCTGCGCATTCATCATCAAGAGCCATATGAAAAATTGCAAGAAAAGTAAAGTCATAGCTTAAAGTAAGCCTCGAGAAAAAACCGTATCGTTTTCCAAGTTGCTTGCACAGTGAACAGTATATCCCCTGATAGTGCTCATATTCCGAAACTTTGAGCTCCGGCTTAAAAATGCGCACATACCCGAACATGGTTTTCCCTCATTTCATATGTTCTATCATACAATAATGAGTGTTTTATATTATGACAGAATTGTAAATTATCGATTAATACAGCACCTTGCTAAGGTATTGTCCCGTAAAGGAATTGCTACATTTAGCAATTTGTTCGGGAGTGCCGGTCGCAACTATATAACCGCCCCGATCTCCGCCCTCGGGACCCAAATCGACAATATAATCGGCAGTTTTTATAATATCAAGGTTGTGCTCAATAACAATTACGGTGTTGCCGCCATCCACCAGCTTTTGCAGTACGGTAATAAGCTGGTGCACATCGGCAGTGTGTAACCCGGTGGTAGGCTCATCAAGTATATAAATAGTACGGCCGGTCGCACGCCGCGAAAGTTCGGTTGCCAGCTTTACGCGCTGCGCCTCGCCGCCCGAAAGTGTTGTTGCAGGTTGCCCGATACGGATATAACCCAGTCCCACATCACAAAGTGTCTGTATCTTACGCCTTATTTTTGGTATATGATAAAAAAATTCGAGCGCCTCCTCGGCAGTCATTTCTAAAACATCATGTATGTTTTTTCCTTTATAATGCACCTCAAGCGTTTCGCGGTTATAGCGCTGCCCCTTGCACACCTCACACGGCACATAAATGTCCGGAAGAAAATGCATTTCTATTTTTATAATGCCGTCGCCCTGACAGGCCTCGCAGCGCCCGCCCTTGACATTAAATGAGAAACGTCCCATTGCATATCCTCTCATTTTGGCATCGGTAGTCGAGGCAAAAAGCTCGCGTATATCATTGAACACGCCGGTATAAGTCGCCGGGTTTGAGCGAGGCGTTCTACCGATGGGCGCTTGGTTGATGTCGATAACTTTATCAAGTGCATCCATTCCGTCAATTCTCTTGTGTGCCCCAGCTCGTGTATGCGCGTTGTTAAGTTCGGCTGCCAGCTTTTTATAAAGCACTTCATTAACAAGTGATGACTTGCCGGAGCCCGACACTCCGGTAACGCAATTGAACGTGCCCAAAATAAAAGAAACATCAATATTTTTTAGGTTATTTTGGCTCGCTCCTCGAATTGTCAGTAGCTTGCCGTTGCCTTTTCGTCTGTTTTTGGGTACGGGAATGATCTTCTGCCGACTCAAATACTGTCCGGTTATAGATTTTTCGCAATTTAAAATATCTTTGGCAGGGCCGGCAAATACCACCTCACCGCCGTGAATACCGGCACCGGGCCCGATATCAACAATCCAGTCGGCATTTTTTATTGTTTCCTCATCATGTTCCACCACAATCAGCGTGTTTCCTATATCACGCAGCCGCTTTAGTGTGGCAAGCAATTTTTCATTATCACGCTGGTGCAAGCCAATGCTGGGTTCATCAAGAATATATAATACGCCCATCA
>JAQVFM010000045.1 GCA_028697255.1 Oscillospiraceae bacterium
ACGAGCATTTACGACCTTTTGAGCGAAATTTAAAGCTTTTCTATGATCTGTTGTGCCAGTTTTTCATTTTTACTTTACAGAGCCAATTTCATTAGTCGGTTGCGAGATTCCGGGCGAACACAGTTCGCCCGCAAAGCAGTGCATTTCGCAATCGGCTAAATTACATTATCGCTAATATTATAGCAGATAAAGGCCCATTAGCATAAACTGAAGTAAAAGGTGAAAGGAGGAACATGCCCATGCTTATGGGCGCTTTTGAATCGTTGACTTTAAGCCCTGTTTGGGCGGGAGTGTTTATCGGGTTGGCCGCAGTGGTTTTGGCTTCGATTGGCGTGATGGCATTTAAGGGGCGCCGCAAGCCTGCTAAAACAGCCAAAAAATCACCTGTACCGTTGTTTTCATCAATACCCGAACTTAATAAAGCAATTGAATTCACAGGTTTTGCATATGACCAGGTATCAGATATATTTTATTCACTAATGAACCCATGGCAAAGAGATTATGGGTATTGCCGTTTTTATGACGAGGCAGCCGCCACTCTTAGCATGATTATTGATGCCGAACCTATTTATTTTGAATATGGCGGCAAGCAATGGCTAATTGAGTTTTGGAAGGGCCAGTATGGTATGACCACCGGTGGAGAGGTTGGAGTATACAACACCGATAGTAAGGATAAAGATTTAATTGGCAGTTTGATTGACTGGAACGGCAAGCTTTATAATAGCGTGCCTGACCACGAGCGCTTGGATATTTCAATGATTCTTTATAAAAATGGCCGTCCGTTGTTTTCTCGTCGCGAAGTCCACTGGTGGCTGACCGGGTTTGTGTTAGGGGAGTTTTCCCAGCCCGATGAGTTGTCAATGGATATAGGAATAGTCTTTCCGGATGTTGAAATGCGGGATGCTTTTGTCGAAGGGTTGCGCAAAACGGGATACTCCGAACAGCAGTATGTTATTAAAAAACTTGGAGTCGGCATCCATTACTCAAAACCGCATTCGCCGCTGCCACTTACCAGAACCAAGTTAACTGACAGCATTACACAAAACAGAAACCGGGAGCTTTGCGAGCTTTATCAAAAGATAACAGGACCTTACAATTCAATGATAGACAAAATAAATGCCTTAAGACAGCAAAACGAGCAACTATTTAACCAAGCCATCAATATCGGCAAACCAAAGGAGCTGTTTTTATCACTTAATAAGATTATAGGATAGAAAGGATCATCCCTATGTCGGTAACAAAGCGCTTAAACAGGCTGTATAAAACCGCTCCCCGAATCGCATTTGATAAAAAATCAAAACTGGTTTTTTTTAGCGATTGCCATAGAGGAGAGGGAGGATGGGCTGATAATTTCGCCAAAAATCAGGGATTGTATTTTCATGCGTTGAATTATTATTATGACAACGGCTACACTTATTTTGAGCTTGGTGACGGCGAAGAGCTGTGGGAAAATAAAGACTTTTGTGAAATCGTTAATACCTATCGCCATATTTATTGGATGATGTCCCGGTTTTATAAAAAAGGGCGGCTTTATATGCTGCTTGGCAACCATGATTTGGAGAAAAAGAATCCAAAAAAGACCACCTGCCTTAACAGCTATTATGACGAGCGTGAAAGGCGCACGGTTGAGCTATGTCCAAACTTAAAATTTCATGAAGCGTTAGTGCTGCGTCATAAGGAAACAAAATCGGAATTCTTTCTAATACATGGTCACCAGGCAGACTTCATCAATTACAACTTGTGGATAATCTCGCGTTTTCTTGTAAGATATGTATGGAAACCACTTGAAATGATAGGTGTCCACGACCCTACCAGCGCTGCCAAAAATCACAGCAAAAGTATCTCAGTGGAGCGAAAGCTTATTAAGTGGTCACAGGATCAAAAACGCATGTTGATTGCAGGACACACGCACCGTCCCGTTTTCCCGACAGGCAATGAGCCTTTATACTTTAATGATGGTAGCTGTGTCCACCCACGATGTATTACCTGTCTGGAAATTGAAAATGATGAGATTATGCTTGTCAAATGGTCATATGTCATTAATAAGGACGGGGCAGTTTATGCTCAGCGCCAACTTCTTGAGGAGCCGCGAAAAATACCAAGTTTTCAATAATTTTAAAAGTGCAGGGTTTTATCAAAAGCTGTTAAAAACCCTGCACTTTTAATTATTCAGGTACAAAGCTTTTATAAGAAACCCCTTTTGTAGGGGGAACTGTGTTTGCCCGCAAAACGTATATTACGCAATCAACTGACGGACATTAGTATTAGCCGTCCGCGGGGGACGCCTTGATTGCTTTTATGCTGCTTTTACGCCAGCTTCCGGATATAAAATATACAATGCCGATAAGCAGTGAACCTAAACCCGCAATCGGTGCGGCAAGGCCGACGCCGACAAGCTTTAAGTCAAAATGTACGCCCAGCAGCCATGCAACCGGCACGCGAAGCAGCAACGCACTTGCCATTGCGTTAAACAACGAAAATAATGTTTGTCCGGCTCCCATTGCAAGGCCGTTTATGCAAAACGAAAAACAAACAATAAGATAATCATAGCTGAAATAACGCATATATTCTGAACCGGAAATAATGCACTGCTCTATAACTTCTAAGGGCAATTCAGTGTTGCCCGAACCTAAAAACATAAGCATTATCTGCTTTGAAAACAAGTTGACAATCACAAACACAGAAAGTGAGAATGCAAACGCAAGAGCCATCGCGGCAAATACCGCTTTCCTTGCACGAGCGGGTTTGCCGGCGCCCAAATTCTGTCCAACCATTGACGAAACAGAAACCTGCATTGCTATTGCGGGCAAAATCGCAATGCCATTCACTTTACCGGTAATACTCAATGCGTTTAAGCCCACGATGCCGGCAATATCGTTGGCAAGCCTCATAAGCCACATAAATGAAAAGCTAACCAGTGTTCCCTGCAGTGATGTCGGCAGACCGATTTTTAAAAGCTGTATTGCTTTGTTTTTTTGGATACGAAAGCTGCGCGGATGAAAATCAAATAAAAAGTTTCTTTTTCGCAAAAATATTACAGACAATATAAAACTTACAGCTTGAGCAATAATTGTTGCCCAAGCGGCGCCTGAAACTCCCATGCCGAGCGGCGACACAAAGATAATGTCCAAGATAATATTTATAACAGTTGATATCGCAACAAATAAAAGCGGATGACGCGAATTCCCCATGCCCCTTAGCACTGCACTGACTGCGTTGTAACCAAATACAAAAACCGTACCGCCCATGCATATGTTAAGATAGCTTAATGCCTCGTCAAATGCCTCAGAGGGGACATTTAAAAGCATAAGTATGCGTCGGTTCATAAGCAGCATTACTGCAGTAAATATAACCGAAGCGATTGCGTAAAGGGTAAACATTGTGCCAACCGTACGCTCCATATCCTGTTGTCTGCGTGCGCCTAAGAATTGTGCCGTTAATACCGTGCCACCGACAGCTAATCCGCTTATCATATTTGTAACCAGAATAATGACTGTGCCACCCGCTCCCACAGCCGAAGTGCCGACCGGACCGCAGTAGCGCCCGACTATAAGCATATCAACCATGTTGTATAATGCCTGCAGCAAATTAGCAGCCAAAAAGGGGAGCGAAAAACGGACAAGATGACTAACAACGCTGCCCTGTGTCATATCCCTTTGAAATGTGCTCAATTTTATCTCTCCTTATATCTGTTAAGAATACGGTTTTAGTTCTGATTTGTCAATATCAAGCGATAATCATACTAATCCGCTCTTGTATTTTTTGTCCAGTCTGGTAAAATATAAAAACATAATGCAATCCTTTTGTAAGAAGGATTAGCCGGAGGATACGCTATGAGCAAAAAGTTTTATATTACTACCGCAATTGCCTATACTTCGCGCAAACCGCATATCGGCAACACCTATGATCCGGTGCTTGCTGACACCATTGCGCGGTATAAGCGCATGATGGGATATGACGTTTTTTTTCTGACAGGGTCGGATGAACACGGCCAAAAGATTGAAGAATGCGCAAGAGCGCAGAACTTAAGCCCAAAGGAATATGTTGATATTGTGGCCGAACAAATTAAGGCGGTATGGGATTGTATGGATACAAGCTATGACCGCTTTATACGAACGACCGATGCCGACCACGAGCGTACTGTGCAGAAAATATTTAAAAAGCTTTATGATCAAGGAGATATTTACAAGGGAGAATATCAAGGTAAATATTGTGTGCCTTGCGAATCGTTTTTTACCTCCTCGCAATTAAAGGACGGAAAATGCCCTGACTGCGGCAGAGAAGTTGAAGATGCTAAGGAAGAAGCGTATTTCTTCAGACTAAGCAAATATCAGGACAAGCTTTTGCAATATTATGAAAGCAACCCGGATTTTATCAAGCCTGATTCTCGCCGCGCCGAGATGATAAACAACTTCTTAAAACCGGGATTATCGGATTTATGCGTGTCACGATCGTCCTTTACTTGGGGCATTCCGGTTGAGTTTGACAAAAATCATGTTGTTTACGTTTGGCTGGACGCGCTTTCTAACTATATCACCGGCTTGGGCTACGACCCCGACGGCAGCGACAAGCTTTATGAAAAATACTGGCCGGCTGATTTGCACGTTATCGGAAAAGATATTGTACGGTTCCATACAATATATTGGCCTATTATTTTGATGGCTCTTGGCGAGGAGCTACCTCGGCAAGTGCTGGGGCATCCGTGGCTGCTGGTTGGTGAAGATAAAATGAGCAAGTCACGGGGCAATGTGCTTTATGCAGACGAACTCGCCCGTCATTTCGGTGTAGACGCTGTACGGTATTACCTGTTGTCCGAAATCCCGTTTGCGCAGGACGGTTCGATTACCTACAAAAGCATGATTGCAAAATATAATGCGGATTTAGCGAACACGTTAGGTAACCTTGTAAACCGCAGCATTGCTATGGCAAACAAATACTTTGGCGGCAAAGTTTCTCGGTTTAGCACACCGTGCGAAATTGATCGCGATCTTTTTTCAGTTGCCGACAATACTGTAAAAAATTATATACGCTTAATGGATATATACCATACTGCAGATGCTGCCGGGGCAATTATGGATTTAGCGCGTCGTTGTAATAAATATATTGATGAAACAATGCCGTGGGTGCTTGCAAAAAACGAGCAGGATCGTCAGCGTCTTAACGATGTAATTTACAATTTGATTGAGGGAATACGCATACTTGGCGTTTTGCTGGGACCCTTTATGCCCAAGACTTCCCGCAACATGCTGTCACAAATCAATGCAGGGGATCAGCTTAAAACAATTGAGTCGATAACAAGCTCTTTCGGATATGCCGACAGCTATGATGTGGGGACTCCCGAACCGCTGTTCGCACGCATTGACTCGGACAAACTATTGGCAAAAATCGAAGCCGAAGCCACCGCTGCAGAACCCGAATGTCCTCAAAGCGAAGAAGAGCCTGAAAATATTGTTTTTATGCCCACCATAGACTTTGAAACTTTTGAAAAAATTGATTTGCGAATTGCTAAAGTTGTTGATTGTGAGCCCATAAAAAAATCGAAAAAACTCCTAAAGCTAACACTTGATGATGGCAGCGGAACACTGCGTACTGTTTGCTCGGGAATTGCCAAGTGGTATACACCTTTGCAGCTTAAGGGACAAAACGTCATTCTTGTTGCCAACCTAAAGCCGGTCAAGTTGTGCGGAGTTGAAAGTCAGGGCATGATTCTTGCCGCCGACGAGGGCGAAGATGTCCGTGTGCTTTTCGTGGACGGGACATCCGGCAGTCGGGTGAGATAAAACAATGATTGATATATCGAGGAGATGTTTTAGCGTTGGCGCTGATTTTTGACACGCACGCACATTATGACGACGATGTTTTTGACAAAGACAGAAACGAGCTGCTCGAATCCCTGCCCTCGCTGGGCGTCGGCGCAGTCGTGAATGTATCAAGCAGCATTAGTACGGCACATTCTGCAATAGCACTTGCAGACAAATTTGATTATATATGGGCAGCGGTTGGCATTCACCCCCATAGTGTCGGGGACACTAACAGCGATGATTTGGATACTATACGTAATTTGGCACAAAAGCCACGCGTTGTCGCCGTAGGTGAAATAGGACTTGACTATCATTACGATCATCCCAAGCGCGATGTGCAGCTATACTGGTTTGAAAAGCAGCTTGAATTAGCGGTCAGTTTAAACTTGCCTGTAATTATACATGACAGGGAAGCACATGAGGACACATTGCGCCTGCTCAAAAAGTATTGCCCGCGCGGAGTGGTGCACTGCTTTTCGGGTAGTGTAGAAATGTCGCGTGAAGTGTTATCCTTAGGTATGTATATTGGGTTAGGGGGCACTGTTACATTTAAAAATGCTAAAAAGCCCGTTGAGGTGGCTGCAATGCTTCCCTTAGAATGGCTGGTGCTTGAAACCGATGCTCCTTATTTGGCGCCTACACCATTCAGGGGCAAACGATGTCACTCTGGTCTTATTGCACACACAGCCGCACGAATTGCCGAAATACGGTCAATGCAAGTAGATGAGCTACTTAAAATAACTTTTGAAAATGCCTGCCGTTTATATAATATAATGCTCACTGAATAATACCGTTTGTGAACGATAGTTGTAAGGTGAGATATCTCCTCCCACCGATGGTACAAACTCCCCAACACTGCAATGTATAAATATATACTATCATGCCGAATTACGTGCATATTTTATTAGTCTAAAAACGGCGCGATGAGGACGCAGCAGGGAAATTTGTCCAATAGTATAAAGCAAAAAGAAAGGCGTGTGTAAAACATGAAAAGTCCGCCAAAGCGCCGTTTAGGCGACCGCCCGGATGGGCGAAGGCTTCGCTCATTGGATCCGCTTTTTTGTGTCGCCCCGTACATTATGAAGCACAAAAGCGGCTCATCCAACTTTTTTTCAGGCTCGATCAACATAACTCAAGCCGAAAAGTACATTCGGGAAAAACGGCGGGAAAACATGCCCGGACTTGGGATGCTGCACTTTTTTATTGCAACCTATATTCGCACGGTATCGCAAATGCCGGCTATCAACCGTTTTATTTCAGGCCAAAAAATATACGCGCGGTATGATATTGAGGTCAATTTGACGGTCAAAAAGGAGCTTACGGTTGCCGGTCAGGAAACTGTTGTAAAGGTTCGTTTTGAACCGACAGATACAATATATGACGTTTATAAAAAGGTTCAGGCAGTGGTTGCCGAGGCCAAAAAAAAGGGTGATTCAAACGGTTTTGACAGAGCTGCACGGATGCTTAAGCTTGTTCCGGGACTGGTATTAAAGTTTGTGGTTTTCATTTTAGAATTAATGGATTACTTTGGAGTTTTACCCCGTGCCCTGCTAAACGTAAGCCCGTTTCACGGCAGTATTTTTATTTCGGATTTAGGCTCGGTAGGTCTGCCCTCGGTAAACCATCATTTATATGACTTCGGGAATATACCACTCTTTTTATGTTTTGGTGTAAAATCTCGCAAAAGCAGTAACAAAACCAAGGATGATCCAGCAAGGTTTATTGATTTTACATTAACAATAGATGAGCGCATCTGCGACGGCTTTTATTTTTCAGGCGTTTTGCGGCTTGTCCAGAAAATTTTTAATAATCCGAATATGCTCGACCACCCGCCCGAAACAGTTGTTCCGGATGTTGATTAATCAATGTTTTCAAAAACTTTACAAATTTTGTTATTATACCTATTGAATTTAAAGAATTAACAGGCTATTATATATTAGCACTCGATTAGGTCGAGTGCTAATATTTGAGTTTTGAGGGATGTGCATGAAAACAAAGCAGTTTAAAGCAGAGTCTAAACGCCTGCTGGATTTGATGATCAACTCAATTTATACACACAAGGAAATATTTTTACGCGAGCTCATATCCAATGCAAGCGACGCGATTGACAAGCTTTATTACAAATCGCTGACCGATGGTCTGACAGGCGTCGGGCGGGACGATTTTTCAATTCGTATCGACGTTGATAAGGACACGCGTACATTAACAATTACCGACAACGGCTGCGGTATGACAAAGGACGAGCTTGAAAACAATTTAGGTACGATTGCTAAAAGCGGTTCTTTTAATTTTAAAAAGGAAATTGAAGCCAAAGAGGATATTGACATAATCGGTCAGTTCGGTGTCGGGTTTTATTCGGCTTTTATGGTAAGCGAATGTGTAACGGTTATAAGTAAGCCGTTTGGTTCTAACGAGGCATGGAAGTGGGAATCACGCGGTGCCAGCGGTTTTACAATCGAACCGAGTGAAAAGGACGGTCACGGCACCCAGATTATTTTGAAAATAAAAAAGAACACCGACGACGAGGATTATGACCAGTTTTTAGATAATTACCGCTTACGGTCAATAATAAAAAAATATTCTGACTATATCCGTTATCCTATAATTATGGATGTTGAAAAAAGCGTTCCTAAAAAGGATAAAAAAGATGAATATGAAACCATTACTGAGCCCCAAACGATAAACAGCATGGTACCGCTGTGGCGGCGCAACAAAAATGAGATTACCGAAGAAGATTATAATAACTTTTATAAGGAAAAGTTTTTTGATTTTGAAAATCCCGCAAAAGTTATTCACAGTAGCGCAGAGGGTGTGGCAACCTATAATGCGTTGATGTTTATACCGTCGCGCACGCCGTTTGATTATTACACCCGCGAATATGAAAAGGGCCTGCAGCTTTATGCAAGCGGGGTGCTAATTATGGAAAAGTGCGCCGATTTGTTGCCCGATTATTTCAGCTTTGTAAAGGGTTTGGTAGATTCACAGGATTTGTCACTAAACATTTCACGAGAAATGCTGCAGCATGACCGGCAGCTTAAAACTATAGCGTCAAGGTTGGAAAAGAAAATTAAAAGCGAGCTTCTTTCGATGCTTAACAATGAGCGTGAAAAATACGAAGCATTTTATAAGAACTTTGGATTACAGCTAAAATTCGGTGTATACAGCAATTTCGGTCAGCACAAGGATATGCTTGAGGACTTATTGATGTTTTATTCCTCTACCGAGAAAAAGCTTGTCACACTGTCCGAATATGTTGGGCGCATGAAAGAGGATCAGAAGTACATTTATTATGCGTGTGGCGACAACATTGAAAAAATCGACAAGCTGCCGCAAACCGAGGTTGTGCGCGACAAGGGCTTTGAAATCCTTTATTGTACAGACGATATTGATGAATTTGCGTTGCGTGTACTGCATAAAAGCGGTGATAAGGAGTTTAAGTCGGTTTCGGCAGGCGATTTGGGCTTTGACACACCCGAAGAAAAGGAGCAAGAGAAAGAAAACAAATCCCAAAACAAGGATTTATTCAAAGCCATGACAGAGGCACTGGACGGAAAGGTTAAGGATGTTCGGTTGTCAAAAAGGCTCAAAACTCATCCGGTATGTCTCACAAGCGATGGTGAGCTTTCTTTAGAGATGGAAAAGGTACTTAACGCAATGCCTACCGATAACAAGGTCAAAGCCGAGCGTATACTTGAAATAAATGAAAATCATCCGATTTTTGCTACACTAATTTCTCTTAATAAAGATAATCCCGACAAATTGAAGGATTATACACAGCTTTTGTATACGCAGGCCTTGCTGATTGAAGGTATGCCGATAGAAGACCCGGTTGATTTTTCGAATAAAATTTGCAATTTAATGGCGAAATTATAATACATTTTCTGCCCGGAGATACTCTCCTTGAGTTTTGCTGGTTATATAATATGAGGAGCCGGCACACAATTTTCATTTTGTGTGCCGGCTCCTTGTTTTTACATAATAGCCGATTACGAATTGGGCGAACTGTCTTCG
>JAQVFM010000011.1 GCA_028697255.1 Oscillospiraceae bacterium
GCTTTTCGGCACTGGATTTTAAAACTGATGCTGCGTTAAGGCGCGCGCTCAAAGAGCATACAAAACAATCAACTGTGCTTATCGTTGCCCAACGTGTCGGTACAATCATGAACGCCGACCAAATTATTGTGCTTGACGAGGGGCGTATCGTAGGCAAGGGCACTCACCGCGAGCTTCTTCAAAGCTGTGAAACTTATCGGGAAATTGCTTCATCCCAGCTTGCAAAGGAGGAATTGGCATGAGCGGCTCAAAAAATTCTGCACAACGCCGCCCCAGAGGGCCAATGGGACACGGACCTATGAGCATGGCAGGGGAGAAGCCCAAGGATTTTAAAGGATCAATGAAAAAGCTTGCGCGCCATCTTGCGCGCTATAAATTTCGTATACTTGCCGTCTTAGTATTCGCAGTTGCTTCTATGATTTTTGCGATTATCGGGCCCAAAATACTCGGCAGGGCAACAAATACTCTTGTCGAGGGTATAATGGGCAAAATTACAGGCACAGGAAGCGGAATTGATTTTGATAAAATAAGCGGTATTTTGCTGTTTTTGCTTTTGTTATATGTTATCAGTTCAGCACTTTCATATTTGCAGGGTTGGATAATGACAGGCGTGGCAATGAAAGTCACTTACAACCTGCGTAACGATGTTGCAAAAAAAATAAACCGTCTTCCTTTAAATTATTTTGACAAAACAAGTCATGGCGAAGTGCTGTCAAGGATAACAAATGACATTGATACTCTGGCGCACACTCTAAATCAAAGTATTTCACAGATAATTACATCAACTACACTAATAATCGGAATTCTCGTGATGATGTTTTCCATAAGCTGGCTTATGACATTGGTTTCTTTAATAATTGTGCCACTGTCAATGGTTGTTGTCATGACGTTGATAAAGCGTTCACAAAAGCATTTTGCCGCCCAGCAGGAATATCTTGGGCACCTTAACGGCCATGTCGAGGAAATGTACGGCGGCCACCTTGTAATCAAGGCGTTCAACCGCGAAAAAGCATCTGTTGAGGCTTTTGAAACAATAAACAACAATTTGTACGGCTCGGCTTGGAAATCCCAATTTTTTTCAGGGCTTATGATGCCTATAATGCAGTTTGTTTCAAATTTGGGGTATGTAGCTGTGTGCATTCTCGGCGGCTGGCTTGCGACGCAAGGGCGTATCAGCATTGGCGATATACAAGCGTTTTTGCAATATGTTCGCCAGTTTACACAACCTATCGGTCAGCTTGCCAATATTACTAATATTTTGCAGTCAACTGCAGCAGCATCCGAGCGGGTGTTTGAGTTTTTGGCAGAAGAAGAGGAAAAGCCCGAAATGCCGCTTGTTCATATCCGCACCGACGAATCCAAGCCTGAAACTGATACGCTTGTAAATATTAAAGGAAGTGTACAGTTTGCTCATGTCCACTTTGGCTACGAGCCGGGCAAGCCCATAATCCATGATTTCAGCGCCAGCATACTTCCCGGGCAGAAAATAGCAATTGTCGGTCCTACGGGCGCCGGCAAAACAACGATTGTCAAACTGCTTATGCGGTTTTACGATGTTAATGAAGGTGCAATACTTGTGGACGGGTACGATATTCGCGACTTTTCGCGAGCCGAGCTGCGTTCACTTTTCGGTATGGTGCTGCAGGACACATGGCTTTATAACGCAAGTATAAGGGACAATATACGCTATGGCAGGCTGGATGCGGACGATGATATGGTGATTGCTGCTGCAAAAGCAGCACAAGCCGACCATTTTGTGCGCACGTTGCCCGGCGGCTATGATATGGTTCTCAACGAGGAGGCAAGCAATATTTCACTCGGCCAAAAACAACTATTAACAATAGCGCGCGCTATTCTTGCCGATCCTAAAATTCTTATACTCGACGAAGCCACAAGCTCTGTTGACACGCGAACCGAGATTTTAATACAAAAGGCGATGGACCATCTTATGGCGGGACGCACCTCATTTATCATAGCGCATCGGTTATCCACGATACGCAATGCCGACCGTATTTTGTGCATGGATAATGGTGATATTGTTGAGCAGGGAACCCACGAAGAACTTATGGCAAACAACGGTTTTTATAAACGCTTGTACGACAGTCAATTCGATAACGCTGCCCAAAGCGCTTAATATTTGTTCTGTCTTGCGCAAACGGGCGCACACGCAGGTGCGCCCCTACCTAAAATTATCAATTGGTTTTATACGCAAACGAAAACCAAATATATCACAAGGGTGTTAATCACAACAACACCCATGCATTTTTGCAGCGTAAAGCTTTAAATATTACAAAGTAGGGGCGCACCTATGTGTGCGCCCGTAATTCGTTATTGCACAGTTGAATAATGTAGGGCGTCGCTCTGCACAATTACCGATGTACGGAGCGCCGTCCCCGGCGTTCCGTTTAAATTAATCGATGGCAATCAAGTATGCGGCATAATGGGGACATCACGCCTCAATATTAATTGGCGAATTGATAAAAATCGTGATACAATATGTATAAAACAAATCTAATTTAGTAGGGGCGGATTCCATATCCGCCCGTATTCACGATATATTTAAGTCAACATTTAGTAATAAAATAAAGAGCAGTAATACGTTAAACATGCTATAATATTTTTATCCCAAAGGGGGTGACCGCATGCTTCAATTGATTTTGGGCCGATCGGGGACCGGCAAAACACAAGAGGTATACAACAGGCTGTGTGATTTGGCATGGGCGGGAGATGACAAACTTATCTTGCTTGTTCCCGAACAGTTTTCATTTGAAAGCGAACGCGCTCTGTTGCGCCGGCTTGGACCGCGAATGGCTACCCGCGTGCGCGTGTTGAGCTTTACGCGTTTGTCCGAGCAGGTGCTTCGTGAAACCGGCGGCCTTGCCGGGCGCAGAATGGACGATGCATCGCGCTCTTTGATGATGAGCCGTGCGGTTGAGCTTGTCGCCGATGAGCTTGTGTTGTATCGCGGTGCGGCCGATGACCCGGGCGTTGTCAGCACCCTGCTTCATACAATTTTAGAGCTTAAGCAGTGTGGGATTACGCCTCTTGATTTGGAAAAAACGGCTACATCACTACGGGACGGCGCTCTGCACCGCAAATTAAGCGAAATAACGCTGCTTTATAATACATACGAAGCATTGGTGGCCGGCGCAACCGGATTAAGTGACAACGGCGATAATGATAACGATGTACATTATATTGATCCGCTTGATAATCTTGCGGCGCTAAAAGATAAGCTGCCACAAAGCGACATGGTAAGGGACGCGCATGTTTTTGTCGACTCGTTTAAAGGTTTTACAGCTCCGGAAATCGAAGTACTGCGTGTGCTGATGCGGCAGGCACGCACTGTAACCGTAACATTGTGCGCCGACAGTATTGATGAAAAATCATCAGGTTACAGCTTGTTTTCACCTGTTGCCCATACCGCTGCACACCTGCGTGATATTGCTCGGCAAGACGGCGTTGAAGTTGCTAAGGTGCAGATTTTAAACACCAATCTGCGCACATCAAACGATGCTTTAAAAGCTGCCGAGGCAGGACTGTTTTCGCCTTGTCCTGACATATATGAATATCCAAACGATGATGTGATGATTGTTTCGTGTTGCGATATATATGAGGAATGCGACTTTGCTGCAAGGGAAATTCGCCGCCGTTTGCGCCTTCATGGGGGCAGATGCCGTGATTATGCCATTGTTGCGCGCAATCTAAACGATTATCATGGGATTCTTGATGCTGCTCTGCAAAAGCAGGGTATACCATTTATCATAGATGAGCGTGCCGACATACTTACCGAGCCGTTGATAACTCTGGCTTTGGCTGCGCTTGATACGGTCACGGGCGGTTTTGACACAGACGATATACTGCGACTTTTAAAAACAGGGCTTGCGGGATTTTCCACAAGATCGGTGTCTTTAATCGAAAATTATGTGCTTATGTGGCACATTAATGGTACACGCTGGCGCACAGAATGGACGGGCAACCCCGACGGGTTAGATGTGCGTCTTGACAGCTCGGCAGCCAAACGGCTTTGGTTTCTCAATTTGCTGCGCCGCAGAATTATGCGTCCGCTTGAAAAGCTGCACAGTGCGCTTTTCAGTTCAGGCGCTAAGGGACAGGACTTTGCAAAAGCACTGTACCAATATTTGATGGATGTGCGTGCAGACAAACTGACACGAATGCGAATATATGGGCTTGACAAAATTGGCGAGCATTCTCTTGCCGAGCGCATGGAGCAAATATGGGATTTAACAATGCAGCTACTTGATAAAATTGCGGTGATTTATAAAGATCAGCCGTTTAAACCTAAGCAGATGACGGCATTATTACGCATGATTGCAGGGTTTGCCGATATGGGCTCATTACCACAGAGCTTGGATGCAGTGCAGGTAGGTGCAGCAGACCGCATACGCTTTTCGTCACCTAAAACAGTTTTTATTATTGGCGCGAACGAGGGTGTGTTCCCTGCCTATACAACCCGTCATGGAATATTAACAGAGCAAGAACGGCGCAAGCTAATTTTAAACGGTCTAAATCTGTCCGATACAGCAGAAACCATTGCATTGGAGGAACGCTTTTTTGCCTACGCCGCAGTTGCGGCGCCGTCCGAAAAGCTGGTGGTAAGCTTCATTCGTTCGGACGCTTCCGGCGAAACCAAATCTCCATCAATTATTATACACGAGCTTCGCCGTGTACTGCCCAATTGCCTTTTTATAGAGGATTTAAGCACGGGCGATTGGTTGCCCGAGTCAGAGCGCGATGCGTTCGAATATGCCGCGTCTATGTGGAGACAACAGACGCCTCAGTCAGCCGCACTTCGGCAATTGTTTTCACAACGCGGGCAGTATGCTCATCGCCTTTCGGCACTTGACAGTGCATCAGCGAAAAAGCCTGCGTCATTTGTCGACAGCGAAAGTGCACGCCGTCTTTTCGGCAAAGATATAAACTTATCGGCATCGCGTGTCGAGGCATATCATATGTGTCGTTTTGCCTATTATTGCAAATACGGTCTTAAGGCCGAGCCGCGACGTACCGCCGATTTAGATGCTCTAACTTTTGGAACTCTTGTCCACTGGGTAATGGAGCGCGTTGTTCCGGAATATGCAAAAACCGGCTTTGACAAGCTTGAAAAAAGAGATGTATATTCGGATGCTGCAGACGCCGTACGCCAATATGCAGACGATGTAATGGGTGGAATACAGGACAAACCGAGCCGTTTTCAAGCATTGCTTAATAGGCTTGCAAAGGTTGCGGGCGCATTGCTGTGGCAGGTTGTGTGCGAGATGCGCCAAAGCAGGTTTGTGCCGGTAGATTTTGAGTTGAATGTGGGTTATCCGACCAAAGAAGACGAGCCCTTTATTCCTCCCGTTGTGTTAACTCTGCCCGATGGTTGCAAGGTGCGGGTTTACGGCAAAATTGACCGTGTAGATGTTTATAAGCAAGGCGATGTTTCATATGTCAGAGTAATTGATTATAAAACCGGCGCAAGAGAGTTTCGCCTATCCGATGTTATTGAAGGCATAAATGTGCAGATGCTTTTGTACCTGTTTACCATATGGCAAAACGGCAGCGTACGATATGGCAAAGTGGCACCGGCAGGCGTTCTTTATCTGCCGGCAAAGCTGCCGGTTGTGCAAGTACAGCGAGATGCCGACGAGCAAACTGTAGAGCGTGAGCGAATAAAAATGCTTAGGATGAACGGTCTATTAATAGATAATGCTGAAATTGTCGAGGCAATGGAAGCGAGTGCCGCCGGAATATTTATTCCCGCCAAAACAGATGCAAACGGCGGTTTCAAGCGCGGTTCGGATATAGCGTCGCTTGAACAGTTTGGTCTTCTTAAAAAGAAGATGGAACACCTGCTCATTGATATGGCAAGCACTCTGCGTTCGGGAGACATTGCTGCATTGCCGGCAACGGGTCAGGTTGATGCGTGCCGCTGGTGCGAGTTTAGACCGGTTTGCGGACACGAGCCTTATGATCCGGTGCGCTACATAGCAAAAAGAGACGATGCCGATATATTAAAAGAACTTGAAAACGGAGGTCAACATGCACAAGCGAAAATGGACTGATGAGCAGCGCAAATGCATAGAGGCGCGCGGCGGCACTCTTTTGGTATCGGCTGCGGCCGGTTCGGGCAAGACCTCGGTTCTTGTCGAGCGTGTGATAAACTTAATAACCGACGATCAAGATCCCGTAGACATTGATAAATTACTTGTTGTCACTTTTACTAAAGCCGCTGCGTCAGAAATGAAGCAAAGGCTTTCATCAGCTCTATCGGATTATATTGCAAAAAACCCCGAAGACATACGGCTGCAGCGACAGCAAATGCTGCTTGCCAACGCAAATATAAGCACAGTAGATGCGTTTTGTTCGGCTCTCTTGCGTGATCATTTTCATTTAGCGGGGCTGACTCCACAGTTTCGTGTTGCCGATGAGACCGAAGTAGCGCAGCTTAAGGACGAAGCGGTCAATGAAGTAATCGAAGATCTTTATAGGCAGGGGGACCCTCAGTTTTGTGAGCTTGCCGCACTGCTCAGCCCCGGCAAGGACGATGAAGTATTAATAAAAACGATTTTGAGTATATATGATTTCGTGCAGTCTCATCCGTTTCCCGAAAAGTGGCTTGAAGAAAAACAGGCCATGTATACTTCTGATGCTCCAATCGAAAAAATGCCGTGGGGACGTGTTGTGCTTGACCACGCACAGAATTTGATATTAAGTGCAGCATCGCTTATATCGCGTGCAGCGGCGCTTGCAGAGCAGGAGCCGGTGATGGCCGAAAAATACCTTGACACTCTTGAAGATGAGTTGAATGTACTTAAAGAGGCTTCGGAACAGATTGTTCATAAAACGTGGCAAGAGGCAAGGGATATGGCGGCAATGGTTTGCAATTTTAAAACGCTGCCACAGCTACGTAAATACCATGATGAAATGCGTAAACAGCGCGTAAAAGCATTGCGTGACAAGGCGAAAAAAGTGTTACGCGACAAACTGACTGCCATCTTTTGCGGAAGTGTTGAACAATGCCGTGCCGATATTTCAGCCATGGCGGGAATGTCAGCAATACTATTTGATGCTGTGCGCCGTTATGAGCAGCGCTTTTCCCAAAAGAAGAGGCAGCGCGGCCTTGTTGATTTTAATGATATGGAACATTTGGCACTGAGAATATTGATTGATGAAAGCGGCAAAAAAACACCGGTTGCAGTTAAATTGTCCGAAAGCTTTGAATATGTAATGGTTGATGAATATCAGGACACCAACGCTGCTCAGGATGCGCTTTTCAGGGCATTATCACGCGATGAAAATAACCTATTTATGGTGGGGGACGTAAAGCAGAGCATATATGGCTTTAGGCAGGCTATGCCGGAAATATTTTTGAACCGAAAAAACAGCTACCCTGAGTTTGACAAAAGCTGTTATCCCGCGACTATAACGCTTGGAAATAATTTTAGAAGCCGACAAGAAGTTACTGATGCTGTAAATTTTGTTTTTGGGCAGCTTATGACAAAAGCCGTCGGCAGGATAGAATATGACGAAAGGGAAAAATTAACGGCGTCTGCACCATACGAGCCGGCCGACGGATACGAAACCGAGCTTTTGATTATAGACGACGACACGCGTGAGCCCACAGACAGTGTCGATGCCGTCGAAGCACGTTTGATAGCAGCCCGTATTAAGGATATGGCGGGCAAATTTACGGTTACCGAAAACGGCAGGCAACGCCCGGCGGAATATAAGGATTTTTGTATTTTGCTTCGCAGCAAAAACACCCACGCCAAGGCCTATGCCGATGAGCTTGCGCGCCACGGCATACCTGTATGGACTGCATCGTCGGGCGGTTTCTTTTCGGCATATGAGGTATCAATTGCAGTTTCGTTGCTAAGAATTATTGATAACCCGGTTCAGGATATACCGCTCTTGGCTGTGATGTTATCTCCTTTGTTCGGGTTTATTCCCGATGATTTGGCCGAAATAAGACTTCATACTCCTAAAGGGCGACATTTTACCGCGCTAAGCCGTTATGCGCGAAGCGGTAATCAACAAGAGCTTAAAAATCGCGTTTTATCTTTTTTAGGGCAAATTGATAACTGGAGAATGCTTGCAGTGACAATGCCGGCAGACAGGCTGATTCACCGCATTTACGAAGACACGGCATTGACATCGATAGCATTGTCGATGCAGGGAGGTTCGCAAAGAGTTGCAAACCTTAGGCTGCTTCACGATACGGCGCAGAGGTTCGAGCAAAAGGGGTTTAGGGGCTTGTCAGCGTTTGTGCGTATGCTTGACCGTGCCGAACGGCATGGCAAGCTGTCGGCAGCGCCGGCATCAGCGGCCGGCAATGCTGTTCGAATTATGAGCATACACCAGTCTAAGGGCCTTGAATTTCCGATAGTATTTATTGCCGGATTGGGCAGGAGGTTCAACAAAGAATCCTCAAACAACAATTTAGTTTTGCATACCGATATGGGTGTAGGCTTTAAAAGACGTGATCCGGAAATATTAAAGCAGTGGAATACACTGCCGCGCCAGGCAGTTTCGCTTGCCGTTTCGCGCAGCGATTATGCAGAAGAAATTCGCGTTTTGTACGTTGCAATGACGCGTGCTAAAGAAAAGCTGTGTATGATAATGACGACGGGCTCTGTTGAAACAAAGCTGGCATCCCTCGCGGCCGTGATAGGTGACGGGCAAGTGCTTCCCCCTAACGCAATACTTGACGCTGCCTGCATGGGAGACTGGATTTTGTCGGCTGCACTGCGCCATCCGTCAGCAGACCGTCTGCGCACTCTTGCAGGCGACGACAGTCTGCCGGTATTTGCTGCACAGACAGCATGGCATATAGATTTGCTGCGTTCACCAAGGCCTGTAGAGACTCAAACTGAGATCAGCGTTATGCCGCCACCGGATACACAATTTTTGAATAATATAAAAGAACGAATTGAATACAATTATCCGTACGCTAAGGTAAGTGCTTTGCCTGCCAAGCTGGCTGCGTCCGCTTTGTCACACAGAGAAATTCGTCGCGAAACTGCGGCACGTCTGCGACCGGCATTTTTAAGCGAAAGAGGATTGACGCCGGCCGAGCGGGGGACGGCGCTGCATACATTTATGCAGTTTGCTGACTATAAGGCAGCTGCTATGGACGTACATTCCGAGATAGAGCGCCTTGTTTCGAATGGTTTTCTCACACCTTTGCAGGGAAAATCTATACAGCTTCAAAAATTAAAGAAGTTTTTTGATTCCCCGTTATACACGCGTATGGAGCGTTCAGAACGGCTTTTGCGTGAAGTCCATTTCACAATAGACATTCCGGCGTGTGAGCTTAGCAAAGAGCAAATTCCAGAAGCAGCAGACGAAATAATAGTAGTACAGGGTATTGCAGACTGTGTAATAGTCGAAGACAATAGCCTTGTCGTGGTTGATTATAAGACAGATAATGTTAAAAGCGGTGAAACGCTGATAAAAAGATACATAGAACAGCTTTTGATATATTCACGTGCACTTCAACGCACACTTGGCTTGCCTGTGCGTGAATGCATTTTGTATTCGTTTGCCTTAAACTCGAGTATAGACGCAACAGCCGAAGTGCTTAAAATACAAAAAAATAACAAGAATTTATATTAGTCGATTGCGTAGTATACACAATTGCGGGCGACCTGAGGTTGCCCGTGTATCGGCTAAGAATATTAGTATAAAGGAGATATGTATGATGGAAAGGTATGCATGGACGGCAAGGGTCATTGATGGTAAGCTGCCCGAGTATATTAAGCGCCACAACGAGATTTGGCCCGAGCTTGTTGATGTTTTGAAAAAGGCGGGTATTAAGAATTATACCATTTGGAATTCGGGCAATACTTTGTTTGGGTATTACGAATGTGAAAAGGGTGTTGACTATGCCGCGAAAATCCAAGCGCAAAGCCCGGTCGTTGACAAGTGGAACGCCTACATGAAGGATGTCATGATTATGGAAATGGATATTGAAACGGGTGCCCAGCCCTTAATGAAGCAGGTTTTTCTAATGGAATAGAGAATAATCATTTTGGAACGGTGCGATGCAATTATCGCGCCGTTTTTTGTGCCCGTCTTATCTTTTATAGCATTATCACAATAAAAGATTAGTATAAATATAATAGAATGATAGTGCAATAAGAGGCAAAGGTAGTGTTTTATGAAAAGCAACCAAATAAAAGCGGTGCATCAACGTGATCTAAAAAAGCTATTAAAATCATTAAAAGTCTACGATGAGGTTAAAAATCACACCCAAAAATGTTTTTTTTGTAAAGAAGTAATTTGTGAACAAACCATTTCGGCCGTATTCCCATATTACAACACAGTTTGCTTTTGCTGTGAAAACCATCAGTGCTGTAGCCATCTGCTTGATTTATCAAAGGAGGATGACGGGGATGGATAAGTTAATGGGAGCTGTTGCCGACTTTTTTCTGCATTATGGTGGGTGGGGGATTGTCGCTATTTTCGTTATTCTTATACTGTTTTTCGGTGACAGACTGTTTACGACCGTCGAACGGTTCTGGTCTATTTTCCGCAATGTAAGCACATTTACTTTTAAAAGATATACTTCAACAAGACTCAGCAACCAGATACTTCACGCGACAAAATCAATCAGTAGCATAAATAACGATTTGCTCCCATATCGGGTAAAAATTAAATGGATAAAAAGTGAAGAGGTAGAAAGCTTTTTAAAAAGTGGACAGGTCATAATAAAAATTCGTGATGACGAGGATGTAAATAAATCATTTGTGTTAGCAATTGCAGAATTTGTCCGTCAGGGCTTAATTCACAATGTCAAGCGCCATCTTAAAGACACTCATTTAGTGCAGGCAATCGATTTGTGTGCTGTGGATAAAATTTTATCAAATTCATATATGGAGAGTCTGTCATATTTTGAAAAGAATATGCTCAACAAGCTCTTACAAACCGATGAAGACTTTGCAAAACGCTTTGAAGAGCTTCGACGTATCGATTTAAGCGGTTTGTTCCTACCGGTCTATCTTAACGAGCTGTCAAAGGTATTAAGACGAATAAGCGGGCAGTATTTTATTGATGATTATGAAAACGAGGCTAAATCATTTTTAAGGTATCTGATTGAGTTTTGTAAAAATAAGCATAAAAGGCTGTACTATAATGGAAAATATATAAACGTTTCCTTTGGATTGATTGCTAACAAGGCATTTATTTCACGCCACGGTAAAGACGCTTATGTAGAAAAGGTACGCGAAAGCCTTTCTTCAGGAATTCAAACAGTTTACCTTTTCGGCTGGGGCGACAGAATAAAAACCGTTCGCCAGGTGGCTGAAAAGGCAATACGAAGCGATGTGCGCATAATATATATGAAAATGCATCATTACCGCCATGTGTTTGAGGATCGTAGCACAGCTCGAGCAATTTGTGTTGAACTGTCAACATTGGATTATAAAAGGGGAAAAAATGTTGCCGTCAGTTGACAAGAGCGACGGCAAGAGGGTATAATCTAAATATTCTAATTTTTCCCAACAAAGGGGATAGGTTTTTATGATTATTCAGCTTGCGGCGCAGACTGTTGCCGGTACTACAAATGCCGGAAGCATGGTTTTTTCTTGCTGGGCAATAGTACTTGTTTTGGCGGCTATGTCGTTCGTGTTTTTGCGTCGGGGCAAAAAGGAATATTCCGCCGCAATTCTTCCGTTGCTGCTTACCCCTTTTGCAAATATAATCGGCAGTATACCTGCACGCTTTTTATCTCGTTTTTTGCCGCTTTCTCCTATTGAGCTGCGTGTTATAATAGTGCTTACTGCGGGTCTGTTTTCCTGTCTTTTGCTCGGTATCGGTTCACGCAAAATAAAAGGACACCGCACACGCCAAATATTTTTTTGGTTCTGTGCGGCCTTTGTCATTATTTTGACAATTGTACTGGTTGTCAACGCGTTAATTTCATTGTGAGAATAAGCCTAAGGCTTTCATAATATCCTGTGCCACTGTTTTGGCGTCGGCGGCTGCGTTTACCGTAAACGCAGCTGCCGCTTTATATAGCGGCATTCGTTGTTTATATAACGCACGCGCCGCATTTTCGCGGTCAGGACGGTCAAGCAAAGGGCGAGTAGCATCTCCCTTTAACCGCCTTAATATCACTTCGATAGGCACATCGAGCAGCACTATATCACCCGTTGCCGAGAGCACTTTGACATTTTCAGCAAACGTGAGTGCGCCGCCGCCTACAGCTATAATAAGTCCCTGTTGTGACGCCAGCCGGGCACATACTTCACGTTCAAGGCTGCGAAAATGTTGCTCGGAATATTTTTCAAATATTTCGGGTATCGTCATGCCGGTATTCTTAACAATCAATTCGTCGGTGTCTTCAAACCGTCGTCCCGTTAAACTTGCCAGCTGCCGCCCTACAGTGGTTTTGCCGCTGCCCATAAAGCCACATAAAACTATATTTCGCATAAGTTAATTTTCCTTTCAGGCCTTTCAGGCAAAATGACGGCGCATTTCGGCGGACGCGTCATCAATAAGCTGCACAATATCGTCTGTATTAAATTTTGTACCATGCCAAATTTCATGTGCAACCACCGCTTGCCAGACCAGCATAGGCATACCCCCCAGCGTGCGTGCTCCGTTTGCCGAGGCACATTTAAGCAATTCGGTTTGTGCAGGGTTGTATACGGCATCAAACACCGCAGCGGCGCGTGATACCGCTTTTTGGTTAACCGGCATATATTGAGTGTTTGGATACATGCCGACCGGTGTTGCGTTTATCATCAACTCAAAATCGCCGTCAAGCGCGTCAAGTGTTGTTATCGTATAAGAAGTCTGCGGCCTTAATTTAAGAACATAATTACGAAGCTCATCGGCTTGTTTTAAATCAGCAGGACGTACAGCGTTGACAATTGAACATCCTGCCAATGCCGCTTCACACGCAAATGTACGGCCCACACCGCCACACCCTAAAATAGCAACATTACCTTTAAGGGGAATGTTTTCAAGGCGCAGCGCACAAAGAAAACCATCGGCGTCTGTATTGTGACCTATACGACCATTTTTGTCTATACTTATGGTATTAACCGAACGGTAAAGCTGTGCACGCCCGCACAAGCCATCAAGAAAAGGCAATACTTCCCGTTTGTGAGGAATTGTAACATTTATCCCACCCGCATGGCTTAAAAGAGAGGGGAGCAGCCCATTTAGCTTGTCAGGTGGTATATCGTATACAGAATAGTCTGCATCAAATTTTTTTATTTGAAACAGCCGTTTGTGAATAAACGGAGACATACTGTGACCTATTGGATGACCGATTACATAGAACTGCGTTTTTGGAGCCATAATATATCAGCCTTTCAATAAAAACAAGCCGCTACACATGTTTTTTAAAATTATACGATAAATTTTAAAAATATGATTGACAAAATAGCATTTTGTTAATAATATTTTGATGTACCTGGTTTTGTGGACAAGTAAAGCTGCATAGATTATAGCACAAAGCCATGCCTCTGTCTATTTTAGGCAAGCGCAAAATAGGTCACTATGAAGGAAGGATGAGCTGGATGGTACTGGAAAAGGTGAAAGCAATACTTGCAGGTCAATTTGATGTGGAAGAGGACGCTATTACGCCGGAAACAAATATTGCGGATGATTTGGGCGCCGACTCGCTGGATGTGGTGGATATGCTAATGTCCCTTGAGGACGAGTTTGACGTGGAAATCCCGGACGAAGAAATAGAAAAAATGCAAACCGTCGGCGATGTTGTAACCTACATTGAGGAGAATATGTAGGTACATCGGCGTGTCTGTCTGTGATACTAATATTCCTTGTTCAATGGATTACATTTAGCTTTATTCTGTCAGGGATGTTTTGTCCTGCAAGTCATCTCTGTCCGAATATTAGTATCAAAATGGAAACAATATTAAAAAAAGGAGACCAGTGCTTTAAGCCTGCCGTCTCCTTTTTTAGTTAAATTTCAGCGCCAAAATTATCATATGCAAGGTTTGCAATTTTTATGAACTCACAAAGCGTTAATTGTTCGGCACGTGCGGTTCGCGCCACATTCGCATCATCAAGCAGTGCGCCGACCTGCTCTTTTGTAAGCCCGGTGCCTGTTAACGAATTATATATTGTTTTACGCCGTTTACCGAACGCCGCGCGTATTAAGCTAAAAAGAAGTCTTTCGCTTTTCACGTCATACTGAGGGACTTTATGAATGTTTAGGCGTATTACCGCGCTGTCCACATTGGGCGCAGGCATAAAGCTGCCACGCGATACCGAAAAAAGAATTTCGGGTTTTGAATAATACCATACAGCAAGGGATATGGCTCCACATTCGCGCGTGCCCGGCTGTGAGCACAGCCGCACCGCAGTTTCTTTTTGCACCATAACTGTAATATTATCAATCGGCAACCGGCTTTCAAGCAGGCGCATAATAATAGGTGATGTTATATAATAGGGCAGATTGGCGCACACAGCCACCTTTAGCCCTGCAAACTCACGCTCAATCAAATTTCGAAAATCAGTTTCCATAGCGTCGCCGTGGATTATGCGTGTATTGGTGACGTCCTCAAGCGTTTCGCTGAGAACCGGTAGCAGACGGTTGTCAATTTCAATCGCGACAACACGAGCGGCTCGGGCGGCAAGCTCACGCGTCAAAACACCGATACCGGGACCAATTTCCAAAACTCCTGTCTGACTGTCTGCCCCGCAGGCCTCTGCCATTTTCGGGCACACCGAAGGGTTTATCAGAAAATTTTGTCCCAGTGACTTTGTAAATTTAAATCCGTGATGCTCAAGCAATGACCGGATTTTAGATATATCAGTAAGCCGGCTCAACTTATCAATCCATTCTATTATATTCAACAAATGCGTCGGGGAGCAACGCTGATAAATCCATTATTTTATAATCTTCACCTTGCGCGGCAGCACATAATACTATAATATTGCCAAATTCAGCAAGCACCTGCCGGCATATCCCGCATGGCGAAACCGGTTGCTTGCCTGCAGCCACAGCAATAGCGACAAACCGACGCTCTCCCGCACTTATTGCAGAGGTTAAGGCTGCCCGTTCTGCACAAATTGTAGCTCCCAGCGATGCGTTCTCACAATTTACGCCGGTATATATTTTGCCCGATTCTGCTAAAAGCGCAGCGCCAACGGCAAAGTCGGAATAAGGGCAGTAGGCATTGACGCGCGCCTTTTGTGCAAGGCTGACAAGCTCAAGCTGTTTTGTTTTACTAATCATCATGATTTTTACCCCATTGCAATTAAGGTTTTGTGTTATCTTAGGGGGCGGATTCCATATCTGCCAGTTCAATGATGTAGGTTAAGGCTTTTTGTTGATAAATATTTTGAATTGAGTTATTATATGAAAAGTAATATAAATACAAAAATCTGAAAGGCACGGGATTTAAATGAACAGACGCGATAAGGAAAACTATTACCTCGATATTGCCCAGGCCGTATCAGAAAGGGGCACATGCTTAAGACGCAATTTCGGCGCGATTATCGTAAAAAATGATCAGATCCAGTCAACGGGCTATACCGGAGCGCCGCGCGGACGTAAAAACTGCTGTGATTTAAAACGCTGTCTGAGAGAGAGTATGAACATACCGCGAGGGGAACGCTATGAGCTGTGCCGTTCGGTTCACGCCGAGGCCAACGCAATTATTAACGCCGCCCGCAGTGACATGATTGGCTCAACAATGTATCTTGTCGGCATTGATAAAAAAAGCGGCGAGCTTGTCAAAGATGCCTGTTCATGCTCGATGTGCAAAAGATTGATTATCAATGCAGGTATTTCGCTCGTCATTATTCGCAACACCCCCGATGATTTTACGACGGTATACGTACGGGACTGGGTAGAAAATGACGATTCGCTTGACGGCAAAAAAGGTTATTAACGATATCTCTTTAGGCTTTTATAACGTCTGCGTCTGCGCTTTCGGTTGTGGACTAATCCGAGAATAAAGTACCCGATAAGCAGCAGCGCAAGCAGCGCAAGTCCGATGAAAAACCATGGGGAAGACAAAAACGTCTGTACATTGGTCCACACCGCAAGCAACTGGCTGCGTTCGACAGACTCGCTCGCTATTAAATCCACTTCTCCTATTACTTGGTCAACATTTGTTTTTAGCATTACCTTACCCAACACTTGTCCTTTGGTAATCGGTGCGTCAACACTGTCGGCTGTTAGGTTGATATCATATTCAATCGTCGACTTGTCCAGCCCTTTGATTACGATCGCAGCAACATCATTTTTGGGTCTTAATGGCACGCTGTCTCTATCCCATGCAAGATTGACCTTAATTTGCGTTACCGTTTCATATTTATCCAGCAGTTTTTCATAAATGAAATTGTTAAAAGCCCACTGATACAGTGCCCGCGTGTCCCTAAAGTATACTCCTCTGTTTCCCTGCTCATCCGTATCGGGCTCACCCATTACAATACACAGGTATTCATATCCGCTGTCTCTTGCAACTGATGCAAGGCAGCGCCCTGCAGGCGTGGTGTAACCTGTCTTACCGAACGCCATCGGAGAGTAATAATACGAAGTGGTAGAGCGCAGCATATCGTTGGTTGTCGCATAGGTGCGCTTGGTGCCACCGCTTACGGGATTGCAGGTATGCTGTATCGCGGCGAACAAAAGCTCGTATTCGGGATAATCCATCGCGTACCGCATAATTTTATATAAGTCGCGTACGGTTGTGTATTGGTTTAGGCTGTCAATCCCGGTGACGTTGGCAAAGCTGGTGTTTTCGCATCCGATTTTTTTCGCAAGTTTGTTCATTTCGGCTACAAATTGCGAGTGGCTTCCGGATAGAGTGATAGCTAATGTCACACATGCGTCGGCTGCCGTTTGAATCATTGATATCGACAGCAAATCGCGGATTGTCCACTCTTCTCCGAATTGCATTTGAACCGTAGTCAGACCGGTGCCCGCAATAATATTGAAAGCCTCGCTGGAATACTTGCCTGTTACCTTGTCAATGTCGATTCCTTTATCTCTGATTATTTCGATTGCGGTAACGCCCACCATCATACGCACTAATGCTGCGGGGGATCTTTTTGAATCAGGCTGCTTTTCATACAGCACCGTGTCCTCCTCAGGCGTGGCACCGAGACTGACTAAAATTGCCGATTTGGCACTTATTTTCATGTTGGACGGCAAATCATATAGCACGCCCGCCGCCTGTGCCGTAGTATGAAGCAGTACGGATGTAAGCACGGCAGTTATTACAGCAATTCGAGATATAATTTTTAATCCTCGTTTTTTCATAGTCCTTTTCACCCATTTAATATGTTGGCATTTTTTCAATTAACCTAATGATATTAAGTTCTACGAACATTATAATAAAATGAAAGGCTTGGTTATTTCATGGTATATGTCACCGGCGATACACACGGGGATTTTTCCCGGTTCAAAAGTCGGGCAGCTCGCCGCCTGCGCCGCGGAGATACGCTTATTGTACTTGGAGACTTTGGTTTTATATGGGACGGTTCAAAAAAAGAGAAAAGGATTTTAAAAAAACTTTCTAAAAAGAAATACAACATTCTGTTTTTGGACGGTCCACATGAAAACTATGATATGCTGCGTAACATACCGATTTCCGAATGGAACGGAGGCCGTGTGCAGGTAATAGAGGGCAACCTTATGCATCTGTTGCGCGGAGAAATATATAATATTGAAAATGAAAGTTATTTTGTGTTTGGCGGAGGAGAGTGTGCCGACCGTGATATGCGTGACGAGGCTGACACATGGTGGGAAGAAGAAATGCCGTCTGCTGAGCAAATGCAATACGGCCGAATGCGCCTAAAAGAGCACGGCAACAAGGTGGATTATATACTTACGCACGAGTACCCGGGCAGGGGAGCGGACTTTTTTGGGACGAGCAGCCGCCAAAACGGCCTAAATGCCTATCTCGGACTGATTGCAAGCGAGGTTGAATATAAGAGGTGGTACGTTGGATCGTTGCACATTGACAGATCGCTCAGCAAACGGTTGCATGCAGTTTTTCAACAAATTTGTCCGGTTAATGCTGTTGCTGATAAGTGATTATAAATCCTCGTATATTAATTCGGTATGTGTGCAAATTTCATTAATTTTATTACGCAATTCAAGGAAATCTGCAAAAGCCTGCGGCTTTTGGCTTGGATTGCGTAGTAAAGCGGCAGGATGAAAAGTGCCCATCATCAAAGTGTCTCCCTTTTTGATAAACTGGCCGTGTTGTTTTGTTACCTTAAAATCGGGCGAAATAATACGGCAAGCCGCCACGCGGCCGAGACATACAATGATTTTAGGGCGAATAAGAGCAGTTTGAGCTCTTAGCCAGTTAATACATGCCTCCTGTTCAGCCGGCAGGGGATCACGGTTGTTGGGCGGGCGGCATTTAACTATGTTCGCAATATAAATATTGTGTTTGCGCGACAACCCAACCGCCTCCAGCATCTTGTCCAAAAGCCGGCCTGATCTGCCCACAAATGCTTCGCCTTTCAAATCCTCCTGTTCACCTGGCCCTTCGCCTATGAACATCACCTCTGCTTTTGGGTTGCCGACGCCGACAACCACATTTGTACGAGTTGACGCAAGGGCACAGATATTGCAGGTTTTGCATTGCTCTATTAGATTATCCCAGTCCCTGTATACCATTTAACCAGCCTTCCAGTTTTGCAAAGAATAATACACTTTAAGTTTTTCTTGCCTTTATAATACCATACTTTAGCTTGAAATAACAGCCCCAAGGCGTTACAATAGTATTTATAAAAGAGGTTAATTTTTGAAAGGATGTTCTTAAAATGGAAAAACAGGTTTTGATCGAAACGTCGGCTCGTCATGTACACTTGTCGCGTAAGGATTTGGATACCCTTTTCGGCGAGGGTTATGAACTAACTAAGAAAAAGGATTTGTCACAGCCCGGACAGTTTGCTTGCAATGAAAGGGTTGATGTTATCGGACCCAAAAGGGCGCTGACCGGTGTTTCAATATTGGGTCCTGTACGAAAGGATACGCAAGTAGAAATATCCATGACAGACTCGCGCTCGATCGGCGTAGAGGCGCACATACGCGAATCAGGCGACATAGACGGTTCTGCTCCATGCAAAATTGTAGGACCCAAGGGCGAAGTCGAGCTTTCGCAGGGAGTTATTGTTGCAAAGCGCCACATACACATGACGCCGGCAGATGCTCGGAAACTTGGTGTCAAAGACAGAGATGTTGTAAGCGTTAAGGTGGAAAGTGACGGTCGTTCTCTCATATTCGGCGACGTGATTGTACGTGTAAGCGACAACTTTTCACTTGCAATGCATATTGATACAGACGAGTCTAATGCTGCCGGTATAAAAAGTGCAGTTTCCGGCACAGTAATCAAATAATTATACAGTACACATAAAACAAAACGGATTGATAAACAAATCAGTCCGTTTTGTTTTTAGAAAAAAGTAGGGCGCGATGCCCTCATCGCGCCGATAGTAATGCGAAAAACCAGGGATTCGCATTTATTAAATTAAATTTTATCACACAAAAGCAGTCGCTGTTCACGGTATTTATTAAATGAGCGAGTGCATAAAACAAATACAACAAGGTTGCAGAAAATTCCGACCACATTACCGTCAATTCCCCACGGCTTGTGCAGCACATGGTTCCATAACAACGATGAAACAAGTCCGGCTTCGAGCGCACGTCGAAATGATGTGCCATTTGACTTTATGCCTAAAAGGGCGGCGGCAAGCGGCACAAGTATTAACGGAGACCAAAACGAATAAGCGAGCACCAGTATATTAAAGATGCCGGGCAAAATAAACGCAACAAGTACAGCGGCGGCGCCTGTGACAAGATTTATGCCGCGCAGCCACCAAAGTTCAGAGCGTCCCGAAATAGATGGTCGCACAACCTTAATCGTATCACAAACCAAACCCACCGACGCCCCATTCAGAAAACCATCGGCCGCCGACAATATTATTGATACCATAGATGCCATAACCAGACCGCGCATACCGGGGGGCAAGACCGATTTCACAAGTGCGGGCATGGCAGTAGTCGCGTCATTTGTAACATTAAGCGAAAAGGCGGCCATCCCTATTAGTCCGGTTAAAACAAAAACCGGCATTGAAAACAAACCGCTTAGCACCGTTGCGCGTGCCGTGCCCCGCGGGTTACGGCCGATAAGGAGACGCTGGGTGTATGGAGGGGCAAGCGCTTCTCCAAACATCATGGTAATAAACATTGAAAGAAATCCGGCCGGCGTGGTACCGTTAAACGGATTTAAATACTTAGGAGGCAGTGAGCCAAGCATTGTGCCAAGACCGCCCGCCTGACGGATAGATAATAAAAGCAGTAAAGGCATGCCCGCAGCCAGCATTACAAACTGCACTATGTCAGCCATTATTACAGACTGTAGCCCCCCGGTTGTGGAATAGAGTATCACAATGCCGCATCCTATCAGTATGCCAATACGCGGCTCGATCCCGAGCAAAACATTAAACACCATGCCGATAGCTCCCATTTGAGCACCTACTACACCCGCACAGCATATAAATGAAAATATCCCTGTCAACACTTGTGCGGCACGTCCGTAAGACAAACCGATAATACTTCCGACTGTCGCAGCTCCTTTAAACTTTTCCACGCCCGGCACTAAAAATTTCCCGATTAGTATTGTTGTGATACTGAAGCCGAACAACGCAAGTGTCATGCCAATACCGTTAGAAAAGGCTTCGGCTGCGTTTCCGGATGAGTACCCTCCGCCTATATATGATGCAGATAATGATGCAAATATTGTCATAGTACCGTATTTTCCGCCCGCTGCGGTAAAGCCGCCTACGTCCTTTACCTGTCGTCCGGTGTATATGCCTATGCCTGCGAGTACGGCGAGATACACTACTACCATACCGGTATCAAACCACATTATCCCGCCCTCCTTTTACTCCCATTATTAGGCGATTACGAAAGTCGTGTGTTTGGACGAACGCAGTTCGCCCAAAAATATATTACTTGATTTTCTGTGCCATATGTAGGGGAGACCTGTGGTCTCCCGTAACTTTCGCAATCGGTTGCTCCCATTTTACGAATTTGCGGACAAACACAGTTCACCCCACAAAGTTTTTAATGGGACTAATATTAATATTATGGGCGGTTAAGCACAAATATGCCGCATGGTGTTGTGTCATGCGGCATTGTAATATTTATTGTATTTTCATTGATATATCCAAGGCCTTGACCGAATGGGTAAGTGCGCCAATGGATATTATATCAACGCCTGTCAGAGCAACTTCACGCAGGTTTTGTTCAGTAATTCCACCGCTTGCCTCAAGAAGTGCACGTCCGGCATTCAGCTCAACGGCCTCTTTCATTTGATCGCAACTCATGTTGTCAAGCATAATTACATCTGCACCCGCATCAATAGCCTCCCGCACTTCATCAATATTGCGGGTTTCGACCTCCAGCTTAACCATATGGCCAAGCTTATTACGCACAGCCGATATAGCAGCTACAATACCGCCGGCGGCGTCAATATGGTTATCTTTAAGCATCGCGCCGTCCGAAAGGTTAAAGCGGTGGTTGCGACCTCCTCCTACCATTACGGCATATTTCTGCAAAGGCCGCAGTCCCGGCAGCGTTTTGCGCGTGTCGGTTATTGATGCATTAGTACCTGCGACAATCTGTACGCACCGGTTTGTTGCCGTTGCAATGCCCGACATGTGCTGAAGCAGGTTGAGCGCTGTTCTCTCGCCTTTAAGCAGGCACCGGGTGCTGCCGCTGAACTCGGCAATGCAATCGCCCGGTTTAATATGCTCGCCGTCGTGTTTGTATATAATCGCTTTAAAGCTGTCATCCAGCAAATCAAATACACGCAGCGCCGTATTTATTCCACACACAACCCCTTGTGCCTTGGCAACAAACTGTGCCGAGCCACTAACTTGTTGTGATATCAATAAATCGGTTGTAGTGTCAATATAATTGATGTCTTCACGCAGTGCGGCTTTGATTACGTCGTCAATATAAAAAACAGGCAATTCCATTAAGCAGTCCTCCGATAAGTTAATGAATATTAGTATAGCCTTCCAACCACGATTCCTCAGGAGCTTTTTGCACAACCTCTTTTAAAAGTAATGTACAAATAGTGGCAAGACTTTTTGCTTCAAGGTAATCAGAGGTAATTGAATAGTCATCATCTTTCAATTTTTTTAAAATCCTCGTTGCTTCTTTAAGGCCATCATGCACGGCTTCATAGTTGGGAATAACAAACCAGGCTCGCCCTATAATTTTGCGAATGCTTGTTCTGTAGCCGGGCTCAAGAGCGCGTTTGCCAGTAGGCAGTGGGGGAGACGGCGCGGTGATGCCGCTTTGCTCATGGCGCATTCTGCGGCTTATGTCGTAGGTGCAGCGGCGCGCAAACACCAATGCTTCTAAAAGCGAATTGCTTGCCAGACGATTCACACCGTGCACACCTGTATGCGAGCATTCACCGGCGGCATACAACCGGTCAACTGTGGTGTCTCCATAAACATTTACGTCAATACCGCCCATCAGATAGTGCTGGCATGGAAACACAGGGATACGGTCACGCGTAATGTCTATACCCTCTTCAAGGCAACGTTCGTATATCATCGGGAACCGCCGTTTAATAAACTCTTCACCGCGGCTGGTTATGTCAAGATAAAAATCCTCACTGCCTGTGCGTACTGATTCTTTTATAATCGAGCGCGATACTACATCGCGGGGGGCAAGCTCTCCGCGTTCGTCATAGTTTTTCATAAACTGTTCGCCAAAGCAATTAACAAGCACTGCACCTTCACCGCGAACAGCTTCGGATATCAAAAATCGTTCTCTTCCGTGCGCCGCGGCAAATGCAGTCGGGTGAAACTGGATAAGGTGCAAATTTTTTGTCTTGGCTCCAAGTTCGTGGGCGAGTGTGATGCCGTCACCGGTTGCAATTGCGGAGTTTGTCGTGTACGGGTACATTCTACCAATTCCCCCCGTACACAGTATGCAGTATGAGCAGGATATATAGTGGAAACCCTGTCGGGTCAGCACACCCGCCCAAAAGCCACCCTCGACCGGCTTGAGTGATGATAAATGGGTATATTCCATAAATGTGATGTTTGAGCGTGACTTGGCTGCGGCAAGCAGCTTGCTGGTGATTTCGCGCCCTGTCGAGTCCTTGTGATGAAGGATACGGCGCCGCGAATGTCCGCCCTCAAGCGTCATTGCTATTTGCTGCGTTTCATCACGGTCGAATTCCACGCCCATTTGCTTGATAAGGCGCAACACGTCTTCCGGGCCTTCGTTAACAAGTATCTCAAGGCTGCGAAGATCGTTTTTATATCCGCCCGCAATCAGCGTGTCGGCGATATGAAGCCGGTAATCGTCGTCGGTTTTGTCGACTACAGCCGCAACACCTCCTTGCGCCAAATAGCTGTTGCATAATGTCAGCTCGCGCTTGGACAGCACCAAAACCCTGGTTTTTGGCTCAAAATTAAGTGCAGCATATAGACCGGCAACACCCGAACCGGCTATAAGCACATCATATTCATTCATATATTAGTCTAACCTTCCAACGATTATCCGCGAAACCTTTTTAACAAATTTTCAATTTTCTGATGCGGATCAATTATTTTGCTTACAGACACATCGTGGTTTAGCGCTGCAATAAAGTATGCAATATATTTTGAGACATCGACTTCATAAAACCATTTACGGCTTTTTAGCTCTTCGCTTCGGTAAGTGAGGTTTGTCCCGAATACGCCCGAAATTATGCCGTCATTATATGCTTTGTCAAAACTGTCTAACCCGCCGGTAAATATTGCGTAAGTGGCATAAGCATAAATGTTACGCGCCTTGCGTTTTTTCAACTCGTATGCAATGTCGAGCATGGATTCACCCGAAGATATGATGTCGTCAGCGATAAACACATCCATGCCTTCAACCGAATTGCCGAGATATTCGTGCGCCACAATCGGGTTGCGGCCGTTCACAATGGTTGAATAGTCGCGGCGTTTATAGAACATGCCCAAGTCAACACCAAGCACTGACGCATAAAACATATTACGGCTCATTGCACCCTCATCAGGGCTGACTATCATTAAATGGTCTCGGTCGGGCTTTATATCGGGGATATTATTAAAAAGTGCTTTTAAAACCTGATAATATGGAATAACATTGTCAAAGCCCATCAAAGGCACGGCATTCTGCACCCGTGAATCATGTGCGTCAAAGGTAATTATATTGGCTACACCCATGTTTCTAAGCTCTTGAAGAGCAACGGCGCAATCAAGGGATTCACGGTAATTTCTCCGATGCTGTCTGCCCCCGTACAAAATGGGCATGATTACATTAACGCGGTGTGCTTTTCCACCTGTTGCCTGTATAATGCGCTTAAGATCCTGATAATGGTCGTCGGGCGACATCAAGTTTTCGCGGCCAAACATCTTATATGTGCAGCTATAGTTTCCCACATCAACTAAGATAAACAAATCGTCACCGCGAATGCTTGAATGGATTATGCCCTTAGCGTCACCCGAGGAAAAGCGCGGGCATTCCGAATCAACCATAAACGTGTCACACGATCTGCCACTGTTCGCCGCCCAGCGCGTCAAGTGTCTGTCTATTTTAATTCCAAGCTCCCGGCATCCTTGCATCGCAATCAAACTCAGAGGCGCGACACAATCCTCGCGATTGAATATCATTTCACTGGGTTTCACTTCAGCCAATGTAAACTTCTCCTTTTTTTATTTTTAGTCGATTGCAAAATACACGGGCGAGCATAGTTTGCCCTCAATGCAGTGCATTTCGCAATCGCCTGTTAATTTTTTAATTGTTTAGGTGCAGGGTTTTTAATATTTATTATATAAAACCTTACCCAAGACATTAATTTAATTGTATCACATTCTGTTAATAATGTAATTAAAATTAATTAAGACAAAATCGGCCTCAAACTATTGATAATGCACAACTCAGACATGCATGCCCAACACTTTAATACTAATATCCGATTAGAAGATTATTAAAGTTTCAGAGGATTTTTGTGTCGGGCAAAGCCGGCGACGCAGACGGGCTTGCCCGGCAAGGAGAAAACACAAGTCCGGCGCAAAAAAACCGGAAAGATGTTTAGTTTTTAGTTGATATTAGCATTAATATGACAAACTAAGCTAAAAGAAAAACCGTTCGCGCCAATAAACTTTGGGCGGACGGTTTAAAGATAAATTAATCGCTCTCAAACGGGAGCAGTGCAATATGACGGGCACGTTTAATTGCAACTGTCATTTTACGCTGGTGTGCGGCACAATTGCCGGTAACCCGGCGTGGAAGTATTTTTGCCCTTTCAGACATGCAGCGACGCAAACGTGCGACATCCTTATAATCAATCTTATCAATTTTATCAACGCAAAAGCTGCACACCTTGCGGCGACCTTTTCGGTTACTCCGCGCTGGGCGTGCCGGCTTTTCAGCTCTATCCGGTTTGTCAGACATGATTTATTGGCCTCCTTTGCAAAAAAATTAAAACGGCAACTCTTCGTCACCCACAATTTCCTCAAAATCGCCGGGTTCGGCTGTTGAGAAAGCGGGCTGTGTTTCATTGAACTGCGGAATTTGCGAATCAAAATTACCGGCAGGGGATGTTCCCCCGCTGTTACGCTTTGACTCGCCAAAAAATACATTGTCGGCAACCACCTCATAGGCAGTTCTCTTGTTGCCGTCTCTGTCGATATAGCGTCTGGTCTGAAGCGAACCTTGAACGACAATCATTGAACCCTTATGAAAATAACGGGTAATAAATTCAGCAGTGCTACGCCATGCGACAATGTCAATCCAGTCGGTTTGCTTTTCCTGACCCTTGGGCTGGAACGTACGGTCTACCGCAATACTAAAACTGGTAACCGGGATTTGCGATTGTGTATGCCGCAGTTCGGGGTCGGCCCCAAGCCGTCCCATCAGACAAACAACGTTCAGCATTTTTTGTTCCCCCCTACTTATCGTTACGGACAATCAGTGAGCGCAGCACACCTTCGGTGATTTTGCAGACACGATCAAGCTCTGCCGGAAAATCCGAATCGCTTTCAAAATTGTAAAGCACATAAAAGCCTTCGTTTTCGTCGTTAATCAAGTAAGCAAGTCTTCGCTTGCCCCATTCATCAATTTCGACATTCTCGGCATTCTGTTCAAGCAGCGATTTGAACTTGTCCACCAAAGCAGCAATTCCATCCTCTCCCAAAGTTATGGAAAAGATAAGAACAGCCTCGTAGGACCCCTTTACTGTGGGCATAATTGCACCTCCTTATGGCCTGATGGCCCCGGTTCACTGACCGGAGCAAGGATGAATATTCATCATTAATATACTGCCATTTATCAGCAGTGTCAATATTATATCAGCACTCCCTTTTGCAGTCAAGCTTTTCGATGAATGAATACCGTATAAATGATAATGATATTATGCGGGCGGATATACGGGCGGATATGAAATCCGCCTCTACATATGCCTGATCAGGCGTTAAAACACTTTACATTGTCTTACAAATCCCATATAATGTGATTTGTAAATCTTATTCAATAATAAAGGGATGTAATCCGAATGCTTCAATATGAAGAACTGCGGCAAAAACTTGAAGAGCTTAAGCCCGATATTGATGACCTGTCATCGGCATTAGGGCTTGACCAATTGCGCGTTGAAGCGGACGAGCTGCAATCAAAGGCTGCCGATCCCGGCTTTTGGGATGATATGGACGCCGCACAAGCTGTTTTGCGGCGAACCTCCGAGCTGAAGGCAACCATTAACAATTACGAGAATTTGGTGTCTATGTATAATGATGCCGAAACACTAATTCAGCTTGCCGATGAGGAACAGGACGAGTCGCTGCTTGAGGAATGCACCACCGCAGTCGACGAAGTGCGGCGTGAAACCGAAAAACAACGGCTGTCAACGCTGTTAACCGGCGAGTACGACAGTAAAAACGCGATACTCACATTCCATGCGGGGGCAGGCGGCACCGAGGCGCAGGATTGGGCCGAAATGCTGTATCGTATGTATACGCGCTGGGCAGAACGGCACGGCTATCAATATGAAATCCTTAATTATCTTGATGGTGACGAGGCAGGCCTTAAAAGTGCGTCGATTCTAATAACCGGGGTCAACGCCTACGGATATCTTAAGCCGGAAGCCGGCATACACCGCCTTGTGCGCATTTCTCCGTTTGATGCCTCGGGTCGGCGTCATACCTCATTTGCGGCTCTTGAGGTTATTCCCGAAATTGACGACTCGGTTGAAGTTAAAATTCGCCCGGAGGACTTGAAGGTCGACACTTACCGCTCAGGCGGCGCAGGCGGACAACATGTTAATAAAACAGAATCAGCGGTACGGATTACACATATTCCAACCGGAGTAGTCGTCGCTTGCCAGAATGAGCGAAGCCAGCACCAGAACCGTGAGGTTGCAATGCGCATGCTGCGTTCCAAGCTTGTCGAAATCAAGGAGCGCGAGCACTATGAAAGAATTGAAGATATCAAGGGCGGTCAGGCACAAATAGCTTGGGGCAATCAGATTCGATCCTATGTTTTTATGCCTTATACGCTTGTAAAGGATCACCGTACAGGCTTTGAAAACGGCAATATATCAGCCGTAATGGACGGTGATATCGACGGTTTCATCAACGCTTATCTTAAAGCTGCTGCAAACGGTACTCTGGACAATTAAAATATAAGTGCTATTGTTCGGCAAGCAAATAATCCTCGTCATTGATACCCAGCAGCTCATCTGCCTCGGTTTCATCTACTTGCTCGACGGTTTTGAGTTTTTTATTTATGATTCGGTTGCGCTTTTGTGCGTCATCCAGCGTGTTGCCGGCCTCATCTAACTTTTTACGAACCTTATTAAGTATTTTATCAAAATTATCATATTGCATTTTAACCGCCCCCAGCACCTTCCAAACCTCCGAAGCACGCTTGTCGAGTGCGATCGTGCGAAAACCCATACGCAGCGTATTTAAAAATGCCGTAATTGTGGTGGGCCCGCAAACCATCACGCGATGCTTGGTTTGAATTTCTTCGGCAAGACCGGGACGCCGCAGTATTTCGGCATATAACCCTTCTGTGGGCAAAAACATGATAGCAAAATCCGTTGTGACAGGAACGTTAATATATTGTCTCGAAATCTTTGCCGCCTCGTCCTTAATGCGGCGTTCCAGCGCTTTGGTCGCCTCCTCAACCCCGGCTTTATCCGCTTTTTCGGTAGCATCGCATAAGCGCATATAATCCTCTTGCGGAAATTTGGAGTCTATAGGCAGCCATACATAACTGTCGCTTTTGTCTCGCGACGGTATTTTTATTGCATATTCTACCATTTCGTTGTTGTTTTTTGGTGACACATTGCGTTGGTATTGATCGTTTGTAAGAGTTTGTTCAAGAATGTTGCCAAGCTGAACCTCCGCCCACGTTCCGCGCGCCTTAACGTTGGTAAGAACACGCTGCAAATCACTGACATCGCTTGCAAGCTCTTTCATCTCACCGAGTGATTTGTGTACATCCTTAAGCTGTTCGCCAACAAGCTTAAAACTGCTGTCAAGACGCTGGTTAAGCGTGCTCGTTAGTTTTTCATCGACCGTCTGCCGCATTTGGTCAAGCTTTTTTTCATTGCTTTCCTGCAATTTGCCGACGGCTTCGGCAAGTGTGGCTCCAAGTTTATCACTTTGTCTTGTGTTTATGTCCTGTATCTTAAGAATTTTTTCATTGATTTCCTTAAGAGCTGCTGCACTTTCCTGTCTGTTTGCAAGAAATTCCTGGCTCATTCTGCTGCTAAATCTTTCAAGGTTTGCCGACAATTCCTGCCGGCTGCGCTGTAATTCACTGTTTAAGTATAACATCAAATCATCAAGCTTGCGCCTTAATTCGTCTATTTCATGTGAATTTTGCGCAGGCTTTTTTATAATAACAATGCACTGCAAAATCAAAATCAATATGCCAAGCGCAATTATTATGTAGTCCATTATCGCCACGCCCTTTTTTCTTTATACAATAAAATTATACAATAAAATACAATTTAAACAAGGGAAAAAAATAAATCCCGCCCCAAAATGAGGCAGGACTGATATTCTAATTCGCCATAGGGTATCAAGTGAAACGCCAAGAACGGCGCTCCCTATCGTGCCATTTGCATCACATATGGTCAAAGCGTTATAACGGCCGAGGCGTATGTCAAGCCGCCTCCGAAAGCCGCCAAAGCCAGCGTATCGCCTTTTTTTATTTTTCCGCTTTTCAGACAATCGTCAATGGCTATAGGTATTGACGAAGCAGAAGTGTTTCCGTATTTTTGCAGCGTAATAATGAATTTGTCCATTGCAACATTAAACTTTTTTGCTGCCGAGCTGATTATTCTCAAGTTTGCCTGGTGTGGTACAAACCAGTCGATTTGATCTATGCTTATTTTAGCTTTTTCTATAGCTTTTCTAAAAACAAACGGCATAATTTTTGTGGCGAATTTAAATATCTCCGGTCCGTTCATCCATGTGGTTCGTTTTTCGCCGTCTCTCTTTTCAATTTCCTCAGAGCTGAAGAAGCATGCCGGACATGTCAACAGCTCTCCTCTTGAGCCGTCAGAAGCTATATGTGTTGACAGTATTCCTCCCTGATTAACACTGCTTAATACAAACGCTCCGGCACCGTCTCCGAAAAGCACACAGGTATTGCGGTCATTCCAGTCAGTTATTTTTGACAATGTGTCTGCGCTGATTACAACAGCGTTTTTGTAATAACCTGTGCTAATGTATTGATATGCAGTCGACAGTGCAAAAATAAAACCCGAACATGCTGCGGATATATCAAACGCCGCAGCATTTGCGGCACCAATCAGTTTTTGCACCTGACAGGCAGTGGACGGAAAAAACTGATCGGGTGTTACTGTGGCAACTATTATTAAATCAATTTGTTCCGGCGTTATCTGCGCACTTTCAATTGCACGCATAGCTGCTTTTGCGGCTAAATCTGATGTAGCAGTGCTGCTTTCGGCTATTCGCCTTTCAATTATACCTGTTCGTTCCTGTATCCATTTATCGCTTGTGTCTACCATTTTTTCTAAATCAAAATTTGTGAGTATTTTTTCAGGCACATAGCTTCCTGTACCTATAACCCCAACTTTATTTTTTATCATTATCCATGCCTTTCCATACACTGCCTTATTACAAAGACAGATTAACCCTCAAAAGCCATGCCGGCTTCAAGCATTTCCATTTCAATATCAAATAAATACTGCATGTGCTGGGGCAGCAAATCCCTAATTGACAATGCCATGCTGTTAAGAGACGGGCTGCCGATTACGGAAATCATTGCTCCAATCATCACCATATTGGACATCTTAACGTTTGATTTGTCCATTGCAATTCTTGTTGCAGGAATTTTTATTATGCGGATGTCATCTCGGTAATCACTATGTGTAACCTGATGGCTGTCTACGATTAAAATTCCGCCTCTCTTTACAACCGGCTGAAATTTATTTAAAGCGGGCACACTCATCGCTATTACAATGTCTGCCTGCGACACGATAGGAGATGCAATATCAGCGTCGGATATAATTACATGGCAATTTGCAAACCCGCCTCGCATTTCAGGACCATAAGAGGGCAGCATTGACACTTTTTTGCCATCGGTCATGCCGGCAAATGCAATAAGTCGACCGGCAGCAACAATTCCCTGACCACCGAAACCCGAAATAATAATGTTATGAGTTTTCAAACTTTTACACTCCCATCCTTGATAATGCCCAGCGGATAAAAGGGAATCATATTATTTTCAACCCATTTAAGAGCCTTTACGGGAGACATTTTTAAGTTTGTTGGGCAGGTGGACAGCACTTCAATCATTGAAAAGCCTTCGCCTCTTAACTGCATTTCAAACGCTTTTATTATTGATTTTCCGGCTTTTATTATATGAGCGGGATTATGCACCGAAACCCTTTCTATATACCGTGCACCGTCAAGCGTTGACAACATTTCCGACATTCTTACGGGATGACCCTCCTGCTGCCGTCTTCCATAGGGAGATGTAAGTGTGACTTGCCCATTAAGTGTTGTCGGTGCCATTTGTCCGCCAGTCATACCGTAAATGGCGTTATTCACAAAAATTACTGTAATGTTTTCTCCCCTTGCTGCTGCGTGAACGATTTCGGCCGTTCCGATTGCAGCCAAATCACCATCGCCTTGATATGTGAATACTATTCTATCAGGCAAGCTCCTTTTAACTCCGGTTGCCACTGCGGGGGCTCTACCGTGTGAAGCCTGCTGCATATCACATGTAAAATAGTTATATGCAAAAACCGAACAGCCCACCGATGCGATGCCCACTGTTTTGCCTTCAATGCCTAAAGTGTCTATCGCATTTGCTACCAGCCGATGTATAATGCCATGCGTGCATCCGGGGCAATAATGCATTGCAATATCCGTCAACGAGTCGGGCTTTTTAAACTTTAAAGGCATCGTTTTCACGCTCCTGCGATCTGTTTTAATTTTGCCATAATGTCATCGACCGTCAACACTTTGCCGCCCATTTTTCCTAAAAAATGAACAGGTGCTCTGCCGTTAACCTCGAGTCTTACGTCCTCAACCATTTGTCCGCTGTTAAGCTCGATTGTCAAGTATGCCTTCGCTGCCGTTTTAAATGCCTTTGACGGAAACGGCCAAACCGTTAACGGTCGGATTAGCCCGACACTTAAATTTTGCGATTTTGCATCATCAAGAACCTGTTTTGCTACCCGGGCCACAATGCCGAATGCAACAAGCATAATGTCGGCATCCGGATTTATGATTTCAACTCTTTGCTCGTTCTGTGCCATTATTTTATACTTTGCTTGCAAGCGCTTATTGAGCGTCTCTGATTCCTCCGGCTTTATATACAATGAATTGATGATGTTGTGCTTTCTTTTTTTATATGTGCCGGTAGTTGCCCAGCTTTTATCGAACTTTTCTGTTGCGGGAGTATATAAATTCACCGCCTCCATCATCTGCCCAAGTATCCCATCTGCTAATATCATCACGGGATTTCTGTATTTGTCGGCTATGTCAAACGCATCTATAGTAAAATCATACATTTCCTGCACACTGTTCGGCGCCAGTACAAGCATTTTATAATCACCGTGTCCGCCACCCTTAACAGCCTGAAAATAATCGGATTGTGATGGATGAATACCACCAAGCCCCGGCCCTGTTCGCATTACATTGACAATTACACAGGGCAGCTCACTCCCTACAATATAAGAAATGCCCTCCTGCTTTAGGCTTATACCCGGGCTTGAAGACGATGTCATGGCCCTAATTCCCGCACCGGCGGCACCGTAAACCATGTTTATTGCAGAAATTTCACTCTCGGCTTGTATAAATGTGCCGCCCGATTTTTCCATATGCTTTGCAAGATATTCCGGCAGCTCGGTTTGCGGGGTTATAGGGTATCCGGCATAAAACTTTAGGCCAGCTCTGATTGCAGCCTCGGCTATTGCTTCATTCCCTTTCATCAGCTTTTGTTCCATATAAAAAGCTCGACCCTTCTATTAAATTTATTTTATTATTCTATTTCAATAACGCAATCGGGGCACATAACTGCACACAATGAACAGCCGGTACATGCATTTTCATCAGTCATTACGATGGGGGTATGACCTCTGTCGTTTATTTTAGACTCATCTAAAGCAAGTATCTTTCTGGGACATATCTCAACACACAGACCGCAGCCTTGGCACATTTCTTCATTGATTGTTATCATCAATAACGCCTCAGTTCGTATGAAATAAATTCTTATTACCTTGCTATCATAATATAAATTATTTAGATTGTCAAACTAATTATTTATTCTTATTATTTTGTTGACTCACTTAATAATATCAATTACAATTAAAGTGCTGACTTTATAAAAAGGATGGATATCTATTGTTTCTTCAATTCTTGTGTATGCTGTTTCCTCCTATTACTGCCGTTGTGCTTCGAAATCGTTTTAAAAAAGAAAAAAGAAGCGCTTTTCGCAATATAATAGAATATCTTATTTTTGCATTAATAATAAATTCCGTAGTAGTATTTATAATTAGTATTTTATTGGGATACGAAATCAACAATTTAAGAAATTTCAAAATACAGTTCGCCAGTTTGTATATATTACTTTCTGTTATACTAACAGTAATTGTTGTGTTTCTAACCTGTAGCATACGCATAAAAGCCGAGCTTAACCCTGTTGAGCTGCATAATATGACAGCATTAAAATTAATAATAAAAAATGTTGTTACCGCCCTTCTTTTATTTTCCTCATTAATTATTTGGTTTTCTGCAATTTGGATACTTAATAACTTTGGTCTGGTCACTCCCGAAAAGCTGATTTTTCAAATGAACGTGCCGCTTAAGGGCACGGATATTAATTTTATTAAAAGTTATGTGTTAAACTGTATCGTGACATCGGTACTCTTACTTATATTCTTTATGACGATAATCAATGTGCGTTGGAAAAATCGTTTAATAATTAAAGTTTGGCTGCTTTCTAAAAGCCTTAGCATTCCTTTTTCGCCGCATTTATTTTTTAAAAAGTTTTCTGTCGCTGTTGCAGGCGTGTTCTTAACAACCGGTATTGTGAATTTTGCCATTAGTATGGATATAAAGGGTTTTTATAATTTCACATTTAACAACTCACAGTTTATTAAGCAAAATTTTGTGGATACAAAAAATGTAAAACTTGAATTTCCAAAAGAAAAACGCAACCTTATATATATTTTGCTCGAGTCAATGGAAGTTACATACATGTCAAAGGAGCACGGCGGCGCACAGCCTGTTAATCTTATACCCGAGCTTACAGAGCTGGCGAGCGATAACATAAGCTTTTGCAACAGTAAATTAGGCGGTGCTTATCAACTTCCGGGTACGGGCTGGACCATAGCAGCAATGGTTTCACAAACGTCTGGCATTCCGCTGCGGATACCCATAGGAGACAATTCCTACGGCAGGTATGGATCTTTTCTTCCGGGAGCCATGACTTTAGGTGACATTTTAGAAGATCAGGGATATAATCAGACACTTATGGTCGGATCAGACGCAGATTTTGGGGGCCGCAAGGATTTGTTCACCCAGCATGGAAATTTTAAAGTCCTTGATTATTTCACCGCTATAAAAGACGGCGTTATACCCGAAGGTTACAAGGTTTGGTGGGGCTTTGAGGACAACATATTATATGAATATGCCAAGGATGAACTATTGAATTTGTCGCAACAAGATAAACCGTTTAATTTTACGCTTTTAACTGTAGATACACATCATGTTGGCGGATATGTTTGCAGTGTGTGTCAACAGAACCAAGGTTATTCTTTTCCAAGCGTTCTTTCATGCGCAAGTCGGCAGGTTTCGAATTTTATCGAATGGATAAAGGATCAGGATTTTTATGACAACACAACGGTAGTTATCGCAGGTGACCATTTAAGCATGGAAACCAAGTTCTTTGAAGATCTCGACGAAAATTATATACGGACAACATACAATGCGTTTTTAAATTCTGCAATCACACGGGGTGATCAAAGGAGCCGTGAGTTTTCAACGCTTGATATGTTTCCGACTATATTGGCAAGCATGGGTGTCGCAATTGATGGGGATAGACTGGGGCTGGGCACAAACCTGTTTTCACAACAACCCACACTGCTTGAAAAATACGGTATTGATGAAGTAATAGAAGAACTGAATAAAAGCTCACGCTTTTATAACAACAGGTTTCTGCATCCAAATTAATGTTAAAGATATTAGTATAATAAAAGCCTGACAGTTAAAGCCGACAGAATAATACCGGTTAAATCCCCGCAAGATGATGATATTAATGTATGACGCGTTTTTTTTACTCCTATTGAGCCATAATATACTGCGATGGTATAAAAGGTTGTTTCTGTAGACGATTGCAATACGCTTGCAATCCTGCCAATAAGGCTGTCTGCCCCGAAACTCGCATAAATGTTTTCAAGCATTGCAAGCGAACCGCTGCCCGAAACGGGACGAAGCAGCGCCAAGGGTACAACTTCTGAGGGAAACCCTAAAAACCGAGATACCGGCTCAACAGCGGATGACAGCATCTCCATCAAACCTGAAGCGCGTAACATTGATACCGCTGTCATTAATGCAACCAATGCAGGCAGCACCTTGACACATGTTCTAAGACCATCACCTGCGCCTGCGGTGAACTCGTCGAATACCGGTACACGCCGAGCTTTGCCAGCTACCAACACCAGCACAAGAAATGCCGGTACTGTCCATACCGACAAAAGCTTCGCCGTATTCATATTGACACCTTGACAATGTGGCGTCCAGATTTTTTAGGACTGATATTTAGCAGGCGCGACAGCGCAACTGCAACCACTGCCGAACCAATTGATGTCAACCATACCGCCGGCAAAATGTTAAACGGTTCTGATACGCCGTATTGCAGACGAAGAGTCGCAACGGTTGTAGGCAACAGTTGAATTGATGCAGTGTTAAGCACAACAAAGGTAATCATATGACCCGAGGCCGTATCCGGGTCGGGATTTGCACGTGACAATTCATTCATTGCTTTTATTCCAAGCGGTGTCGCAGCATTGCCTAAACCAAGGAAATTAGCTGCCATATTCATCAATATAGCACGGCATGCGGCCCCTGTCGGTTCAAGTCCCGGAAAAAGAAGCCGCATAAGCGGAGTCATTGTTCGAGCAAAAAAAACAGTTAACCCTCCCTTGTCCGCAATGCGCATAATACCACCCCAAACACACATTGCACCGCCAAGCGTTAGTGCCAGAGTAATAGCCTGACCGCCACCGCCCAAAAATGCATTGGTTACCTGTTCCAGGCGGCCGTTTACGGCGCCCGATATTATCGCAAGCAACATTATAACCGCCCAAATCCAGTTAAGCATAGTTCTTGGCCTCCTATAGTGGCATACGACCACAATATATTGATATATATTACAAATATCGGCGCAGTATGACCTTAAAATTCTTCATATATGGTATTGACAGAAGATGGCTTATTTGGTAATATTTCATTAGAAAGTCTGATTAATCGACAAGCAGTAATATTTTAGTCGAGAAAGGGAGGAAAGATGATGAAATACACAGGTGTTGTAAGAAGAATTGATGATTTAGGTCGGATTGTGTTGCCGGTCGAACTGCGGAGAACGATGGAGCTTGAAAACGGCGACTCTTTAGAAATTTTTGTTGATGATAACAAAATTATACTAAAAAAATACCAACCCGCCTGCATCTTTTGCGGTACCGCTGATGATATTGCGGTTTATAAGGGCCGCAACATTTGCCCTGACTGTGCAAAAGAAATAAGCAAAAGAATCTAAGCAATTCACAGCCAAAACCACCGCGAATTTTGCGGTGGTTTTTTTTAGTAATTAATGCCTGACCGGAAAAACAAGTCCGAAAAAAGCCTTTTATTTCGGTTGATATTTTTTCTGCCGTATGATAATATTATTTATTGCGAGAACATAGAAAAATCATTGGATGGAGGCATTGCATTTTGAGTAATCGTATTATTTTGAGCGCGGACAGCACATGCGATCTCGGGGAAGAGCTTTGCAAACGGCATTCGGTGCATTACTATCCTTTTCATATAATTCTTGACGGCAAGTCATATAGTGACGGTATTGATATAACGCCCGACAAAATTTATGAAATATACCGTGAAAAGAAAATTTTGCCCAAGACAGCGGCTATCAATATAGCCGAATACATTGATTATTTCAGCCAATGGACAAAACAAGGGTACGAGGTGATTCACATAACGCTTGGCCACGGTTTGTCGGTTTCTTATAACAATTGCAGGCTTGCAGCCGAAAAGCTTAAAGGCGTATATGTGATAGACAGCCGTAATTTGTCCACAGGGTCGGGTATGCTGGTTATTGAGGCTGCCCGCCGTATTGAAGCAGGAATGAGTGCTGAACAGACTGCAAAAGAGGTAAGTTCGCTGACGGGCAATGTCAATACAAGTTTTGTTATTGACACTCTTGAGTTTCTTTATAAGGGTGGGCGTTGCTCATCGCTGCAGATGCTTGGTGCGAATATTTTAAAGCTTAAACCCTGTATAGAGGTAAATAACGAAAACGGTACAATGACCGTTGGGAAAAAGTACCGCGGCATACTTGATAAGGCATTGGAGCAATATGTCCATGACCGGCTTGAAAAAGCAGATAACATATGCGAAGACCGAATATTTATAACACACTCGGGTATATCCGAGCAGCGCATAAATTTGGTGAAAAACGAGATCTTGAAAATTAACAAGTTTCGTGAAATTCATGTTACGCGTGCAGGCTGTACCATTTCATCTCATTGTGGACCAAATACGCTTGGCGTAATTTTTATGACACGTAATTAATGCTCACTGAATAATACCGTTTGCAAACGATATTATATACTCATTAATTAATCAACATATGTTTGATTTTTAATACCTATTGTGGTACCATAATACTTATTACGGTATTAGTTAATATAAGTGATGATTACAAAAATATTGGCATTAATGAGCTGCAACCACCATTGAGAATAATATTTGTAAAGCCGGCAAAATTGATTCCGGCTTAATTTAAGCGGAGGTTTTTCCATGAAGAAAACCAGAAACTCCGGTTCGCGAAAAAGAAGAGTGCGCGGCCGCAAACCTTATAGCAAAGCGGTTCGCGGTCTGGTTATAACGGCGATTTCCTTGCTTAGTATTATGTCGCTGTTTTTTATATGTATAGGTGTATATGCATTGGGGAAAATTGGGTTAGTTAAATTTGGTCCGCAGGGCTCGGGCGATTTTATTGATTCACTGATTCCTGATTATGTGTCGGGTGTAGAGGAAGTCAGCGATTATTCAAGCATCGAAGACGGGGCTGCCAGCATATCAGAAATTCCTGTTCGTACAAACACAAAGAGTGTTAAAAACATTCTTTTATTAGGAGTTGACAGCCGGACAGGCTCTTATAGCAGCACACTTGCAGATGCTATAATGATTTTAACAATAGATTCTAAAAACAAGTCAATCAAACTTACATCGTTAATGCGCGACACACTTGTAACCCTTCCGGGTCGTGACAGGAACGGGGACGGCAGGGATGATTATGCCAAACTAAACGCTGCTTATGCATACGGCGGCTTTGATTTGATGTATAAAACAATAGAACAAAATTTTCGGCTTAGAATTAACCAGCATATAACAATTAACTTTGATGCCTTTCGGGCTGCCGTTAACGCCATGGGCGGTATTGATATTGAATTAACCGCAGCTGAAGCAAGAGCAATTAAAATTGCTAACAGCGGCGGGAAATATCATCTCAACGGCAATTATGCGCTGAAGTATGCCCGACTGCGAAAGCTGGCAGGCGACGATTTTCAGCGTACAAGCAGGCAACGCACAGTTATCAAAGCACTGTTTGAAAAAGCAAAAAAAATGAGTATCGGTAAGCTAAACACCGTTTTAAACGAAATATTGCCTCAGGTTTATACAAATATGACGAGAAACGAATTCACGATGTTTACGATAAATTCGCTTAATTATTTCGGTTATTCAATGGATGATACTTTCCGTATTCCACCTGACGGGCAGTTTTCTTTTAAATCTGTCAGCGGTGTAGGTTCGGTCCTTCTTTTAAACGACCCGGCTAAAACCATAACCGAATTGCATAAATTTATATATATATAAATTTATGCTCGCTGCTGTCTCCATTGTTAATAGCGGGGCAATATTATAGGGCGCGCGATGCCTTTATCGCGCTGTAAAAACGCTTGATTAATGTTAAATCAAGCGTTTTTTTATAACGATGCCCGTATGCCTGAATATTTTAAAATGTAAGTTATTACCATTTTCAACAGTGAGTTGAAAGTGTTGTTTTAATTATGTATTCCCATATTATTTAATAATCCTTTTCATTACAAATAATATGGTCATGCCAAATTCGTTTTTCAAAAGGCGACAATAATCCCTATTTTACCAGTTTATATATTCAGCTGTAGGGGCGAATTCTATATCCGCCCGTAGTTTTATATCATTCCGTTTAATGACAATAAATTAATACAGCCCGAGCTGCCTTTATCATTGGTATAGGGCATTTAATTTTCTTTGAAATTTGAACGGCGCAATGAGGGCAATCGCGCCCTACAGTTGAATTATTGTATTTATGTCCATCCATATATTTAAATTAAATAATGTAGGCAATGCCGTCCCCGGCATTCCGAAGAAATATTTTTAACATACTTGGATATGCATAAAAAACCCCGCATTATTTGGATAATATCCATACAATGCGAGGTCTTGAATATTTTGTTTTATTTTAAATACGACACGGGATTAACAGATCGTCCATTTATGCGTATTTCAAAATGTAGATGTGCTCCATAGCTATTGCCCGTGTTGCCGGCGCGGCCGATTTGTTGTCCCTGGCTTACATTTTGT
>JAQVFM010000046.1 GCA_028697255.1 Oscillospiraceae bacterium
GCGGACTCAATGTTTGTATTGAAAGAGATATTTGGAATTATTCACAATCCGGCTGCGGGTGTGATTGCAAAACAAAATGATACATTACCTATTTAAGTTAACCGCATATTTTTCATACCTCTTTACAGTGAAAACCGCCGGCTTGTTGAACCGGCGGTTTTTATCTTAATATAATTAATGCTCACTTAATACCGTTTGCATTGATTGTTGCCTGTTTTATAAAACGGCCGGTCGAGGGTAATTACTCTGTACTGGCAGTTTCGGTAGTAGTGACCGCTGGATCACTTTCAATCTGTTTACCTAAAAAATCCGGTATCTGCAATCCAGCCATTTTAAAAGTGTCATTTAGCGGAGGAATGGACTTCATCATTCCCGACAAAAAGTTTGCGGTTGTGGGAGAGCCGTCCTTTCCGCCCATGCTGTCCCATACCGTGACCTTTTCGATATTAAGGTTTTTAACTGCTTCGACCTGAATTTTAACCAGCTCTTCAATTTTATCGACAATCATAAGCTGCACAGCGGAATCGGCACTGCCTCCAGCCGCTTTTACGAGATTGGCAAAGCCCTCGGCCTGTTTGTTCAAAATTTCCTGGATACCGCGTGCCTGCGCTTCCATCTTGGCAAAAATAGCATCGGCTTCACCTCGGGCACGGCGGCGTGCTTGCTCTGCCTCGGCCTCGGCTTCAAGCTCTTTGCGCTCTTTTTCAATCTTTGCTTTTACAATAACATCTGCCTGCTGCGTTGCAAGCTCACGGTTGGCACGGGCCTGTTCGGCAAGCCGCTGTGCCTCGTATGCCTCTTCCTTAGCTTTTGCCTCGGCTTTCTTTTCGGCAACTACAGCGCGCCGCTGCGCTTCAGCTTCCACTTCGCGTCGTATTGCGTCAGACTTGGCTATGCTTGCTTTGGCATTATTTTCGCCGTCAACGGCTTCGGCATTTGCCGCTGCAACCGATATGCGCTCGTCGCGAACCGCATTTGCCTCACCGATTGAGCCTTCGCGGTTGCGTTCGGCTACGCTGATTCGTGCTTCGTTAATAGCTTTGGCAGCTGCTTCCTTACCTAATGCCTCTATGTATCCCGATTCGTCACTGATGTCGGTAACGTTCACGTTGATAAGACGTAACCCTATTTTTTTAAGCTCACTCTCGACGCAAGCAGAAACGGCATCGAGAAACTTATCACGGTCGGTATTGATCTCTTCTATCTGCATTGTTGCAATAATCAAACGCATTTGACCAAATATAATATCTTTGGCAAGCTCCTGGATTTCCTGTAGGCGAAGACCGAGCAGTCGTTCTGCCGCATTTTGCATAATGCCCGGCTCGGTGGATATCCCGACAGTGAAACGGGAGGGCACGTCAATGCGTATGTTCTGCCTTGACAAAGCGCTTTCTAAATCCACACTTAACGAAATCGGTGTCAAATCAAGGTATTCGTAAGCCTGAAGAACAGGAATTATGAATGCAGCGCCACCGTGTATGCAGCGTGCCGAGCGTGCTGTGCCGTCTTTATTCTGTCCCACCTTACCGTATATAACCATAATTTTATCTGAGGGACAGCGCCGAAACCTCGAAAACAACACCAAAACTAAGCTGAACAGAAGGACTATGCCGATAACTGCACCAAACAGCGCGGACGGGGGAATCGCTGCTGCTAAAATCGGATAATTCATTAATTGCACTCCTTTACACTTGTTAATTTTTTGATAGGTGATACTATCAGAGTATTATTTTGTGTAACATCAACAACCTTTACTTGTTCGCCGGTTTTTACCTCCCGCTCGTTGCATATGGCGTCGAGCTCCACATAGCGCCCCTGAACAACAAGCGTTACCTTGCCGCGCCCGCCGGCAGGTATTCGTAGATATACTTCACCGGTCACGCCTATTGCATTTTGAAAGTCCAAATTGCCACTTTGCTGTAGTTTCATTGATGCACGAAAAATTGCTGCTACTATAACAAGCGCGCCCAATCCGGCAATGATGGATAACAATGACGCTAATATAGTGCCTGCACCCATATCAAGAGCTGCCACTCCAACCCAGCCGCTTGCCACTAAAAACGCGATAATGCCGCGAACGGTGAGTATTCGAAGTCCCTCTCCGTGCTCGGCGCCCTGATCTGCAGGCGCATCAAAATCCGTTTCAGAATCAGCTGAAATATCACCGTCGACTTCGTTTGCATCCCCGAACCCGAACATTAACAGAACAGTTTGGATAATCAATATTACCGTTGATGGTATTGCAAGCATATAAAATATCTGATGCATAACTGATAAGCCATTCCACCAATCAATCATAATTTACCCCCTTTCCCTCTTTGTTAAGCGGACGAACACAGTCCATCTACAGCGTGCTGAGCAAGTTTTTATAAAGCCGCGGTCTGCAGGTCGCTTGTGCATTTCGCAATCGGCTACTCTTTGTTAATTGTATGCAGGACTATGACGGTGAAATGCTTTTATATATTGTTGCCGCCCTCTCCATTAGTCCGGACGCCGCCACGTTCAAAAGCATAATACACAGCGCATCACCAAGCCGCTTTGGAGCATCGGGAACCGGCCCCTCATAATCTCGCAATAATTTATCAGTCAATGTGCGTATGTAGGAATAAGAAAGATTATCGCTTTTTTCCATATCAAAAATCGCTTGGCACAGCATGCCGTATAGGCGTGTTTCAGGTATAATGTCGTCACTGCGGTCATCTACGCTGCCATTGACATAGCTTAATAGCGCCACTATTTGGTCCAGATGCATTGCGGGACGAAGTAAATTAATTAGCAATATCCTCGCCACCTGTGATTCGCCATACTTTTTACCGTCAGGTCTCGGCACCCAGCCTCGTTTAACCCAGTTTTGGATTGTGCTTGCACCAAGACCGGTCATTTCAGCAATCTGTGACAATAACAGCCCCCCGGGCGAGATAGCAAATATGGGACGAATTGCCTCAAACGCGTCGGCTTTAAATTGTGGCAGCACCGGTAATGTGGTACCCGGCAAATTCATAGCTGTACATCCCTCCTCATCTATAGGTTCATGTGTTATTATATATGTTCATATGTATAATAACACAGGTTCGCTTGACCGTCAACTATTTTTTGGCATAAAAAAATCCGCCAGAACGGCGGATTTTGAAAAATGATTCAATTTTTATTTGACAACTATATTAATAATCTTGCCGGGAATATAAAGTTCTCTTACAATTTTTTTCTCGTTTATTGCATGCGCAATTTTTGGGTCTGCTTTGGCAGCAGATATAGCCTCGTTTTGCTGAATATCGGCAGGGACGGTAATGCGTGAACGTACCTTGCCGTTTATCTGGATAGCAATTTCAATCATCTGCTCAATGCATTTCGAGGCATCGTACTCAGGCCACTGCGATTCGGAAATGCGGCCGTCATAGCCTGACAGCTCCCACAGCTCCTCGGTGATATGCGGTGTAAACGGATTTAGCAGTATCAGCATTACCCTGTATTCCTGACGTGTAATGCCGCCTAAATCGGTAACCGTGTTAAGCAGCGCCATAAGCGCGGCAATCGCGGTATTATATTTGAGGTTTTCAATATCCTCGCTTACTTTTTTAATTGTTTTGTGAAACGCTGCTTCGGTTTGAGGTCTCAGTCCGTCACCGGGTATAATGTTTTCCGAAAGCGACCAAACGCGTTCGAGAAAACGGCGGCAGCCGCGTATGCTTGCGCTTGACCAAGGTGCTGCCTTTTCAAAATCGCCGATAAACATCTCATAAAGCCGCAGCGTATCTGCACCGTACTCCTTAACTATTTCATCCGGGTTAACAACGTTGCCGCGCGATTTAGACATCTTTTCGCCGTTTTCACCTAATATCATACCGTGACTTGTACGCTTGGCATAGGGTTCGGGCGTGGAAACGACATTGATGTCATATAAAAATTTATGCCAAAAGCGGCTGTAAAGCAGATGGAGGGTTGTATGCTCCATTCCCCCATTGTACCAGTCAACCGGCAGCCAATAAGAAATTGCCTGTTTCGACGCAAGCTCTTTGTCGTTGTTAGGATCGGTATATCGCAGAAAATACCATGATGATCCTGCCCATTGCGGCATGGTATCAGTTTCACGCTTGGCATCGGCGCCGCACTTTGGACAAGAAACATTTACCCAGTCGTGTATTGACGCAAGCGGCGATTCGCCGTTTTCTGTAGGCTCATAGTTTTCAACTCTCGGCAAACGCAGCGGGAGTTGATCCTCAGGGATCGCGACAAAGCCGCACTTGGGACAATCCACAATAGGTATCGGCTCGCCCCAATAACGCTGGCGTGAAAACACCCAGTCCCTTAATTTATAATTGACTTTACTCTCTCCGATACCCTTTTCCTTAAGCCAGTTTGTAATTTTCTCTTTTGCCTCTTCTACACTAAGCCCGTCTAAAAAGCCGGAATTCACCATAATGCCGGTTTCGCAGTCGGTAAACGCCTCAACCTCAATATTACCGCCTTTGACTACCTCAATAATATCGAGACCGAATTTTTTTGCAAATTCCCAGTCACGCGTGTCGTGGCCGGGCACTGCCATTATAGCCCCTGTTCCGTACGAAGCCAATACATAATCTGATATGAAAATTGGTATTTCTCGCCCGTTAACCGGGTTTATTGCGCGAACACCGTCAAGCATGACGCCGGTTTTATCCTTGGCAACCTCGGTGCGTTCAAAATCCGATTTTTTTGTAGCTTCGGCCTGGTACGCGCGCACCTCTTCAACGTTTTTTAGTTGATGCGACCACTTTTCAATAAGCGAGTGCTCGGGAGCCATAACCATATATGTCGCACCAAACAGCGTATCAGGGCGTGTTGTGAACACCTCAATCGGGTCACCCGCTGTGGTATCAAACCTTACCTGAGCGCCGGTCGAACGTCCTATCCAATGCAGTTGCTGCGCACGCACCCTTTCAGGATAATCAACGGTTGATAGATCGTCTATTAAGCGTTGGGCATATTCGGTTATTTTTAACATCCACTGGCTTTTTTCCTTTCGGACTACTTCGCCACCGCAACGCTCGCACGCGCCCGACACAACCTCCTCGTTTGCAAGCACGCATTTGCAGGAGCTGCACCAGTTGACCGCCATTTTCTTTTTATAGGCAAGGCCGCGCTCAAAAAGCTTGATAAAAATCCATTGCGTCCATTTATAATATGATGGGTCAGTCGTATTTACTTCTCGTGACCAATCAAACGAAAGTCCAAGCGATTTGAGCTGGGACTTAAAGCGCGCGACATTGTTTTTGGTAACGATTTCGGGGTGAATATGATTTTTTATTGCATAGTTTTCAGTAGGCAGTCCGAATGCATCCCATCCCATTGGATAGAGCACATTGTAGCCTTGCAGACGGCGACAGCGGGCAACTACATCAAGCGCGGTATAGGATCGCGGATGCCCTACATGCAGCCCCTGCCCCGACGGATATGGAAACTCGACCAGTGCGTAGAACTTAGGTTTATCAGAATTGTTTGAGGCGGCGAAAGTGTTTTCGTCATCCCATATTTTTTGCCACTTTTTTTCAATTTCCGTTGGGTTATACATCATTACTTCTATCAAGCCTTTCAGTTGTGGAATTTATAAAATCCGACAATTCTAACTGCTGCCCGTCCTTCCACAGGCGTTCCAAATCATAAAACTGACGGGTTTCTGAATAAAACACGTGTACGATTACGCTGCCGTAATCAATCAAAATCCAGTTTGCAGACGGATATCCTTCAACACGCGACGGCTTTATACCATGGTCGTCAAGCTCGGTTTCGACATAGTCGGCAAGTGCCTTTACCTGCGTAGAGCTTGTACCCTCTGCAATTACAAAATAGTCTGCTATAATAGTCAAATCTCTAATACCTATTATCTTTATATTTGATGCCTTGTGATTGTTAAGTGAGCCAATAATAAGCCTTGCTAAATCCTTTGATTCCATATAAACCCGCTTTCATTATAATTAGTTTTTGGCCGTAGTCGAAGTTGATTCAGTTGTCGTAGTCTTAACAATTCCCGATTGTTCGACGGCTATTTCGGACAGCACCTGGCGCCGAGTATTCGACACATTGCCGCTGCCAAGTTCTTTTGCTATGATCTTATCTTTTGTAATGGCTCCTCCGTATGGGCGGAAAGACTCGTTGAGCAGTGACAAAAGAGAATCCGGGTGAGGCGCAAAATATGTTTTGCCTCCCACTCTCGCGGTGCGCCCCGGCAATATATATGCCGTCATCGAAGACGGCGCCAAACCGTTCATCTCAACTATCAAATCAACCATTTGAGTTCTGTTAAAATCCGAGCGCAAGGGAGTCGAGCCGTTCATAAGCGGAACTATATAACTGTTGGTAAGACTGCTCTTTGACTTGCTTGCAAGACGCTGAAATAATGCAACAAACACCTTGCGTTGACGCACCAGCCTGTCAATGTCGCCGTCAATCCCGCTTTTGCGGTTAAGGGCATAATACAGTGCCCCGTCACCATCAAGGGTTTGTATTCCTTTTTTATAATCAATATTATTTACGCTAATTGCGCTTTCCAAATCGATATCAATGCCGCCCAGAAGATTTACAAGCTTGACAAGTGCCTGCTGAGGGAACAAAAAATACCCGTCGACCGGCAGCCCCAATAAATCGTTGAATACGTCGCATAAATCCTGAGAGGCCGAGCCGGGCATTTTCGTTATCGTGGTGCGGCATACGGCAACATGTTTGCCATCCTCAATTTCGGTCGGCTCCACCTGCCGGCGGCAGGTGGTACACCAGTCGAGAGGTTTCGGATTGCCCCAGACGTCGGCCGCGCGCCTTACTGCCCATTGTCCGGTTTCTCCAAGATATGTGTCCTGCGGCAACTGCAGTATATTCAAGGTGTTTTGTTTTTTGTCCCAGCACATTATTGATAGCATTTCGGTAGGATCGGTGATTTGCTCACCAAGCAGCCCAAGCACATAATATGCCACACTGCCGGCATATTTCGGGGGTGTTTTGTCATGAGAGGTGAGTTGGACATCCTCAACATTGCCGCGTGGCGACACTATAACCCGATATACTTGTATGCCGCCGACAATTAAAAAAGTAAGCATGGACAAGATAATCGTGACGAGAATAAATATTATCACTTTTTGCTTTGTAGACATGCGTCTGGTTTTTACAGACGCAGCACGACCGGAACTACTTTTGCGACGACTTTGTTGCGGCATAATTGTTGCTCTCCTTTTGTTTTAAAGCAATTATTTCATTATATGCATCAATCGCGTCGGGAAGTATAACAGCAGATTTATTAAGCAGCTCGCGAATTGTATATGAAAGCGCATATTCCATGGCAGGCCCGCTTCCGAGTTGGGCGCGACGTCGCATTTCATCGATATCGGGATAATCCCTGTCAAGCGATGTGAAATCAGCAACAAATATTGTCTTTTCAAGCGGTGACATACCTGCGCGTGCAGTCGTATGATAACGCACTGCATTAATAATATCATCGTCGCCGATTTTAAGAATATTGCGTACAAATTCGGCACCCGCAATCGCATGCCAGCAACTCGGTGACGCCATTTGAGCGTTATTGAGTATTATACCAAAGTCACTTAGCATTTGCAACAACGCAGCCTTAGGCTCGTCTTTCATTATATCGTGAAGAATTCCGGCGGCATATGCCTTTTTCGGGTCAGCGCCATACAGCAAAGCTAAATGCTTTGCCTGCTCGGCTACCGCAAGCGAGTGACGAAAACGATAGGGGGTAAGACGGCCGCGTATTATTTCTATAAATTGTGCATCGGAATTTTCGGTGTTGTCAATCGCATTTTTATAAAGTGAGTTTTTATAAATGTAATCCTTAACAGAGTTTGGTACAAGGCAATCTATATCTTTGCCCGATCTTATAAGCTGCCGTATCTTAGTTGATGATATGTCGGTTTTGGGTATGTCCTCAATTATGCACTTGGCGCCGCGCTTTTCAAGCACTGCCGCATATTCCCTAAGTTTTGCGCCCTCGATATCGTCACGGGGCGCTGTGCAAAGTATTGCACGGAGCATAATATCTTCAAACCGGTGCCATGTGCCCAGCGTCAAAAACATGTCGGCTCCCGTGATAAGGTACCACTGTGCAGTAGGATAAAGCTCTGTTAATTTATCAAGCGTATCGGCCGTAAAGCTTACACCGGCGCGTTTGATTTCAATATCGGACACCAAAAACAAAGGGTCACCTTTGACGCTAAGGCGGCACATCTCAAGCCTGTCACGGTCAGCAGCCATGTGTGCGTGCAGCTTGTGCGGCGGCGTAGATGACGGAATCAGCATCACTTTGTCAAGCTTTAGCCTGCTCGCAAATTCGCGTGCCAGCCGCAAATGCCCATAATGTATCGGATTGAATGCTCCACCGAATACCGCAATTTTCATATAACAAACATCCCTTAATAAATTGGCAAAGCTATTTCAGAGTTTAATTTTAGGTTCTTTCACGTTTTTACGGTACAACACAAATGTGCGCCCAATCACCTGAACAATCTCTGCATTTGTGCGGTCGGCCACGGTTATTGCTGCTTCTTTGGGCGTTTGGGCACAGGTTTCAAGCACCCTGGCTTTTATGAGCTCGCGTGCTGTAAGTGCATCGTCAGCTTGTTTGAGCAGCGTTTCAGATATTTCACCCTTGCCTATGTGCAGTATAGGGTCTTGTGAATTTGCCAATGCGCGCAAAAAAGCGCGTTGTTTACTTGTCAATAATCATTCTCCTTTTTTCTGTTGATCAAGATATCTTTGCAGCCTTACCGCAAACAATCGAAGTGCATTGCCACGGTGGCTGACTGCATCTTTTTCACTGTCGGTTAGTTCGGCATACGAACGACCCTGGGGGACAATAAAAATCGGGTCATATCCAAACCCTTTAGATCCGATCGGTTCATAACCGATACGCCCGGCACATTCACCGCGTGCAGTTACGGTATCACCGTTTGGAAATGCGCAGCATATCGCGGACACAAACCGCGCTGTACGGTCGTGTTCGGGTACATGAGCCATTTCGGCAAGCAGTTTAAGGATGCGGTCCGAATCAGTCGCATTTTCTCCTGCATACCGCGCCGAATGAACACCCGGCGCGTTGCCCAGCGCATCCACTTCGAGTCCCGAATCGTCAGCTATAGCCGGGAGTCCTGTTTGTTTGCATGCCGCATGTGCCTTGAGAGCCGCGTTTTGCTCGAATGTCTGGCCTGTTTCTGCGATTTCTGAAAGCTTAATCCCAAGCTCGGCATCGGTCAATGCCTTTATGCCAAGCGGTTTTAATATGCGTGAAATTTCTGAAAACTTTTTATAGTTATGCGTTGCAACTATGAACTCCATTATAAAGCCTCCTGTTCATCGAACAGCGCCGATGCAAACATGTCGGGGTCAAAGGGCTGCAAGTCGTCAATACCCTCACCTACGCCGACAAATTTGACCGGTATGTCAAGCTGATCGCGAATTGCAAGCACAACACCGCCGCGCGCCGTACCGTCAAGCTTTGTGAGAACAATGCCTGTTATGTCAGCCGTATTTTTAAATTCACGGGCT
>JAQVFM010000012.1:0-20627 GCA_028697255.1 Oscillospiraceae bacterium
AGGTAATAAAACCCGAGAGCAAACTTTGTCACTACAAGGGAAGAAACAGCGAGAAGCCTTGCAACAACTACATTTCATCACGAGCAAACTTTGTAACTACGTGAGCAAACTTATTTGTAACTGGACACGTTTATCGGTTTACAAGGTTTCATTTATACCAACAAGCACCAACCGTCAGGGGGAAATTTTCTCCTTGGCGGTTTTTTATACGCGAAGTAGGGCGCAATGCCCGATCGCGCCGTTGCGGTATTTGGAAATTTAAAAAACTACTTGAACAAGCAGCATATAAACAGCCGTACCAACTGCAATGCTCAGGAGTGTGTTTTCTTTCCAATAATGAAGCACAACAATACAGGCAATCGCTATTATCTCCGGAATTGCGTATGTAGGCTCTTTAAAACTAACATCTTTAAGACAATATACCACTAACAAGCCTATAGCGCAGTAGGGCAAAGCTTGTCCAAGATAGCTGATATATGAATTATTTGACTTTTTGCCTTTAAATACAACAAAAGGTAAAAACCTTGTTGTCATTGCACCAATCGTCACCATGCAAATAATAATAAAAGTTTGAACAGGTGTTAATGCCACTGAATACTCTCCTTACGTGGTATTGTCAATACTATCAAAATTGCAATCATCGACGGAATAATGAAATTGTTTTGTCCGAAAACAACCAAACAAATAACAGAACATAAAACACCTATTATTGCCGGCTTGTGGTTTTTCTGAGTTTTCCATTGCCCTACAAATATTACGATAAAAAGCGCAGTTAACGAAAAATCAAGACCTTTTGTATTAAACGAAATCATAGAACCCAATAGTCCACCAAGCGTTGAACCAAATACCCAATAACTGTGATTAAGCAAGGTAATAAAAAACATAAACCATTTTTGTTCTACATCCTTTGGCGGCTTTGTTGAACAGACAATTGAGAATGTTTCATCACATAGCCCAAAGATAAGATATGGTTTCAATTTACCGGTATCTCTATACTTGTCCAGCATTGAAATGCCATAAAATAAATGACGAGCGTTAACAATTAAAGAAATTAATAATGCGTTGAAAGGATTAAATACCGATGTAAGAAAAGTAAGTGCTACATATTGCGATGACCCTGCAAATGCCATAAAACTAAATAAAAATGTCCAACCGGCGCCATAGCCCTTGCTGTTCATCAAAATGCCATAAGCAATACCTAAAAAAGTGAACCCGGTTAATACAGGAATAGTATGGGGGAATGCTGCTTTTAATGCTTTAATTTTTTCACTCATATATTTATCACCATGTTTTATCCTTATAACAATGCTTGGTTTCAAGACCGCCGATCATATTCGCATATATTATCATATTTAATTTTTTATGTAAACTTAAACGTCAGCTTGTATATTAGTCTGGCATTTTTTATTGTGAAAACAACATAAAAGCTCTTGTGTTGTCAAAAGATGATGTCTTAATTGTTGTGACACATCATATCACGAAAGTCGTATTGTAAGTGAAAGTTTTATATGATATGTTGAAATCACAGCACAAGGAGGAGTATGAATATATGGTTGGAAACAAAAAAATTACTTATCCTGACCTTTTACTTGTTGAAAATGATAGGGCTTGTGCGACTATTGTTGTTGCCCAAAAGCCCAATAAAAAAACAAATGTTGCAGCATTGGATTTGCAAAATATTATAAAACAAATGACAGGGGTAACACTACCGATAAAACACGATAACGAAACCGTTGAAGGCACACTAATCCTGGTCGGCCCTTCGAGGTTAACAACGGAAATGGGAATTTGCCAGCCCTGCGGATACCCGGACAACGAGCGCGTAATCGTTCGCAGAACAGGCAATCGTTTAGTTTTGCTTGGCAACGATGACGGTTTGTTTACCGGAACACAGTTTGCCGTAACAATGCTGCTGGAACGGTTGGGTTGCGGTTGGTTTGGAATTGATGATTTGTGGCATGTAATTCCTCGTAAAGACCGAATTTCTGTCGGATACATAAATATAGATGTTACACCCAGATTTGAATCCCGTCAAACATGGGTTTACCACAAAAATCGTGAGTTGGCGCTTCGCTGGTATCAAGGCGGCAGCAACAAAGACATTGAACATGCTTACAGCATATTGTTCCCCCGCGAGAAGTATTTTGATAAGCATCCTGAATGGTATTGCATGATAGATGGGCAGCGGGATCCCTACAAAGAATGGTGGCAGATGTGCTATTCAAACAAAGAAGTGTTGCTTAATACGATAAAAAAAGTGGGAGAATTCTTTGATAATAATCCCACTTATACACAAGCGACACTGGCAGCAAACGACGGATTTTTTGATAGCTTTTGCCAATGTGAAGAATGCAAAAAAATGGGCACCCCCAGTGAAACAATGGTTGCGTTTGCCAACAAGGTTGCACAGGGGCTGGAATCAAAATATCCCGATAAACAGCTAATGATTTTTGCGTATTTTCCCACTTATGACCCTCCAAGAAAAGTTATGCCGTTGCATAAAAACATTGTATTGATGTTTTGCAAGGAGTCTTGCATGTTTCACTCGGTGGATACAGGGCCGGATTGTGGATACCATATCCGTTATCAATATGATTTTGGACATGAACACTATGAATTGCCGTGGATGGAAAACGCAAAAAAATGGATTGAAATGACCTCGTGCAAAAATGTCGCTGTATGGGAATGGTATTGCCCGGCAGCCGCAAGCAGTGTATGGAAGGATTTACCATGGGTTCAAGGTGATGTGGCGTTCAGAAATCAGCTTTGCTTTGAAAGGCTCGGAGCAAGATATGTATATTACGATCAAGGACCGGTTGACGGGTATAATGACACGGAAAAAAGCTACCCACTGCGCTGGCCGCTTTGGTATGTTGCTGCTAAGGGTATGTGGGACGGCAGACAGACAGCATCTCAAATTTTAATGGACGCTTGCAAAAAGCTGTATGAAGAAGCTGCCGATATAATGTTTTCTTACTATATGAGCCTTGCAGACATAAACGAGCAATGCCATGCTAAGGCAATTGCATGGCACATGCCGGAGCCTTATGAATTTTATACACCTCAAGCAATTGCAAGGGTGGATAGGATTGTTAAGTCTGGCAACGAAATTATTGATAAAGTCAGTGAAGCGGTTGCCCTGCGTATGAAAAATCAATTTGACCTGTGGCAAAAGGCCAAACAGGTTATTAAAAATACTGAAAATAATGGGTGAAAAAATGAATCCGACACTTGAAATTAAAAATGTTTTAATCAAAAGCGCAAACCTTAACGGTGAAAGTTCGCTGCCTTCTATTTTGCCGGTGTTAAATGTTCAAACACAAAAGTCCTTAAAGCTTGATGAGGACGACGAAATATTTTTTGATGTAGGTAAAATTAGAAGCATTTATCCATATAAGCAACAGGATTTATACGACAGAGCTCTTAATGAAAAAGAGTATAAAGCGGTTATTTTGGAAAACAAGTATCTCAAAGCGATGTTTTTACCCGAGCTGGGAGGAAGACTGTGGTCACTTTTTGATAAGGTTGAGGGGCGCGAATTACTGTATGTTAACGACTGTATACGCTTTTGCAATCTTGCACTTTGCAATGCATGGTTTAGCGGAGGTGTTGAATGGAACATTGGCATGATAGGTCACAATCCGCTTACCTGTTCGCCGTTGTTTGCAGCGACATTAAAAGCTGCCGACGGCACACCGATTTTGCGTATGTATGAGTATGAAAGACTTAGGAATGTGACATACCAAATGGACTTTAGTTTGCCCGAGTCGTCGAAAATGCTGATATGCCGGATGCGAATATGCAATTTAAACGACAGCACAATACCGATGTATTGGTGGAGTAATATTGCCGTACCCGAAACAAAGCACAGCCGCATTATCGTACCCGCTGAATCGTCATATTACAGCTACTGGACAACAATTGATAAAACACCTTTGCCTTATCGGGGCGGCAAAGATGTTACCTATCCGGTTAATACCGAGTGTTCAATGGATTATTTTTATAAAACCTTTGATACTAAGCGAAAATACATAGCAGCAGTTGATAAAGACGGTTATGGACTTGTTCAGACATCGACAAGACGGCTCAAGGGCAGAAAATTGTTTGTATGGGGACAAGGGCAGGGAGGACATACTTGGCAGCGTTTCCTCACAGATAAAGCAGGTGACTACTCCGAGATTCAGGCAGGTCTTGGTCAGACGCAGTATGAGTGTATTCCCATGCCTCCGCTGTCAACATGGGAATGGGTTGAAGCGTATGGCGCAATATCTGCACAACCTGCCGCAGCTCATGGTGATTGGTGTGATGCCAGAGCTGAAATTGAAAATAAGTTGGATGAAAAATTATCTGAAGACTGGCTTGAAGAATACTTAATATCTTCTAAAAAAGACTATGTGTTTAAAAAAGGTAAGGTTTTTCAAAATGGCTCGGGTTTTGGCGCATTGGAAAATAAGCGCCGCAGCTTGGCAGGAGAGCGGGCAATTTCTCAGCATCTTGACTTTGGCGAAGTGCAAAGCCGACAAAAGCATTGGCTTTTATTGTTGGAGCAAGGGCATTTACCAAGCCCGTCAGTTGATGAACCGCCGGCATCTTATATGGTGGGTAATCATTGGTATGACCTGTTAAATTCGGCTCATGGCTCTGAGGATAAAAATTGGTATGCTTGGTACCATAAAGGTGTAATGCAAATAAGCAATAACCGATATGAACAGGCGATTAACAGCTTTAAAAAGTCTATAGAAATGCAGCCCTCGTGCTGGGCCTATTATGGGTTGGCTGTTTGCCGGTATACCCTTGGTGATAATGTCAAAAGTATAGAGTATATCAAGCTTGCGTACAAGCTTAATCCGTCGGACATATCACTTGCCAGAGATATGTTTAGACTGATGAATGAAAACGAATGCTATCAAGAAATAATAGAACTATACAATTCAATGGACGCAGCATTACAAAATGACGGTAAACTAAAGTTTTATGTTGCAAATTCGTATGCACATACAGATCAAATTGAAAAGGCAGAAAAGATCCTTTATGAAAATGGGTGCCTTATTATTCCGGACATTCGTGAAGGCGAGATGTCAATAACAAATCTATGGTTGTATATCGAGGAACAAAAATACAAAAAACAAAACAAGGTGTTCGACATCATCTGTCATTACCTCTAATACAAGTAATAATGGCACTGAAACCGAAAATAGCTCGCAAAACAGCAGCAGCAGTAATTCAAAGGGCAGTTCATCAGCGACTAAGCAAAATCCCACCACTAAGCCTAATCAAACAGATTTTATAATTGCAGAAAACGGACAGGCAAAAGCTACAATAATAATACCAAAATCACCGTCTGAGCTTGTGAAGGCAGCGGCCGAAGATCTTTTGGTGCATTTAAGAAAAATCACCAAAGCCTCGATAATGATAGGTTTTGACAACATGGATTTGAGTGATGGAAACTACATTTTGGTAGGTCCTACTGCTCAGACAAAAAAGCTGGGGATAATACAGCCCAAAGGATATCCCGGTAACGAACAGGTGATTTTAAAGAGAATAAAAAATTATGTTGTTTTGATAGGAAACGATGATGGTGAGTTCAGAGGAACTGAGTTTGCAGTAAATATGTTTTTAGAAAAACTCGGTTGCGGATGGTACGGGCCAAATGAGTTGTGGCAGGTCATTCCCGAAATTAAAAACCTTGCTATTGATAAGCTGGATATAAATCATAAGCCCCAGTTTTCCGCCCGCATCAGTAATGTCTGGTTCAATTACAAGAAGTTTTCGTATCGCTGGTATATGGGCGGCGAGAAAAAGTTTGTAGGACACGGCGTGTCAAGCTTGATAACCCGTGAAGAGTTTGCCAAATCAAAGCCTGAATGGTTTGCCCTTGTAAACGGGCGGAGGGATCCTTATACCACAACCGATACTTATTGGCAATATTGTTATACAAATCATGATCTTGCCCGTGAAACAGCAAAGCGAATTATCAATATTTTTGACAATGATCCAAATCTAACCCAGTATTCAATTGCCGCAAACGACGGCTGGGACGAAAACTGGTGTGAATGTTCCAAATGCACAAGCTTGGGCAGTGACAGCGATGAGCTGCTGTATTTTGCAAATAATGTCGCTAAGGAAGTTGCAAAAAAATATCCCAATAAAAAGCTCACCCTGCTAAGCTATCACACCACTTTTTTGCCTCCGGTAAGCGGTATAAAAGCCGAACCCAATGTTGAAATGATGTTTTGCAGAGAAACCAGCATGACTGTTCCGCTTGATTTGGGGTTAAAAATCCCCACAGGTTATAATTCGATAACAAGAGTTACTTACGTACAATCATGGAAAGACAATTTTAAAGAGTATATCAGAAAAGCCAACCTTAAAAATATCGCAATCTGGGAATGGCATTGCATTGCAGCAGACCGTGCTGTATGGGCAAAGATACCCTGGGTACAGGGTAATGTTTCAACCCGGAACCAAAAGCTTTGGAAACAAAACGGTGCTTCTTATATCTTTTATGATCAAGGTCCAAGTGCTACCTATAATGAAACCGAAAAGAGCTTTGAGGTTCGTTGGCCGTTATGGTATGTTTCTGCAAAAGGAATGTGGGACAAAAGTCTTACAGGCGAACAAATACTTGCCGATGCATGCAATAAATTGTTTGGAAATGCATCTAAGGAAATGCTTGCTTATTATAAAGCGTTGGCAGACAGTAGCGAACAATGCCGCTCGAGTAAAAGTATTGCATGGGTGCCGCCGAATCCAAGCGAGGTATATACAACAGCACGAATTAAGGTAATTGACAATGCTGTTGCAGCGGTTAAAAAGAAGCTGAATTCAGTAAGCTCAGTACAAAAACAAAGAATAGAAAATCAAATTGAATACTGGCAAAATGCCAAACCTTTGATATTCACTAACTGACAATAATACTGTTGTTTTATTAAAAACAAGATGCACACCGTTTGCGGCAGGGTTGCCACAGAATGGTGTGCATTCGTTTTAAATTATATTGGGGATCGGTCATTCCATGTTACCGATAGGTGCATTATTTTGCGTTATACATACCTTTACTGTTCATATACTGAAAAATTGATTCCCCATGCTTTTGCTCTTCTTTTTGAATATGGTTTAAAACATCGCGAACGCGAGTATCTCTGCATTCAAAAATAGAAGTGTCATATGCTCCGGAAACATATTTTTCGGTCATCAGCATATCGTTGCATAAATCTGCATCTGATTTTTTGTTTGCACTCATGTTTAAGCCTGTCGTAGCCGCGTTTGCTGCTTGGTTTTGTCCCGATGCCTGGTTTTGCTGTTGCTGCTGTTGGTTGGATTGGGGCAACGAACCGCTTAACAGCTGGTTAATGCTGTTAAGATGTTCTCTTTCTTGCTGGGCATTTGCATTGAATATTTGCTTTAGCTGGTTGTCACTTGCTTGATTTGCATAATTTGTATATTTTTCGATACAAATTTGTTCATGAGTTTTTTGATCCTCTAACAACATTCTTTCTTTTTGAGATAAGCTAATATCCATTTTTCCACCTCCAATAGATATTCTGTGCTTTGAATATCTATTTATTACAGGCAGATTATAAAATTTTTATTTTTTAAGATACTGCTTAAAGTTGTCGCTGTATAGTATGTTTGAGTCCGGCAAAACCCAAACTGCATCGGTGCCGCTTATGCTGTCTATCAGCTCTTTGCCCTGTTCATACGGCATGCACATCACTGCGGTAGAAAGCGCATCGGCAAGCCCGGAATCGTCACTTACAACCGTGACCGATTTAAAGTATGTGGATGGCATCAGCGCTTCGGGATCGATTATGTGATGATATTGTTTGCCGTTTACGGTGTAATATCTTTGGTAAACGCCGCTTGTAACAACCGACTTATCCTTTAGCTGAAGTGTTGGCATTTCTTTGCCGTCATTGTCCGGGTTTTCGATACCGACGTTCCAAAAGCTGCCGCCCGGCTTTGCTCCTATTGCAATGACATTGCCGCCTATACTTATTAAAACCGAAGTATATCCGCGTAATGCTATTTCCTGTGCCACACACTCAGCGGCAAATCCTTTTGCAACAGCGCCCACATCAAGGCTCATTTTGGGGTCGGCTAAGAATACGGTAGATTTTTTTTCGTCAATTATTATTTTGCCAATGTCGGTATGTGACGCCGCTTTACGCAGACTGCCCAAATCAGGCAATTTTGCGTTTTGCGGGTCGTCAATTCCGCTTTCACGGTATTTGTGCCAAATTTTTAAAACAGAGCCTAATGCTACATTGCATTTCCCCCGGGTTTTTGTATATGCATTTTTTGAAAACAGCAGCAAGTCAATTATTTTTTTATCAACCTTAACCGGGCTTTTGCCTGCATTGTCGTTGATTGTTTTAATATTGTTTATACCGTGATAATCGTGGTATATGTCATAAAGCTTATGATATTCATTTAAAATGTCAAAAACAAATTCGGACAATTCTGTGAACTCAGATTTGTTTTTTGAATATGCAATTATTTTTGTTACAGTGTCAAACACCTGCAAAGATTCGGCTTCATAGCGTTTTTTACCATCTGCGCATGACGAAAATGTAAAAACCAATATTAAAATAATCAGCATTGACAACAGTTTTTTCATAATACCCTCTGTGCTATCATAATCAGTAAAGCGCCCTTGTCCTGCTCTTGCAGAACAAGGGCATTATACTATTTTGCGTTTTGTGATGCTTTTTTGATAACGTCCTTAAAGTCCCCTATAGTTACCGTTACCGACGATTTTAAATCGTTTTCGGTGGGATATCCTCCGTCATTAACTGCAATTCCTTCGACTTCATTTGCCGACTTGCCAACGACATATTCAGCAAAGGCATTGGCCTGCTCATACCACTCTTTGCCGATGCCCGATGCACCTCTCATGCCGTATTCATCGCCGCGCTCGTTTTTAGTTTTTGGATTAATGTTAATATCGGTTGTAATTACACCGGATCTATCAAAGTTCACTTGGCTTTGCGAAGCGTCCAAAGCACAGCTTGTAATTTTGCCGTCGGCATCGGTTGTTACGGCCGCATAGGTAGAGTATATTTGTGCAAGCCCATCATCATCGCCGGCATCATTAGACTTTGCAATGCTTGTTACAATGCCAAGTCCCAACTTGTCAGAACCTTTTGCTCCCATGGTTTTTGCGTTATTGACCGCCTTTTTAACGCCTTCAATAAAATCGCCTATTGCTATGGTGACAGTGGATTTTAAATCGGCCTCGGTAGGGCGCTGTCCTTCGTCAACTGCAATCCCTTCAATATCGTCCACCGTTTTGCCGGTGACATATTCGGCGAAAGCCGCCGCCTGTTCATACCACTCTTTGCCAATGCCCGAATTACCTTTCATATTATAGTCTTCTTTAAGCTCGTTTTTAGTTTTAAAAACGGTATTGAGCGGCGTTGTAATCCTGCCTTCGTCTGAAAAGTTAACCTTGGTCTGGGCGGTATCAATTGCGCATTTAACTATTTTGCCGTCATTGTCTACTGTAACGGCCACAACAGTAGAATTCGCTTCGGCAACGCCTGTGCCATTTTCTGCATTTTTTGATTTATTAATTGTTGTAACAATTGCAAGTCCGGTTTTTACAGACTCACCGTCTTCCTTTTCTTTAGGGCTGCAGCCGACAAAAAAGGCGGTTGTAATCAAAGCTGCCAGTATAACTGCTAAAAATTTTTTCAAAGTTTTCCCTCCAATATAATTATTTATCGTAAACCGAGCTTATCTAAAGCCGGTAAGACAACCCTTAACAGTGTAGCGGTGGTGACACCCGCAATTACTCCGAAAACCATTAAAACGGGCAAATAAGGCAAAAAAAGCAAATTTGTATAAATCAATGACACAGCCGACAGTTGACCCAAATTGTGAAAAATCGAACCTGCAATACTGATAATAAGATAAGAAATTTTATCTTTAAAGATAATAAAAAGCACAAACATTATCAGAACAGAACCAAGACCGCCGCTTAAGCTAATAATTGCGGATATATGTCCCCTTGTAATAAATATAAACATTGACTTTAAAAGCGCCAATAAAAGAGCGTCCTTTAAACCGAGAAAGAAAAGTGCATACATGATAATGATATTTGACAAACCAAGCTTTACACCCGGTGCGGGCATTGGCAAATGGATAGCATCCTCAACAAGGGACAGTATTATAGCTGCGGCGAAAAGAAGCCCCATTAAAACCATTCGTACAATATTCAGTTTTTTATGGCTTTGTGGTTTATCCATTAATATTTTGCCTTTCTAAAGCCTAATAAATATTGTAATCATTTGCCAAGTATTATGTCTAAATCATCAGGGCTGTCGCCTTTTTTTCTTACAATCTTTAAAATAATTTCGTTGGGCAGACAAGCAGCGCTCTCGCCCACGATATTGAGCTTGCCCGAACGAACACATATTTTGTCCCGGCAATCCGATTTTTCAAAGCGAATACTGCCATCAGCGTATAAATGAAATATTACATTAGGTTTTTGCGGTATTGAAAATGTTATGTCTTTTTTATTATTTAAACTAATAGTTTTGACAAGCTTAGATTTATAATAAATTTCTGCCACAACGGGTGATGCTGTTGTATTTAATCTGTTGATACCCCAAAAAATCAAGCTGGACAACAAAATGATTGCGATTATGAGTATGTCAATTTTTTTAATAAATTTCATTTTGCCTCCAGCCTTTGAGCATTATAAAAATCGGCTTATAAACACAACAAAACTGTTTGCGGCCATGATAATAACATAGTTTTTGACCGAGTATATAAAGGTGGTTTTTTTGTCTTGGGTTTCAAAAAAGCGATTAATGTTTTTTTGAACCGGAATTATTGTCAATAATGACAAAAGGCAAATTGGTGAAAGAATTTTTAATATTACCATGATAATAACCGATAGATACGAGATGTAATACAATGCGGCAAACAAATAAAGAGCTTTTGTTCCGATGTAATATGGCAGTGTGTACCGTTTTACAGCGATGTCCTTTTTTAAGTCGCAGATGTTGTTTGCAAGCATAATATTGGCAGTTGTACAAAATGGCGGCATCGCCAATAACAAAACGGTAATAATAGGGAATATTTGAAATGAAATATTAATTGTCTTGGTACTCAAATAAAGACTTAGGTATGCTCCACTTGGCATATTTATATACAGCAGAATAAAGGGTATCAGCACACCGTAGAAAAACCCTGAAAAAATCTCCCCTAAAGGCTGCCTTGAAATCGGTACGGGGCCGTAGGTGTAAAGCACACCGCAAAGAAAGCATAATGCGCCGAGCAGCAGCACTACAATATCTGTAACAGCCGCAAGATAAAGACCGAGCGCGGCACTTGAAATAAACAGAACAATAATAATGATAAAAGCGTTTTTTCGTTTAAATTGAAGTATTTGGTCGTTTGTTTTGGTATCGATATAGTTATTTATTGCCGTGGTTGTCAGATCAAACAAAAGCATGGCTGCAAAAAAAACAATCGTTTTTAAGGCGTCAATTTTTTGCCCGATTGATAATAAGTAAGACAATGCAAATAAAAAAGCAAAAACACTGGTGACTTTAGTTTTTATTTCAACATAGCTTAAAAACCGTTTAATCAAGTGATACCTCCATATGGCTGTAACTGTTTATCTCAGACCGTTATAAGCTCTGTCAAGTATGCTTTTCAAAGTTTCTTTTTTATAGCTATTTGCATTTAAGCGGTCAATAATTTCAATTGCCTTTTTATAATACTTTTTTGAAACAGATTTTGTGTATTCGAGCCCCCCGTGCTTTAAAACAGCAAGCCTGATTTCATCCTTTGTTACTTTACCTGATTTTGCTTTGGACTTTAGTTGCGGCTCAGACTTAAAAGCATAAATCAGCGGCAGTGTTATTACTCCCTGTTCAAAATCGGAAAGTACAGTTTTTTTCGCTTTGTCTTGTGATGCTTCATAATCTATGCAATCATCAGAAAGCTGAAATATCATGCCGACATAACGACCAAGCCGTGAATACTTGCCAATTTCGTTTTTCGGCTCGTCACATAAAACAGCACCTGCATAAAAAGCAGCTTCAAAAAGCGCCGCCGTTTTACCCGAAATAATTTTTAGATATCTGCGTGTTGTAAGGTTGTAATTTTTGTGGTTAAGGTTCTGCATCAGTTCGCCAAGGCAAATTCTGATCATGTAATTTGTAAGCGGCATCTCGACACGATCGCGATCGATAGCAGTTTCAGCGGCAAGCTGAAGTGATAAGCAAAAAAGATAATCTCCGCATATCACTGCCGGCCGCTTGCCGAATTTTTTTTGTAAGGTCATGCTGCCGCGGCGCATTTTTGCGTCGTCGATCACATCGTCATGCACAAGTGTCGCAAGGTGCAAAAGCTCGATTGCAAGCGCAAGCCTTATCGCATCTTTTGGTATCTGTCCTTGATCGTTCATCGAACAGGCCAGCAACGATTTTGCTCGTATCATTTTGCCGCTGGTGGCTGACAGGTGCTGCGTTAAACTTCGCACCACGGAAGGTGCGGACAAAAGTGTATTGCAAAGTTGTGCCTTAACCTTATCAAAACCTGAGCTTAATGATACAAATTCTTTGTTTGTTGTTGTATTATTAATCATTGTAAATATATAGCTTCCTTACAAACGGGAGTTTTTTCCACCTGACTTTAAGGAAAGGCATAACATAATAATCAAGCCCAAAAATTCTGCCCGAGCCAATAAGCAACGCAATAGCAGCAAATATCATCCAGAAAGTGCCGAGGAAAAGACCGGTTGTGCATACGAACATAATTTGCAAAACAAGGGAAAATGTTGTTGACAAAGTTGTGAACAGGCCGCCAATCAGTGATAAGCCTATCAATATTTCGGCGGTCACGATAAATATCTGCATAAACATTTGCATTGTATTGTTTGGTAAAATAACTTTGTCAATAAACCAGTTGAGTAAAGGAACATCAATTTTAAACGCTAAGTCTCCTAAGGTCGATTCTGCAAGCTCTTTCCCACTTACAAACAGCATTCTGAATATCTTCAAAAAATCAAAATCAAAAATCACCTGTCCGGCGGCTTCAATCGTGCCGCTTGCTGCACCTGTTGCCGAAGTAACCCCATCTGCTGCCGGCGTTGCGGCACTCGAGGCATCTGAGGCACCTTTTACTATTGCATCATACCATGCCGCCGCCCCGCTGAAAAACCCTTTGAGCATTGGAGATTTAAGCCAGCCGCCTGCTATTTTCATAATTCCTTCGAACAGCCAAACGGCACCAAGCCATAAACGCAACGGCACAAGTAAAAAACTTGGAGTTTTGTTGGAAAAATGCCCTCCCACAAAACTGCGGTTATTGCGTATTGTAAAAAACTCATGCTTTAAATAACTAAATACTTTATTCCAACCTAAAACCTGAATAAAATAAACAATGTTTATAAAATGTTTTGTAAACATTGCAAGAAACGACGGCAAGCTGAACTTGCGTTTTGCGGTTCCGACCAGCGCAGTACCGTAACGACTGCCGACACTGACCATAATGCCGTGAAATTTTGGCTTGTATTCTTTCATTTCACCTCTGCCCAAAACGGCACACGCAATATTGTGTGCCGCTACGGCAGCACTTTGTTCACAGTTTTCAACTACCTGCGGAACAGTTTGCCCTTCGCCTTGGGGGACATAGTATATGTTGTCCCCGACAATAAAAACACTTTCATCGCTAAGCGATCTTAAGTATTTGTCGGTTTCAAGCCTGTTCCTTTCTGCCGAAGACAACGTTTTTGAAGCTTGCGCGGTAATATGCGCACTTTCAGTGCCGGCGGCCCAAATAACTGTTTTTGTCTCAATTCTTTTAACAGTACCGTCATCATCGCTTTTTATTTCAACATGATCTTCGCTTACATTAGTCACATTTGTTTTTAGTAAGAGCTTAACGCCCATTCTGTTAAGGCGTTTTTCTACTTTTGTCGATTGCTTTTCAGTCAAAGCCGGTATTACACGAGGCAAAAGATCGGCAATATAAATCGACACAAGCTCCCTGTCAATTTCAAATTTTTCGCACAGAATCGGAATATATTCTGCAAGCTCTCCGGCCATTTCTGTACCTGTAAATCCGGCGCCGGCAATTAAAAAGCACAGCAGTCTTTTCTTTTCTTCAATGTCAGCTTGAAGCGAAGCTTTTCTAAAGCAATCGTGAATATGGTCTCTTAAAATAACCGCATCTTCATACGACCACAGCTTAAAAGAATAATCTTGTGCACCGGGAACATCAAAAAACTTAGGACGTGAGCCGGCTGCCAAAACAAGGTAATCATATTCATAAATATTATTAAGGCCGACTGCATTCTTGTTTTCAAAGTCAATTTCTTTTATGGTGTCAAGCTTAATAATTACTTTTCTGCCTGCAAAAATTCTTTTAAGGCTCAGCTTTATACTGTCCTCTTCAACACGATTTGCCGCAACCTCATGCAACTCGGTCAGCATGGTGTGAAACGGGTTTTTGTCAACAATTGTTATTTCAATATCACTGTGTTTTTTAAGCTTTTTGGCGAGTTTTTTTGCCGTTAATACGCCGGAATAACCGGCGCCGACAATCAGAATTCTTTTTTTCATTACAATCCCCTTTATGTGCGATGAAAGAATTTTGACAGATTTTAGTATTAAAACGATTATACTTTGAGTGTCAATGCATGTCAAGGACAATATTGAATTTAAATGCTAAAAAACTTCATTGATTTGTGGTATAATAAATCAGTATTATACATACACCTACACATAGGAGAGTGTGCCGCATGAAACTTCAAATTATACCTTTGAACGGTCAGAACAGGCGTCATAAGCGCCAGGCGATCGGTCTTTTGGTTGAAAACCCGAATATGTGGCCGGCAGCGGAAATTGCCCGTGCTGTGATTAACACGCTTTTGGCACCAAACCGTGTATGTCTTTGCGCAGTTGACGGGAATGACAATGTAGTAGGTATTGTCGGAGGACTTCCCGACTATGACGGTTTTGTTTGGGAAATGCACCCGCTTGTAGTCAAAAAAACTCATCAGGGTCATGGTATCGGGCGCCGATTGGTGCGGGCACTTGAAAGGGAGGCGGGCGCCCGCGGTGCGCTGACTATAATTCTTGGCACCGACGACATGGATAGTGCGACCAGCCTTTCAGATGTTAATCTTTATGATAATACCGGCGGCAGAATTGCCAACATGACATGCCGCAAGCGGCATGCATATAGGTTTTATAAAAAGTGTGGGTATCGTGCAATCGGCGTTATTCCTGATGCAAACGGGCCCGGCAAGCCTGATATCCTTATGGGCAAGCGCATATCAAAAAGGCGTAGCCAGCTTGCCACGCTTACCCCTGTTGAGGGAGGCAAAAGCTGAAATTCACTCTGCAGAGCTGAATAATCGCCCCGTCGTTTTTCGGTATCGCTTTATACACCACATCAGCATGCATAAAGTGGCGGTTGCCGCTGATATAAAAATTCCTGCCGCAAGCCCTTTCGGTCGGTAATGCAACTTGAACACATGCTCGCCGCGTGTAACCGGTATTGCGATAAAAGCATTCCCGGTTGCAATCGGCGAGACTTTTTGTCCGTCGATTTCAGCCGACCAGCCGCAGTCGGCTGGAATTGAGGTGAACAACGCCCCGTTGCGCGGTGCGTTAAATTTGCCCGAAACCACAGGCTCGCCCCAAAAAGTTTTTGATACACTGAGCGTGTTGGGCGCACTTTTTTGAAGTGTGCTTATGAGTTGGTCAAATGCTTCGGTGTTGAAAGAGGCAGCGCACAGCCCCGAATACCACCGCGTATCGCCGGATACTGTCAGCGACACTACGGCTTCGCCCTGTGGAAGAAAGCCTAATTCGATTACGCCGCGGACAAGCCGTTCGTTCTGCAGGTTAAGCCGCTCTCCATTGAGATATACTGCGGTGAATTCAGGTATATTATTATCAAAATAAATAAGCACGTGCTGGGCGCGCGGGTTTGATATGGTAAATTTGAGAGTGGAGGATGTGCCTGCAATAATTTGGTTGCGTGTTCGAGTTTTTTTAATCTCGCCGCCATCAATTGAGTCGGTGACCACTAAGGGTGTATAATAAGTTCGTTGAATTTTATCAAAAGAATTTAAAAACCGGTTAAGGCAATCAAACGGCGAGCCGTCTGTTTTGACATCTAAAATTGAGCCATCGGCAAAAAAGGTTAGCGGAAGCGAATTTATATTTTTCCAAAGCTTTAAGTCATTTACCTCTATACCGGTGTCGATATAACCCGAACGGCGTTCGTATTTGCTAAAAACATAACGCACACCGAGTATAGCATCCAGTGCCGAAGTTGAGCCGTAATAGCGGAAGATTTTATTTGCCGACAGGCACATCATACCGCAATTTTTTAAAAATCCAAACGTGTCACGCCGTGAAAACGAGCTGTAATGGCTTACCGCATGATATCCCGATGACATGCCGTCGTTTGCGTTTCTTGCACGTGAGTTTTCCACTCTGAAAAAATCATCGCTTTTAATGTCGGCGTCGCGGGCAACGGCATTTTTTAGTGCATTTTTTAATTCATTACCCTGTTTAAAATAAGAAGCATAAGTCGAGCGTTTTTCAAAATGCATTTCTTTATCAAGGTTGCGCAAAGATGCAAGAGTATTACCCGTAAGCTCGACAGCGATGCACAATGCCATCAACACCATTGTAGCTGAACGAAGCCACCGCCTGCGCCGTGACAATAGTATTATCAAAACAGCATATACAAAAAGCACCAAAAGCGTGACCCACAAGCTTCCCGTCATAGTGTTGCATACATCGGGAAAGAGCCATTCGGGCAGCTTTGCAGACACCACAAGCACCGCCGCCAAGGTAAATCCCCCGATAATACGCTTTGGCTTTAATGTGTGGCTAAGTGATACTACACGCACGGCAAAAATAAGAAGTGTAAAAATAAATACAAAGCTGTAGCGCGCAGGAAACCATACCGGATTTTCGGCGGCATGCCAGATATAGTCGAGCAGGCTAAACAGCATGCTCACAAGCAAAACCCCCAAAAATACTATGCACGCCGTTCTTTCGCGGCGCGGAATTTCCCGGTGCAAAAGCCATATCGGCAATAGCCCCAAGGTCAATACGCCGCAGTATATGAAAGGTGTGCCATAATCTGTTATCGAGTCATAGGCGCCGTATGTCAGCTTGCCAATAAGTGTTAGCGGATCGGTCATAAGTCCGACAAAAATCCAGTCAGATGCCATTGTACCCTGACTGTCAATTAATGCAAAAGCCGTGGGCAATGTTAAAAACGCTGTCAACCCAGCCGCCAAGGCAGCGGCAAGAAAAAACCACCCGAAAATAACGAGACAGCGGCGAAACTGATAAGAGCGTATCCAAACAAGACATATCAGTGAAAGCAGGCTATATAACCCTACCATAAAAGCGGTATAAAAGTTTGAAAAAAATGTAATTGCCAATACAATTGTGAGTGGGGCGATTTTGTTTGTGTTTACTGTGTGTATCATGGCAAGGATGACGAGCGGAAGCAGCACAACCGCGTCAAGCCACATTATGTTAAAGCAGTAGACAACCGGATAAGCGGACAGTGCATAGAGTGATGCAAACATAATATTTGTAAGACCATTTACCTTTAGTGCTTTTCGCAAGAATATTGAAAATGTAAGCCCGGCCGATGCAATTTTTGCAGATATAATTAAAAGGACCGACTCAGTTATTGCGGCTCGCGGTAATATAAACATCAGCAGGGTGAAAGGGCTTGCAAGATAATAGGCAAAAAGCCCGACAAAATTCATGCCGAGCCCTGTTTTCCATGTGTAAATTAAACCTTCGCAGCCAATGACGGCATCATACAGCGCGGCATGATATTCAATGTATTGCTGACCCATATCGGTAATCAAAATGGATTTTTCGCCAAATGGATATATACCGAACAATATAAGTGCAATTGCCCAAATTGCTGCCGGCACTGCAAAAGCTGCAAAAAATTCAAGCCCCGAAAATAAGCGCTTCACTTTTCAAGAACTTTTTCAATCAAATTAAGCTCTTGGTCGGTGAAATCAATGTTTTTAACCGCACCAAGATTTTCTTCAAGCTGGGCAACACTTGAAGCGCCTATCAATGCAGATGTTGCAAAGCCTTTGCGAAGTACCCATGCCAGTGCCATTTGAGCCAATGTTTGCCCGCGGTCGCTCGCTATTTTTGTAAGATTACAGATTTTAGCTATAAGTTGTTCTGTAATATCTTTTTTTGATAAAAATGAATTTCGGTCAGCGCGTGACCCGGCAGGAATACCGTTAAGATAACGTGTTGTCAATAACCCCTGCGCCAAAGGCGAATATACTATGCTGCCCATACCAAGCTTGTTTAAAGTGTCAAATAAACCGTCACTTTCGGCGTGCCTGTCCAACATATTATAACGCGGCTGGTGTATCAGGCACCGCACACCAAGCCCGCGCAGTATTTCTACTGCTTTGACCGTCTGCTCGGTATTATAATTGGATATGCCAACATAAAGAGCCTTGCCCGAGCGCACGGCTGTTTCAAGCGCACCCATTGTTTCCTCAAGCGGCGTGTCTGGGTCAAAACGGTGTGAGTAGAAAATATCGACATAATCGAGTTTCATGCGGCGCAGGCTCTGATCGAGTGATGCCAGCAAATATTTACGGCTGCCGAAATCGCCATAAGGGCCCGGCCACATTGTGTATCCTGCTTTGGTGGATATGACGAGCTCATCACGATAAGGGCGCAGATCACTTTCGAGCACGCGACCCAGGGTTTGCTCTGCCGTTCCGGGATCAGGTCCATAATTGTTTGCCAAGTCAAAATGAGTTATTCCCAAATCAAATGCACGCAAAAGCATTGAGCGCGAATTTTCAAAGTCATTAACACTGCCAAAATTTTGCCACAGTCCTAAAGATATTGCGGGCAAATGTAGCCCGCTTTGTCCCACGCGGCGGTATACGGTTTGTTCATATCGGTTGCGAGCGGCGCAGTAAGACATATTTTATTCACCCCAAATGGTATTTTTATACGATTATATCATGTTCTATTGTCAATTTCATCTTATTTTTAGCCGGATTAATTTTTTTATTGATTATACTATGTTTGCGTTTAAACAAAAAATTCGTTAGCATAGCATGTTGTCGCAATACATATATATAAAGGAGCGCTAAAAATGCGTTTTAATATTATGCTTGAGGTGTGAAACACATGGTAATTTATACAGTAAGACTGGGTGACAGCCTGTATTCAATTGCTCAACAATACGGTGTGCCTATGCAAATGCTAATTGATGATAATCGACTTACTAATCCCGAGCAGCTTGTGGTCGGACAAACAATAGTTATTGCTACCGACAGCATCACCCATACGATTGCACCGGGCGAGTCTTTGTTCTCAATTGCACGCCGTTACGGAGTAACGGTTGCCTCAATACTTGAAGCTAATCCCGACATCACAAATCCGGCCGTTATTTATCCGGGACAGTCGATTATTATTCCCGTGCCTGACAGAAAGATTGGCAATATTGATGTTAACGGGTATGCTTTTCCTAATATATCAACCACCGTACTAAATGATACGCTGCCCCATCTGACATACATAAGCCCGTTTAGCTATCAGGTGCGCGCTAACGGAAGTCTTGTAACTATAAATGACGACGCAATTATCAGTGCTGCACGCGCCCAGAATGTTGCTCCTTTAATGGTTATTACAAATATTCTTGAGGGCGGCAGCTTTAACAGTGATCTTGCAAGCACTATACTGAACTCTGAGCAGATTCAAAACACCGTGCTTAACAATGTGGTACAAACACTTGAGTCAAAAAACTATTTCGGACTTGACATTGATTTTGAATATATATACAGCAGTGACAGGCAGGCGTATAATCAATTTGTGCAAAGAACGGTTGACAGACTGCACCCATTGGGCTATACAGTGACAACTGCGCTTGCACCCAAAACCAGGGCAGACCAGCCCGGGCTGCTGTATGAAGCACACGATTATGCGTTTCATGGTGCCACGGTTGACCATGTCATTTTAATGACGTATGAGTGGGGTTATACATACAGTCCTGCTCAAGCAGTGGCGCCGCTTAACCGGGTTGAAGAGGTGCTGCGGTATGCCGTTACCGACATTCCGAGCGAAAAAATACTGATGGGCATACCGAATTATGGCTATGATTGGACTCTTCCCTTTGTTCAAGGCTCGGCAGCCCGCACAATTTCGCATACAGCAGCGGTCAATCTTGCTGCGCGTGAAGGTGCAGAAATTATGTTTGACGAAGAGGCCCAAAGCCCACACTTTAACTATTTTGACGACCAGGGTAGGGAGCATGAGGTCTGGTTTGAAGATGCACGCAGCATAGAGGCGAAATTGCTGCTTGTGGACAAATACAATCTCGGCGGCGTCAGCTACTGGACTGTAAACAGCTTTTTCCCGCAAAATTGGCTGGTGTTAGAGTCGATTTATAATGTAAATAAGGTATTGTAAAAATGTGTTTTATTGTTCGCATAATTTGAAATGGAACGCAGAGGACTGCGTTTCCTACGGATTGTGGATATGGATTAATGCATGATTTGTATACGAAAAAAACCGTGTAGGGAGCGCCGTCCCCGGCGCTCCGCATTGTTTTAGACCGAGATTAGTGAA
>JAQVFM010000012.1:20727-38909 GCA_028697255.1 Oscillospiraceae bacterium
GGAACGCAGAGGACTGCGTTTCCTACGGATTGTGGATATGGATTAATGCATGATTTGTATACGAAAAAAACCGTGTAGGGAGCGCCGTCCCCGGCGCTCCGCATTGTTTTAGACCGAGATTAGTGAAAATAATATTAGTAAATATTGAATATAAAAAAATTTGATTGGCAAACTATTTACTTTGTCAATCAAATCATTTATAATGTTCTACAATTAAATGCAAAGGAGAAGTTAAAATGACTTTTGATAAAGTAAAGGAAATAGTGCTTGATTGTCTTAAATGTGATGAGGGTGACATTACGCTTAATGCTGATTTATCAGAAGACCTTGGAGCCGATTCGCTTGACGCCGTTGACCTGATTATGTCCCTTGAAGATGAGTTTGACATAACATTTCCGGAGGATGCGGCAACAAAAATAAAAACCGTTGGCGACATTGTTGCATATATTGATGATAAGACAAAATAATTGATAATTCGCCGTATAGTTACCGGCGGTATTTTTAACGATAATAATTTGACTATCAAAGTAAAGGGGAACGGACGATTCTATGGATATTGCTGAGATACGGCAACTGATGCAGGATTTTTCAAATTTGTCCATAGGCAAATTAAGCCTGGAATGTGATGATTTTAAAATTTCGTTGGAAAAACTGCAGTCCGATCAAATGCCGGATTGTCAGACATCGGCAGATGAAAGCTTGTCTGCAAAAACAAACGACATTGAAGATGAAACAGTGACAAAGCCCGGTGAAGTTGCTGTTTGCTCTCCGGTTGTCGGCGTATTTTATGCAACGCCGTCGCCCGGTGCCGAGCCGTATGTAAAAATTGGTCAGCGTGTTGAAAAAGGACAGACATTGTGCATTGTCGAAGCTATGAAAATGATGAATGAAATACCGGCGCCGGTTTCGGGCACTGTAACGCGGATACTTGCAGTGCCGGAGTCTGCGGTTGAGTTTGAACAGCCGTTAATGTTTATTTTGCAGGATTAGAAAAAGGTGACTTTAATGTTAGGCAAAATACTGGTTGCTAACCGAGGTGAAATAGCGGTTCGCATAATACGTGCCTGTAAGGAAATGGGCATCGAAACTGTGGCAATATATTCAAGTGCAGACAGATATGCGCTGCATACGCAAATTGCAGATGAAGCTGTTTGCGTCGGTCCGCCCAAGGCACAAGAAAGTTACCTTAATACAAAAAATATTCTATCTGCTGCAATGGTAACCGGCTGTGATGCAGTGCATCCCGGCTTTGGATTTTTAAGTGAAAACGCATCATTTTCAGACTTGGTGACTCGCTGCGGCTTGAAGTTTATCGGGCCGAGCGGTGACATTATCAGAATGATGGGCAATAAATCTCAGGCACGCAGCCAAATGCAAATGTGCGGTGTTCCCGTTGTGCCGGGGTCAAACGGAGGGGTTGAATCTTTAGAGCAGGGACTTGAAATTGCCGATGAAATAGGGTATCCCGTGCTTATAAAGGCAAGTGCAGGCGGCGGCGGGCGCGGTATGCGAAAAGCGGCGACTCCCGATGAATTTAAAGAAATGTTTGCTACTGCCAAAGCCGAGGCAAAGGTGTGCTTTGGTAATGACGAGGTGTATGTCGAAAAGCTTATATTGCAGCCGCGTCATATTGAGTTTCAAATTCTTGCAGATTTGCACGGTAACATTGTTCATCTCGGCGAGCGTGACTGTTCGATACAGCGACGAAACCAGAAAATGATAGAGGAATCGCCGTCACGCGCATTAAACGAGACGTTGCGCGAGGCAATGGGGGCCGATGCCGTTAAAGCGGCTAAAAGTGTCGGGTACCAAAATGCGGGTACCGTGGAGTTTGTTGTTGATAAAGACGGCAATTATTATTTTATTGAAATGAATACCCGTGTGCAGGTTGAACATCCCGTAACTGAAATGGTAACAGGTGTTGATATAATACGCGAACAAATCCGTATTGCGGCGGGCATGCCGCTGTCTGTTAAGCAAAAGGATGTCAAATTAAGCGGTGTATCGATTGAATGCCGTATCAACGCGGAAAATCCACGCGACAGCTTTAAGCCGTGCCCGGGCGTTGTAAAAAATCTGCATATACCGGGCGGGCCGGGTGTGAGGGTTGATACTGCGCTTTATGTTGGGTGTCAGATATCACCTCATTACGACAACATGATAGCCAAGCTGATTGTTCACGGCAAAAACCGTGCCGAAGCTATTAGGCGAATGCGTCGGGTGCTTGAAGAATTTTTGGTTGAGGGCATTGATACAAATGCGGATTTACAATATATGATTTTGCATCATAAGGATTATATAAAAGGGTGCTATGATACAGGGTTTTTGGATAATAACCTTGAAGAGTTGATGTTGGTATGATTTATGAAAGGAATGGCTTAATTGATATCCTTGTTTAAACAGCGGCGTCAGATGCTTACACGGATTAAGCCTGCACGTCAAAGGACTCAAAAAAGTCCTGTTTGTGTGCCAAAGGGTATTTATACGCGCTGCCCGGATTGTAAGCAGGATTTTTTGTCAGATCAGATTGCAGCCGGTCTTTATGTGTGTCCGGGATGCGATTATCATATGAAACTGACGGCACAGGGACGTATAAAGCTTGTTGTTGACAAGGGCAGTTTTCATGAGTTAAACGGCAGGCTGCAAACAACCGAATGCCTTGATTTTCCGGGCTATTCCGAAAAGCTGTCTTCATTGCAGGCTGCAACAGGGCTGAATGACGCTGTTTTAACCGGCGTTTGCACAATTGAAGGACAAAAAACAGTTATTGCCGTAATGGACAGCCGATTTTTGATGGGCAGTATGGGCAGCGTTGTCGGTGAAAAGGTAACACGTGCTGTTGAATACGCGACAAAAAAACGCCTGCCTATTGTGATTTTTACCGCGTCGGGCGGTGCGCGTATGCAAGAGGGTATAGTATCACTGATGCAAATGGCTAAAACAAGCAACGCATTGTCACGCCACCACAAAGCAGGCCTTTTGTATATTTCTTGTCTTACCCATCCTACGACCGGAGGAGTTACTGCCAGCTTTGCTTCTCTTGGCGATATTATTTTGTCAGAACCGCGAGCGCTGATAGGGTTTGCAGGGCCACGTGTTATTGAGCAAACCATCAGACAAAAGCTGCCCGAAGGATTTCAGCGTGCAGAATTTCTGCTGGAACACGGATTTATTGATAAAATAATAAAACGCAGTGAGCTGCGCAGTACGCTTGGAACGCTGCTTAAGCTTCATGCCCCGGCGGCACGCACAAGGGGAGGTGGTTAGCCGTGTCTTTACAACAGACTGAAGAGCGAATACGGGAGCTGGATAAACGAATTTCTCATACTGAAGATGAGGACAGGCTAAATGAGCTGAAAAAAGAAAAGAAGCGCCTGCTGTCCGAAGCATACGGCAATATAAGCAGCTTTGACCGCGTTTATTTGGCAAGAAAAAGCACACGACCATGTGTGCGTGATTATATCTACCGTATATTTACCGATTTTATAGAATTGCACGGCGACAGGCTTATGCGCGATGATCCGGCAATTATCGGAGGAATTGCAAAGCTTGACGAGATTCCTGTGACAATTATCGGTCACTGCAAAGGCAAATCAATAAACGAAAACCTTAAATTTAATTTTGGCATGCCAAATCCCGAGGGCTATCGCAAAGCATTGCGACTAATGAAGCAAGCCGAAAAGTTTAAACGCCCGATAATCACTTTTATAGATACGCCGGGGGCATATCCCGGGCTTGAGTCTGAAATGCACGGACAGGGCGAGGCCATTGCCCGCAATTTAATGGAGATGGGGTCGCTGAAAGTTCCTATAATAGCGATTGTCATAGGCGAAGGCGGCAGCGGGGGAGCACTGGCACTGTCGGTTGCGGACAGAATATGGATGCTTGAAAATGCAGTGTACTCTATATTATCGCCCGAGGGCTTTGCATCTATTTTATGGAAAGACGCATCCCGCGCACGCGAAGCCGCCGAGCTTATGAAATTGACTGCATATGATTTATATGAACGCGGCATTGTAGACAGGCTGTTTGGAGAGCCTGTAGGCGGTCTTGACGAAAAATCACGCTCGATTTATGTGCGTATAAAAAATGCTTTGCACAGTGAGTTGGCAATACTGAGCAGGCAAAATCCACGCACGCTTGTCGAACTGCGATACAAAAAATACCGAAGCATTGGAGATTGTTCGGCAAAGTGAGGTTAGCGCAAACATGAATGGCATTACAATATGCGGTACAGGTTCGGCGTTGCCGGAAAACTGTCTTAATAACAATGACCTGACTGTTATGGTAGATACCAGTGATGAATGGATTACCAGCCGCACAGGCATTAAAAACCGCCATATAGCAAAAAATGAAACAACAGCCGAATTGGCGGCTTTGGCAGCACAGCGTGCTATTGAAAACAGCAAAATAAATAATAATGAAATCGGACTAATTATTGTTGCGACCTTTACACCTGACTATTTTACGCCGTCAACTGCCTGCCTTGTTCAGAGCAAGCTTGGGCTCAATGATGTCCCGCTTGCGGCGTTTGACATTAACGCGGCGTGCAGTGGATTTGTTTACGCGCTTACCGTGGCAGGCAGTATGATGATGCAAAACCCCGATAAGTATGCGTTAGTTATTGGCTCCGAGATAGTGTCAAAAACCATTGATTATAATGACAGGTCAACTTGCATTTTGTTTGGAGACGGAGCGGGCGCTGTAGTGTTAAAGCACAAAGACAATGCCCGTCTAATAAGTTATTTGGATTCGAGCGGAAACAAAGATATATTAAATGCTCCTATTTGTGACAGACGCAGCGGCACTGTATCGCCGCCGCTTAAGATGAACGGAAGTGAAGTCTATCAGTTTGCCGTTGAGACTATACCAAAATGCATTACAAATGTACTGGAGCAGGCAAAATGCACATTGGAGCAGGTTCGCTTTATTATTTGCCATCAGGCAAATTCCCGTATATTGGCGTCAGCCGCACAGCGATTGGGTATAAAGCCTGATTTGTTTGTTACAAACCTTGAAAGAGTAGGCAATACCTCCGCGGCAAGCATTCCGCTGCTGTTAGATGAAATGAACCGAGATGGTTTGCTTGTGCGCGGCGATAAAATCATTATGGCGGGGTTTGGCGGCGGGCTTACTTGGGGGAGTGTGCTGCTGGAATGGTAAACATTATATTTATAACGAGGTTTAAAAGCATATGAACAATATTGTAAAACTCCTTAACACAAAATATCCGCTTATTCAGGGCGGCATGGCCAATATTGGCACCGGCCGGTTTGCAGCCGCTGTTTCGAATGCAGGCGGTTTGGGACTGATAGCCGCGGGAGGTATGGATACAGCCCAGCTCAAAAGAAATATTGACGAGTGCCGTAGTCTTACCGATAAGCCGTTTGGGGTAAATATAATGCTTATGAACCCTGAGGCCGCAAAGATGGCACGCCTTGTAATAGACGAAAAGATACCCGTGGTGACAACCGGGGCGGGCAACCCCGCAGGGTATATTCCCGAATGGAAGAGGGCGGGAATAAAGGTGCTGCCTGTTGTGCCATCGGTTGCGCTTGCCGTAAGGCTTGAGCGTGCAGGAGCAGATGCTCTGATCATAGAGGGGACAGAAGCGGGCGGTCATGTCGGTGAACTGACGACGATGGCTTTGTTGCCGCAAGTAGCAGATGCGGTTTCGATACCTGTTGTTGCCGCAGGCGGCATTGCCGACGGACGGCAGGTGCTTGCGGCGTTTGCGCTGGGTGCCGGTGGTGTGCAGGTTGGCACATGTCTGTTAGTGTCAGAGGAATGCCCTATTCACGAAAACTATAAGCAGGCAGTGCTCAAGGCGCGCGACACCGATACAACGGTTACAGGACGCATTGCCGGTGTTCCGGTGCGCATACTCAAAAACAAAATGGCGCGTGAATATATCAAGCGGGAAAAGCAAGGCGCGGATAAAATGGAGCTGGAACAATATACATTGGGTTCACTGCGCCGTGCGGTTTTTGACGGCGATGTGGATACCGGCTCTCTTATGGCGGGTCAGGTTGCAGGCATGTTGAGCCGTATACGCCCTGTTGCCGAAATCATTGAGGATTTGTTTAAAGGGTGCGCTGATGTATATGATCAACTGTCGGTCAATAAGCCGTGGGAATAATGCAAAGTTATAAGGGTTTGAACAATATGAAAATCGGATTTTTATATGCGGGACAGGGCAGTCAATATGTTGGTATGGGCAAATCACTGTACGAAAACTTTGAAGTCGCCAAATCTGTCTTCGACAATTCGGATATTGATTTTGACATTAAGAGCTTGTGCTTTTTCGGTCCTGACGAAAAGTTAAAGCAAACAGCGTATACACAGCCGTGCATGGTGGCTGTTGCGGTTGCGGTCACTCGTGTGCTGGAACAACTTGGTATTGTGCCGGACATAGTTGCGGGACTCAGCCTCGGAGAGTATTCGGCGCTTTTTGCGGCAGGAGTATTAGACACCAACACTGTTTTGTCGCTCACGCGTTTTCGCGGGCAGGTGATGGAACAGGCGGTTGAGGGTATGGACAGCAAAATGTGCGCAGTTTTAGGTCTTGACCGCGAAAAACTGAAAAAAGCATGTGATAAGGGCAGCAGTTTTGGCATTGTACAAATTGCAAATTATAACTGTCCCGGTCAGCTTGTAATCGGAGGACAATCGAAAGCTGTTGATGAGGCGGCAAAAGAGGCACAGATACTTGGAGCAAAGCGTGTAGTAGAGCTTAATGTAAGCGGCCCTTTTCATACAAAGTTAATGGAACCGGCAGCTAAAAAGTTAGCAACGCGGTTTGGGGGAGTTCAATTTAACGAACCGCGTATACCGGTTGTTTTTAATACAACTGCGCGCACTTTGCAGCCGGGGCAAACGGTGGCCGAACTGCTTACAAGGCAGGTCATGTCGCCGGTATATTTTGAGGACAGCATACGATATATGGAAAGCCAAGGCGTCACTACCATAATCGAAATCGGACCGGGTCGCGTGCTTAGCGGCTTTGTTCGAAAAACGTGCCCGTCGATACGGGTGCTGGCTGTCGAGGACGCCGACTCTGTCAAAGCGGCATCAGATGCTGTAAAAAGCTGGGAGGTACAATAATGGAAAACAATAAAAAAACCGCCTTAATTACAGGAGGCAGCCGTGGTATTGGACGGGCAATTTGCCTTAAACTTGCCGGTGACGGATATAATCTCGTAATAAACTATGCGGGTAATCATCAAAGTGCCGAGCGCACAAAGGCCGAGTGTCAAGCGCTTGGTGCAAATGTAGTGTTAGTACAGGGCGATGTGTCGTGTATGACTGACTGTGAAAAAATATTTTCGGCAGCGCAAGAGCATTTTGGCAGCGTAGACTTGCTTGTTAACAATGCCGGTATCACGCGTGATAACCTGATAATTCGCATGACAGAGCAGGAATTTGACAGTGTCATTGCTGTCAACCTTAAGGGTGTATGGAATTGCATGAAATTAGCTGCACGCACTATGATGAAGCGCCGTAGCGGCCGCATTATTAACATCACTTCGGTTGTCGGCGTCACGGGAAATGCAGGGCAGACCAATTATGCCGCAAGCAAAGCTGGTGTAATCGGCATGACTAAGTCACTTGCAAGAGAGCTTGCCGCACGCGGTGTTACCGTCAACGCCGTCGCGCCCGGGTATATAGATACCGATATGACCGCATCGTTGAGCGATAATATTAAAGAAAGTATAAAAAACACGATTCCTATGCGACACACGGGCAAAGACCATGATGTTGCAGCATTAGTTTCTTTTTTAGCGTCTGACGATGCCGGGTATATAACAGGACAAGTAATCCATGTTGACGGCGGACTTGCAATGTAGTTCAGTATAAGAAAGGAAGGATAATATGAAAAGGCGGGTCGTAGTAACCGGACTGGGTGCAGTTACACCGATCGGCAACACCGTAGACGAAATGTGGGCATCAGTCAAAACAGGCAGATGCGGTATTGATAATATAACATTATTTGATGCGTCTGATATGAAAGTAAAAATTGCTGCCGAGGTAAAAAACCTTGATATAGACAGTCGTTTGGATAAACGCACCGCAAAACGAATGGACCGCTTTTCTCAATTTGCAGTTATTGCGGCACGCGAGGCGTTTGAGAATGCCGGACTTGCAAGTGAAAAGATTGATGCCGAGCGTTTTGGCGTGATAATTTCATCGGGTATCGGTGGACTTTCAACAATAGAAAAGGAACATTTAAGGGCAATTGAAAAGGGGTTTGACCGCATATCACCCTTTTTTATTCCGATGAACATTGCCAATCTTGCGGCAGGACATATTGCGATTGATTTGGGCGCAAAAGGTATGTGCTCATGTGTTGTTACAGCGTGCGCGGGAGGCACAAATGCCGTCGGAGATGCTTTTCGCCATATACGCGACGGCTATGCCGAGCTGGTTATGGCGGGAGGTGCCGAGGCGGCAATAACACCGCTGGGTATCGGTGGGTTTACGTCTATGCGTGCTTTGTGTGAAAGCAACCTGCCCAACCGTGCGTCAATCCCGTTTGATGCCGAGCGCAGCGGTTTTGTCATGGGTGAAGGAGCCGGTATGCTGTTACTTGAGGAATATGAGCACGCACGAGCACGGGGAGCAAACATTCTTGGCGAAATATTGGGATACGGCACATCATGCGACGCATATCATATAACTGCGCCTTGTCCCGACGGGACCGGCGCCGCAGCCGCTATGAAACACGCTATGGAGGATGCTAAAACAGACCCTAAAGAAATAGGATATATCAATACGCACGGCACATCGACGCCGCTTAACGATTCTATAGAAACCGCAGCGATAAAATCTGCGTTAGGTGACGCGGCGCGCACCGTTGCGATAAGCTCAACCAAATCAATGACAGGACATATGCTCGGAGCAAGCGGGGCAGTCGAGGCCGTAATAACCGTCATGGCTGTTAAAAATGGTTTTTTGCCACCGACAATCAATTATCTTGTACCTGACCCTGAATGTGACCTTGATATTGTTCCGAACAAGGGCAGAGCGTGCAAAATTAAATGCGCGATGTCAAATTCGTTGGGGTTCGGAGGACACAATGCATCAATTGTGTTCGGTGCTTTTGATTAGTATAGTTGACTGCGAAATGCACGGTTGATCAGAGATATGTAGGGGCGAACTGTGTTCGCCCGCAAATTCGTATATTATCGTATTAGTATAAAAGGGGAGTTAAGCTTGGAACTGAACAGCAACCAAATTATGGAGATATTGCCGCACCGGTACCCGTTTTTGCTTGTGGATAAAATCACGGATTTTGAGCCGGGCAAATGGGCAAAAGGCATAAAATGCATATCTGCAAATGAAATGCACTTTTGCGGCCATTTTCCGCAGCAGCATGTTATGCCGGGCGTACTGATTATCGAGGCACTCGCTCAGGTGGGAGCAATAGCCGTGCTGACGCTTGAGCAAAATAAGGGTAAAATCGCATATTTTGGCGGTATTAAGGACGCACGATTTAAACGCAAGGTTATACCGGGTGATGTTTTAGAAATGGAAGTCGAAATGAAACGAGTTCGCGGACCGGTCGGTATCGGCACGGCAGTTGCGAGAGTGAATGGTGATATTGCCGCCCGTGCAGAGCTTACCTTTGCGGTAGGTGACAGTTAATACTAATATCCGAAAAGACATTATCTGTATACAGTGTTTTCAAGCAAAGGTATATGGTCAAAGCCTGTGATGGGGTTGCCGTTGTATAAAAACCTTACGCCGTCCACCCACTGATTTTTATTTTGTCTTTGCAAGAAGTTTTCAACAAGAATAGTACTTGTTTGGCCGCCCCCAGATGAGCCCTGAAAAAAATTCAGTGCCCATGAGGGGCGTTTGTGTATTGAATAATCTTTTTGCCCTCGGTTAATCTCGTTTTCCAAAAGATTTATTACAGCGATTTTTTTGCCGTCTTTATTTTCAATATTTACAACCTCTATCGGCAGGTTTTCAAAAAACATGTCCGACAAAGCATCGGAAATTATGCCGAGTTTAACTTTTAGCTCTTTATCAGCCGACATATACAGATATGCGGCTTTCTTTGTCGCATTATAATCTGTATTGCTTACCGTATATATCGCATACAAATTATTTTTATTAAAATCTCTGTATTCGTTAGCAGACGCAGCGTTATGAGGCTTTGTTTGCTGATAAGACTCTGTATTTGCAGACGCTATTTTACAGCCTGTCAATAAAACACAAAAAACTACTGCAAGCAGCATGACAACTTTAATTTTCATAATTTAAAACCCCCAATAATAATATTACTATATTATTAGGGGTTTCAAGGAGGAATACAACTCATAAATTTTTCAAATATAAAATTATTTAAAATAATTAACTCCGCTTTCAAAAATCATCTGATTTTTGTTGCCAGGTACATTTTTATAAAGGTTTTCTCCGTAGCGCTCGCTGTGACCCATCTTGCCGAAAACGCGTCCGTCGGGTGAGGTGATACCTTCGACCGCGCTAAGAGATCCGTTTGGATTCCATTCAATATCTGCTGACGGCTTGCCGTCAGGCGATACATATTGAGTTGCTATTTGTCCGTTTGATGCGAGCTTGTGCAGCAGACTTTCGGTTGCATAAAAGCGCCCTTCGCCGTGAGATACCGGCATGCAGTGTATATCGCCCACATTGCACAACGACAGCCAAGGCGATTTGACCGAGGTAACGCGCGTGTATACCATACGGCTTACATGTCGGCCCAAGGTGTTGAAGGTTAATGTAGGATCATGCTCGTTGAGTTTTATTATACGCCCGTAGGGGACAAGTCCAAGCTTAATAAGCGCCTGAAAACCGTTGCATATGCCCAGTATCAGGCCGTCTCTTTTTTCCAGCAATTCGGCAATTGCATCAGCTATGCGAGGATTTCTAAACGTTGTTGCAATAAACTTTCCCGAACCGTCAGGCTCGTCGCCGCCCGAAAATCCCCCGGGTATCATGATTATTTGCGAGCTGCGAATGGCTTTCTCAATGCACTCAATAGTTTGCCCGATGGCGGCAGCCGAAAGGTTTTTGACTACAAGAGTATCCGGTATTGCACCCGCACGTTCAAACGCGCGTGCTGTATCGTATTCACAGTTAGTGCCCGGAAAAACGGGTATAAATACACGCGGTTTTGCCGTGCGGATTGAGGGCGATACATTTTCACGTTTATTATAAAACGGCACGTGAGTAATAGTCGGTTTTATATTTGGGTCGATAGGGAATATATTGCTAAGGGGATTTATCCATTGCTCAATCAAATCATCAAGCGGCAGCTCTTGATTATCAATTATAACCGCCTTTTCCTCGATTGTTGAACCGATAATCGTGTAATCAAGTCCTTTTAGACAACCGTCACCTTCTTTAAGCTCAACAACAAAGGAGCCGGCAAGCGGTGCAAACAGTATGACACGATCGAGTTCGCCATGAAATGCAAAGCCAATTTTATTTCCAAAGCACATGCGCGATACTGCGGCTGCCGCACCGCCCTCAAGCACAACACTCGCCGAGCTTATATCACCCTTTTGCACAAGCGATGATATAGTGCAAAGCAGCTCTTTTGTGCGCCGCCAATCAGGCAAGCGCGTCTGATTATCGACCGGCAGAGGTATAAACGCAACAAGAGAACCCGGCCTTTGAAAAGCGGCAGTGCCAACCTGTGAAGCTTTGGTAATTCCTACCGCAAAGCTCACAAGGGTGGGAGGTACGTCCATGTCGTTAAAGCTGCCCGACATGGAATCCTTACCGCCGATTGACGGAACGCCCAATTCCTTTTGGGCGATAAATGCTCCTAAAAGCGCGGCGGCAGGCTTGCCCCAACGCTCGGGGACATCGCGCAGCCGTTCAAAATATTCCTGAAAAGTAAGTCGTGCTTTCAATGCGTCAACGCCCATTGCTGCCAGCCTGGCAAGCGAAATTGTAACCGCATAGGCAGCGCCGTGAAAAGGACTCCAGCGTGATATTCCGGGCATAAATCCAAAGGTCATTGCCGTTGCCGTATCGGTATCGCCTGACATTACCGGTATTTTGGCTGCCATGCCTTCTTCAGGTGTAAGCTGGTATTTGCCGGCGAATGGCATATTAACCGTTGCCGCCCCTACGCTTGAGTCAAAGCGCTCAACAAGACCTTTTTGGCAGGCTACCTCCAACCGGCCTAAATTTTCCTTAAATGCTTGTGCAATGGGCACCACAGCTAACCCTGCCGGAACTGACGTTGTATAATCGGTTTGGGGGTTTGGTGGAATAATGCGAACTTTGGCATTTTGCGTAACCCCGTTTGTATTGAGAAAATCACGAGATATATCTACAATTCTATCGCCACGCCAGGTCATGCGCAACCTATTCTCTTTTGTCACAGTTGCAACAACAGTTGCCTCAAGGTTTTCGCTGTCGGCGGCGGCAATAAATGCATCCACATCATTTGGGCTAAGAACTACGGCCATGCGTTCCTGTGATTCGGATATTGCAAGCTCGGTGCCGTCGAGACCCTCATATTTTTTTGGAACTTTATCAAGATAAATGTCTAACCCGTCTGCCAGTTCACCGATTGCTACACAAACGCCTCCCGCACCGAAATCATTGCAGCGTCGTATCATGCGTGACACTGCCCCGTTTCGAAACAGGCGTTGTATTTTACGTTCGGTTGGCGGGTTGCCCTTTTGCACCTCTGCGCCACAGGTGTCAATTGATTCTATTGTGTGCGCTTTAGAAGAGCCGGTTGCGCCACCGCAGCCGTCACGCCCGGTTCTGCCGCCAAGAAGTACAACCACGTCGCCGTCAAGCGGCACCTCGCGAATTACATTTTGTGCAGGAGACGCTCCGATTACCGCTCCAATTTCCATGCGCTTGGCTACATAGCCGGGATCATAAATTTCAGCGACATGACCTGTCGCCAACCCGATTTGGTTGCCGTATGACGAATAGCCGGCTGCAGCCCCTGTCGTTATTTTGCGTGTCGGCAGCTTACCCGGTAGTGTATCGTCAAGCGAGACGCGCGGATCACCACTGCCCGTGACGCGCATTGCCTGATAGACATATGCCCGTCCTGAAAGCGGGTCGCGGATTGCCCCGCCCAAACACGTCGCCGCACCGCCAAACGGTTCTATTTCAGTGGGATGGTTATGCGTTTCGTTTTTAAACTGCACAAGCCATTCTTCGGTTTTGCCGTCGACCTCAACAGGCACCTTTATCGAGCAGGCATTTATTTCATAGGATTGGTCCAAATCGGGTATCAACCCTTGCTCTTTTAAAAGGCGCATGCCCATTGTCGCCATATCCATCAATGTAACATTTTTATTGTCCGGATTATCCTTATAAACCTGCCTTCGCGCCTGATAATAAGCATCAAGTGCAGATTGCAGCACAGTAGAAAGCTCCCCCTCTGCCACCTCAATTGAGCTAAGCTTAGTCAAAAATGTGGTGTGGCGGCAGTGGTCGGACCAGTAGGTGTCAATAACTCTTAATTCGGTAATAGTCGGGTTCCGTTTTTCCTGATCTCGAAAATAGCTTTGGCAAAACTCCAAATCTTCAAGCGACATCGCAAAACCCATTGAATTACAAAAATCTTCAAGCTGGCTTGCAGTCATCATAATAAAGCCGTCAACACGCTGCACATCGCCGGGAGTTTCATATATCACGTTTAATGTTTCAGGCTTGTCCATTGAGGCAATTCGTGAATCGAGCGGATTAACAAGATAAGATTTTACAGCCTCAAAATCCTTATCGCTTATATTACCATGCAGGCATACCACCCGTGCCGTTGCGACACGCGGGCGTTCAGCATGTGTCAAAAGCTGTATGCACTGCGCAGCCGAATCGGCGCGCTGGTCATACTGACCCGGCAAATACTCCATTGCGAATATGCGGCATCCATCGCCCGGATTAAAGCGCTCAATATACACATCGTCAACATTGGGCTCAGAAAATACTGTGTCAATGACACGCTTAACCTGCTCATCAGACAAGCCTTCAATGTCATATCGGTTTAATAGTCGTAACGACTTTAAAGAGTTAAGTCCGAGATTGTCACGCAAATCTGACAGTATTTGCTTGGCTTCGACATTGAAGCCATCACGTTTTTCTACAAAAATTCTGATAACCTTTGGCATATGCGATTACCATGCCTTTCCGTGCCTTTGCACATTCTGATAATAATAGTATATACCATATATTATCATAAAACTGCTATAAGAAAAAGTGGAAAATGAAATGAAAATTTCCTTTCATCAACTGAAGAATATATATTTTAGGTTGAAACCCGTCAAATATAAGTTATAATTATATGTAATAACATAAAAGGAAGACGAACATGGTGGATTTTTTAAAGCGTACATGGGCGGAAATTGACCTTGACGCCATTCGCAGCAATTACCGCCACATTGCAGCGTCATTGCCGCCGAAGTGCCGTGTGATGGCAATTGTCAAGGCAGATGCTTACGGTCATGGTGCCGGGTATGTTTCACGTGCACTTCGCGAGGCAGGGGCTTCATGGTTTGGGGTTTCTAATCTTGACGAGGCTTTGCAGCTGCGCCAGGATGGTATTGACGAAAATATTCTTATTCTTAACTTTACACCTCCAAGCGATGTGCAGCACCTTGCCTCTTATCGTATTACTCAAACTGTATTTAATTACGATTATGCAAAAAAACTGAGCCAAGCCGCGGTGAGTGCGGGTGTTACGCTAAAGATACATATCAAGCTGGACACCGGCATGTCACGTATCGGCTTTTTTTGCCAAAGCACAAATGATTATGACAATATAATCCGTGAGATTAAAGCGGTATGCATGCTGCCCGGCTTAGAGCATGAGGGTATATTTACTCATTTTGCAGCAGCAGACGATCAAAAGGACGATGAATTTACAAAAAATCAGTTTAACATGTTTTTAAAGGTGATTGACGGTCTTAAGTCGTGCGGGGTGCATTTTGCGCTACGCCATTGCTGCAACAGCGCGGCAACTCTAAGGTTTACCGATATGCATCTTGATATGGTGCGACCCGGATTGATTTTGTACGGACTGCTGCCCTCACCCTGCGTAGACGGACTGCTGCCGTTACAACCTGCTATGGAGCTTAAAACCGTAGTTTCAATGATAAAAACAGTGCCCGACGGTACGGCAGTCAGTTACGGACGCACATACAAAACAAAAGGTGAAACCAGGCTTGCAACATTGCCGATCGGGTATGCGGACGGATTTTCCCGAGCAATGTCCAACCGCGCTCATATGCTGGTTTGTGGGCGCCGTGCGCCCGTTGTCGGTCGGGTATGCATGGATCAATGCATGTTAAATGTTTCTGAGATAGTCGATGTCAAAGAGGGCACGGTAGTTACCGTTTTCGGACGTGACAAAGACTTTATTCCCGTCGAGGAATTTGCGGATTTGTCAGGTACAATAAACTATGAAACAGTTTGCCTAATCGGAAAGCGTGTGCCGCGTATTTTTAAAAGCGGTGGGCAAGTTGTCGGAAAGTTAAATTATTTGGAAATCAACGGAGGTGCAAACGGTGTATAAAAGACGGGCTTTTGCAATTGTGTTATTTATATTTTTATTTTTTGTTTTTGGGTGCGACAAGACGAAAAATTCATCAACCGATGTCAATATAAATACCAGTGAAACTGCACCGCCGCTTTTGGATGTTAAAATCGATAGTTTACTTACATCACAGCAGGTTGGTGATGCGCTTGGCGTTTCGATAGAGAATACCGTGGTTACCGATGAGGGTACGTCGGTTCGTTATTTGTCGGAGGATATGCTGTCATATTGCGAAATCAGTATGATGGATTGTGACAGGGAAATTTTTGATTCCACAATATCGTTTTATGAGGACGCTGTTGACACTCCAAACCTTGGACAAGCAGCGATTTGGAGTAACGATGCTAAACAGCTTGTTGTGTATAACGGCGAATATATGATATCCATAACCGTGGCAGTAAATGTTGACAACAATGATGAATTGCTGATTTGTGCGCGGCAGATTGCCGCGCTGATACTGGAAAAGCTGTGATACCATGAAAAATGTCTATAGTTTAATTTATGATGTGGTGGCGCGCATACCGCGGGGGAAAGTATGCACATACGGACAGGTAGCCTGTATTGCCGGAAATCCGCGTTGGTCGCGTGTTGTAGGATATGCACTTCACGTTAACCCTGACCCGGATAATATACCCTGTCATCGTGTAGTCAACAGGTTTGGTGAGCTTTCAAAAGCGTTTGCGTTCGGTGGTCAAAACCGCCAACACGAACTTCTTATAAATGAAGGCATTATATTTTTATCTGACGGTCGGGTGGATTTAACACGCTATATGTGGTGGGGCGACTGATAATCATAACTTATTAAATTCCTGCATATAGAATAGGGAGAATATGCAGGGAGTGACTGCTATGAATTGCCGGATTACTGATTTACATAATAAGGATGTAATCAACATACGCGACGGAAATCGAATCGGCTGTGTGGATGACGTTGAGGTTGATACATGTACGGCGCGTCTTGTATCAATTGTCGTCCACGGGCGCCCTAAATGCTTGGGTATTTTTGGTCGGGAGGATGATATAATTATTCCGTGGCGCAACATCAGCGTTATAGGTGAGGATTCGGTACTTGTGGATTTTGAATGTCCCCGCCGGCATCACCATCATCGCAAAGGAAAGGGTATTTTATCGGATATATTCTGCAACTGTTAAAGGATTAACTAATTTGCTCTTGATTTTTTGATTTTTATATGGTAAGGTATTGCCAAACGCAAAGATGGAGAGAGTACACCGTACTATACAGGCAAAAGAGAGGGTCGTCACCGGCTGAAAGCGACCTGCATGATATAACGGCTGGAAGTTCACTCCGGAGCGGCAAAGCTGAACGCGGGAGCTTTTTGCCCATAAGTAGGTTTTGACGGCAAACACCGTTACCCGTTTTTGAGAGTTTGCTTTTTTGCGAAAAGCAGGGTGGTACCGCGGAGCATTGCCTTCGTCCCTTTTGGGGCGAGGGTTTTTTTGATTGTTAGCCGATTGCGTAATATACGGATTTGCGTTCGCCCGTGGCTTTCGCAATTGCCCATTGTTTTAAAAAGAAGGAGAATTTTTATGGAGGATAAGTTAGAACAGCTACGCTTGCAAACAATGCAGCGGCTTGAAAATGTATCTGGTAAAAAGGAGCTTGAGGAACTGCGTGTTGAGGTGCTGGGCAAAAAGGGCTCGCTGACGGCGCTTTTGCGTGGTATGGGCAGCTTGCCGGCTGAGGAGCGGCCGCGTGTAGGGCAGCTTGTAAATAAGGTGCGCAAGCAAATTGAGCAAAGGTTTGACGAAATTGAAACGCAATTGGATGGCATTATAAGACAAAAACGTCTTGAATCAGAGACTTTAGACATCACAATGCCCGGCAAGAAGCATGAAATTGGGAGCTTGCATCCAAACAACCAGGTGCTCGAGGAGCTTATAGACATATTCCTATCAATGGGATTTGATGTGGTGGACGGGTTTGAGGTTGAATCCGAATACTATAATTTTGAAGCGCTGAATGTTTCCTCAGATCATCCTGCACGCGACGAGCAGGACACCTTTTATATTACCGACAATCTGTTGCTAAGAACTCAGACTTCGACTGCGCAGATTCGGACAATGGAGCAAACAAAGCCACCGATACGAATTATAAGTCCGGGACGCGTTTATCGTTCGGACGAGGTCGATGCAACACATTCGCCCGTTTTCCATCAGGTCGAGGGGCTTGTTGTGGACAAGGGCATTACAATGTGCGATTTAAAAGGCGTGCTTCAGCAATTTGTGCGCGAAATGTACGGCCCAGATTTAAATATAAGATTTCGCCCGTCATTTTTCCCGTTTACCGAACCGAGTGTAGAGGTCGACGTAAGCTGCAGTGAATGCGCAGGCAAGGGGTGCCGGGTGTGTAAGGGCGTCGGCTGGATAGAGATTTTGGGTGCGGGAATGGTGCATCCTAAAGTGTTGTCCACATGCGGCATAAATCCCGATGAGTATACCGGCTTTGCATTCGGAGTAGGCTTGGACCGCCTGACGATGACAAGGCATAAAATCAACGATATCCGGCTACTGTTTGAAAACGATTTGCGATTCCTTAAACAGTTTGGATAAAAATTGCTTGTCCGCTGTGAACGCGTTGCGTACTGCCTCAATGCTGTATCGGACAGGTAAAGGCGGGCAT
>JAQVFM010000047.1 GCA_028697255.1 Oscillospiraceae bacterium
GCTCAAACGGATACCGAATTTATGGACAAAAAGAGATAGACAGACTGCAGCAAATTCTTTTTTATCGTGAGCTTGGTGTGCAGCTTGAAGAAATTAAGAACATTTTGTCTTCAAAAAGTTTTGACAAAAAAGCAGCGTTGGAAAACCATTTGTCAGCACTCCTTGACAGGCGCCAGCAATTAGATTTGCTGATCGCCAATGTAGAAAAAACATTAAAATCAATGAAAGGAGAAATTAAAATGAGCAACCAAGAAAAATTCGAGGGCTTTCTTCAGACGATAGTTGATGACAATGAACGTAAGTACGGCAAAGAAGCTCGAGCAAAATACGGCAATAAAAGTGTTGATCATTCAAACGCCAAGGTTTTAGGCATGAGTAAAAAGCAATACGGCGATTTGGAAAAGTTGACGATAGAGCTTAATGAAACTCTAAAAGCAGCTTTTGAACAGGGAGACCCGGCGAGCGAGCTTGCACAAAAGGCATGTGAATTGCACAAAAAATGGCTGTGCTATTATTGGCATAATTATAGCAAAGAGGCTCATATCGGTGTAACACAGATGTATGTAGACGACCCACGCTTTACGGAGTACTACGACAAAATTGCAGTAGGTTGTGCAGAATTCTTGCGAGATGCGGTATTGATTTACTGCAAATAATGCATTCTGATCGTTTTCATTGATTGCCACCCGTACTATGAATCAGTCAACTACCGTAACACAAAAATAAACGGCAATTTTCCACATGAAAATTGCCGTTTATTTTTGGCGGAAAGAGGGGGATTCGAACCCCCGGTGCGCTATAAACGCACACACGATTTCCAGTCGTGCGCCTTCGACCAGCTCAGCCATCTTTCCGTATAAAGAAAAAACAAAAAACACCGACCTGATGAATTATACACGAATCATCATTCAATTTCAAGCGGTTTTAAAATTTATATTAATTATTTTTTAAAATCTAATATTATTCTACTTTTAAATTCTCTTTAAGTGCATTACTCATCATTCGGGGCATTTCCCTTGCTATTGATTCACATATGAGTCGGACAAGTTTTTTATTCGTCTCACCCGCTACCGAAATTGTAATGTCTTTTTCAACTATTACTGATGGAAACACAAACGTCCCGAACGCAGACGGTTTTGTAACATTGACGGCAATCCTTTTGGCTTTGCATTCATCCGAAATCGCAATGTTTACAGCATCATCATTTGTTGCTGCAATACATATGTAGCACGACGAACAATCACCGCGATAATACCGGCGGGGAATATGCCGTATCAATCCTTTTCTATCCATATCAATCAACTTGTCACATAAGGTGGGACTAATAACCGTAACTTTCGCGCCAAATTTCAAAAGAACAGAAGCACGCGCAGCAGCTTTATCTCCTCCGCCGAAAATTATACAATTATTACCCTCTAAATCAATATACATAGGGAACTGCGGCGCCATTTTGTCACCAACCTCTCTGAATATTTCCAATTATTTACAATAGTATAACATATACCTTATTATATAACAAGCTTTTTAATATTCATAAGTTTTTATAATACTTTCTGCTATTGCCCTTTTAGGTCGCCTTAAATCCATAGCCTGTTTTTCAATATATCTGTGCGCCTGACTTTCAGTCATTTTTAAATATTGTATCAAAACACACTTTGCACGGTTAATTAACTGTGTTTCCTCAATTTTGGTTTCGAGCTTAATTGTTTTGTTATACAGTCCCCGAATACGTTTACTATATGCAAGAATTAGCTTTATTGATTGCGAGAACAGATAACGGTTGACAGGCTTATGCAATACAAACACACCTGCGTCTTGAACGAGCGCAGACACTTCATCGGCATTATCTTTTTTTACGAGTAATAAAACACCCGTGTAGTAATTTTCGGCAATAAAAAGAGACAACTCTTTGCCACTTTCATCGGAAAGAGGTGAATTAATGATTATGATATCAAAGCTTTTTTTATGAAGCAAATCGCGCGCCCGCTCGGCATCTGATGTTGTTGCTATATTGGTCAATGAACAGGACTTGCACAATTCACTGAGCATTACCCGCCCTTTATCTGAGCTGGATACAATTAGCACGCTGCACACTTACTTCACCGCCTGTTCAATTACCTTTATTTTCTATTTCATTATTATTAAATATCAACACGTTTGTTTACTTTTTACAGGCGACCAACATACAAAAAAGTGCATAGAACGCACTCATACTATCATAAATATACCTTTTCTTTAAATAATTATAAAGTACAGCACAGATAAAGTCAACCACAGTCAATTTTTTTATGATTAATGCAAAAATTGAAATTATAATTTATTTCACATATTTTATTTATAATATGGAATATTTTTGCTCATGCTTAATGAAGTTAAGAATAGCCATAAAATTTGTAATAAACCATATTGACAAAATAAGATATATTACGCTATTATATCTTTATAAACAGCAAGGGCGCTGTGGGCAAATTTGCCTGCGGCGTTTTTCTTTTTAAAATCATTGATGTTTAGGTGATACATATTGAAAGATGTTTCAGAAATTTTTGGCAGCATGGTGTTTAACGATAAGGTAATGAGCGAACGACTGCCCAAAGACGTATACAAGGCACTTAAAAGAACAATCGAAGCGGGAAAAAGCCTTGACCGTAAGATTGCCGATGTAGTTGCCTGTGCAATGAAGGACTGGGCACTCGAAAAAGGCGCAACACATTACACTCACTGGTTTCAACCAATGACCGGAATAACCGCTGAAAAACACGACAGCTTTATTTCACCAAAATCCGATGGCACTGTTATTATGGAGTTTTCAGGCAAAGAACTGATACAGGGAGAACCCGATGCGTCGAGCTTTCCGTCGGGCGGTTTGCGCGCCACTTTCGAAGCTCGCGGATACACAGCATGGGATCCAACCTCATATGCCTTTATCAAGGACGACACCCTATGTATCCCGACTGCATTTTGTTCTTTCGGCGGTCAGGCACTTGACAAAAAGACACCTCTTCTCCGTTCAATGGAGGCTATCAACAAGCAATCCCTACGCATACTCAGGCTTTTCGGAAACTATGATATTAAAAGTGTAACCACAACCGTGGGGCCAGAGCAGGAATATTTTTTGATTGACAAAGAGCTTTATGAAAAGCGTAAGGATTTGATTTTTTGCGGGCGTACGCTGTTTGGCGCAAGGCCGCCCAAAGGTCAGGAGCTTGAAGATCATTACTTTTGTGCGATCAAGCCACGCGTCAAGGCTTTTATGGCGGAATTGGATAATGAACTGTGGAAGCTTGGTATACTCGCTAAAACCGAGCACAACGAAGTAGCGCCCGCGCAGCACGAGCTTGCCCCAATATATACAACAACTAATATCGCCGCCGACCACAATCAGCTTACTATGGAAATAATGAAAAAAGTGGCGCTACGGCATGGGCTTGTCTGCCTGCTGCATGAAAAGCCGTTTGCAGGCGTCAACGGCAACGGCAAACACAACAATTGGTCACTCAAAACAGACACGGGAGTCAATCTTCTTGAACCCGGCGATTCACCAAGTGAAAACGCTCAGTTCCTGTTATTTTTGACAGCGGTTATCAAAGCCGTAGATGAATATCAGGATTTAATTCGGCTGTCTGTCGCTACTGCAGGCAATGATCACCGGCTTGGCGCCCACGAAGCACCGCCTGCAATTGTCTCGATGTTTATGGGTGATGATCTCTTATCAGTCCTTGAAGCTATAGAAAGCGGAAGTGCTTATGTGCAAAAGAACAAGCAAGAAATGCAGATAGGCGTCCATGTACTTCCACGGTTTTTCAGGGACACCACTGACCGCAACCGAACATCACCGTTTGCATTCACCGGAAACAAATTTGAATTTCGCATGCCCGGCTCATCCCTTTCCGTTTCAGGCCCGAATATTATCCTTAATACCATCGTTGCAGAACAACTGTCGCTGTTTGCCGATATTCTTGAGAGCTCTGACAACTTCCAAACAGATTTGCTAAACCTGATTCGTAATACCATTACCCAACACAAACGTATTATTTTTAACGGCAACAACTACAGTGAAGAGTGGGTAAAAGAGGCTGAAAAGCGTGGATTATTGAATCTGCCCTCAACGGTTGATGCACTGCCGTATTTTGTTTCGGATAAGAATATACGGCTTTTTGAAAAGCATAAGGTGTTCTCAGAACAAGAAATCCGTTCAAGATATGAAATCTTACTTGAAAACTACTGTAAAGTAATCAACATAGAAGCACTTACTATGCTTGATATTGCACGAAAAGAAATTTTTCCGGCAGTTATGTCTTATATTCGGGATTTAAGCCAAACCGCCATTTTAAAATCACAGCTTATTCCCGATATAAGTTGTGATATGGAAAAAACGCTGGTGGACAAGCTTTCTGCTCTTTGTGCAAGCTTTTATAATAAGACAGAAATGCTAAGCAACGCCCTGCTTAACACCAAAAGCCAAACCGACCTATATAAATGCGCAAAATATTACAAAGAAACTGTTTTAGCAGCTATGCGCGAAACTCGTGCTGTCGCTGATGAGATGGAATTGTTAACCGATAAAAAATATTGGCCGTTCCCAACCTTTAGCGATTTGCTGTTTAAAATATAAAATTTCTTGCAAATATATGACATTATTAAGCGGGCTCTTATAACTTTTGAGCTCGCCTTATTTTTTATGAAAATCGGGGAAGAATAATCCATAAAGAAATAAATAAAGGTGGAGTTTAGTATGCAGTCACTGTGGCAGGACGATTGCTTAATCCCTGAGCGTGAGCCTCTGAGAGGCACAAGAAAAGTTGATGTTGCAATTATAGGTGCGGGATTGGCGGGAATTCTAACAGCATATTTTCTTAAAGAAAGAGGCCTTAGCGTAATAGTGCTTGAACGCGGTCGTATCGGGCAAGGAGAAACAAGTGGAACAACCGCTAAGATAACCGCTCAGCATCGACTGATTTACGATAGTCTTATAAAGCAATATGGCATTGAAATGGCAAAGCAATATGCTTTGGCAAATATACGTGCTATAAGTCAATATAAAAATCTCATTGATAAGCTTGGCATAGACTGTGATTTTAAGATTTGCCCTGCCTATGTGTTTAATCGTGTTAACACAACTCAACTTGAAAACGAGGCCGAGGCTGCCGCACGTCTTGGCATTCCATCCTTTATGACCGACAGCACTGAACTGCCTTTCAGAGTAAAAGGTGCGCTTTGTTTTTCTAATCAGGCATGCTTTCATCCGTTAAAATTTCTTAAGTCTGTGGCTGAACCACTTGCGATATACGAAAACACAAGGGTGAAAACTGTCGATAACCAAACTGTATATTTCGACGAAGGTCGCCTTAATGCAAAATATGTGGTAATGGCAACACACTATCCGCTAATAAACGCACCCGGATATTATTTTATGCGTTTGCATCAGGAACGGTCATATGTGCAAGCTCTAAAAAACGTGCCTTTGGTAAACGGAATGTATGTGGACGAACGACAATACGGATTGTCTTTGCGCAGCTCGGGTGATACACTTATCTTAGGCGGTGCAGGCCACAGAACGGGCAAAAACCCTGCTGCATCAAATAACCAACCGGGCAGCTATGAGCGCTTGCGACGAGTTGCTGCAAAGCTTTATAGTAATCCGGAATACAGTTTCGCATGGTCCGCTCAAGATTGCATTACTTCGGATAGTGTCCCATATATCGGTCAATACTCGACATCGACACCTCGCATGTTTGTTGCAACGGGATTTAATAAATGGGGCATGACCAGCGCTATGGTGGCTGCAACGCTGATTACCGACCAAATCACGGGAGTAAAAAACGATTGTGCTCCAATTTTTTCACCGCGCCGTTTTTCGGTTAAATCGGTGGCCAAAAATATTATCGGTGACGGTGTGCCGGCATCAATAGGATTATTATCCGAGGCGTTCCATTTCCCTGTAAAAGAGCTTGACGACTTAAAAAAAGGGACTGGCGGAATAATAGAATACAAGGGTAAAAAGGTCGGCGCATACAAAGCGGAAGACGGCAAAGTCCATTTGGTTTCCACTCGATGCCCCCATCTCGGATGCGAGCTTCAATTTAATCCTGATGAAAAGTCTTGGGACTGTCCGTGTCACGGTTCTCGGTTTGACATCTACGGAAAATGGCTAAGCAGCCCGGCTGTTACAAATTTACCGTGTCAAACGTTAAAATAAAATAACACTCCCCTCCCCCTTTCCTTCGCCTTGCCGTATATCACACTATCGTTTTAAAAATCGCGATTAATTATATACATTATAACAAATGAACAAACAGTACGGCTAATAATTTTATAAATGGATTGACTATTTTTTCACAAAGGAGTAAAATAATCTTTAATTCATTTAAATGGAGGTTGAAATTCATGGCAAGAGTATATAATTTTTCGGCTGGGCCTTCGGTTCTTCCGGAAAGTGTACTCAAAAAAGCTGCAGAGGAAATGCTGGATTATAAGGGTTCAGGTCAATCGGTGATGGAAATGTCTCACCGTTCCAAAGTCTTCGAACCAATAATCAATGGTTGCGAATCGCTTTTGCGTACAGTGATGAACATTCCCGACAATTATAAGATATTGTTTCTTCAGGGTGGGGCATCCTCACAGTTTGCCATGGTTCCTCTTAACCTTATGAACGGCAGTGGTAAAGCTGACTTTGTCATAACCGGACAATGGGCAACCAAGGCATACAAGGAAGCGTCTCGTTACGGTCAGGCCAAAATTGTAGCAAGCTCTAAGGACAAAACTTTCACCTATATTCCAAAGCTTAGCCCCGAAACTTTTACGCCCGATGCCGATTATTTTCATATTTGTGTAAACAATACGATTTATGGCACCCGCTATACCACTTTGCCTGAAACCGGTGATGTACCGCTGGTTGGCGATATATCCTCCTGCATACTTTCAGAACCGATTGATGTTTCACGGTTTGGTGTTCTTTATGCAGGCGCACAAAAAAACATGGGTCCTGCAGGTCTAACCGTTGTTATAATCCGGGAAGACCTCATCGGCAAAGCGCGTGATATCACACCCACTATGTTTGATTACAAAATACATAGCGATAATAACTCTATGTTTAACACTCCACCCTGCTACTCAATTTATATATGCAAGCTGGTTCTGGAATGGATTAAAAATGATATCGGCGGACTTAAAAACATGAAAGCTATCAATGAGAAAAAGGCTAACATGCTGTATGATTTTCTTGACAGCTCAAATCTGTTTCACGGCACAGTTGACAAGGCAGACCGTTCTTTAATGAATGTTCCGTTTGTTACCGGCAATGAAGAGCTTGATGCAAAATTTGTTAAAGAGGCGGCCGATGCCGGGTTTGTCAACTTAAAAGGACATCGCACAGTCGGCGGTATGCGTGCATCAATATACAATGCTATGCCGGTGGAAGGTGTAGCTGCTTTAGTAGATTTTATGATGGATTTTGAAAAAAAGCATATTTAGCGCTTAAAACCCGAAAGGATGAATCTGTTTTTATGAATATTCTAACTTTAAATAAAATTGCCGCCTGCGGCACTGACTGTTTTAATAAGGAAAAATATAATGTCGGTGACAATGTCGAATCTCCCGACGGTATATTAGTTCGCTCCCAATCAATGCATGAAATGGATTTGCCGCCGACACTGAAAGTCATAGCGCGGGCAGGAGCGGGCGTAAACAATATTCCCCTTGATAAATGCAGTGAAGCCGGTATTGTGGTGCTAAACACGCCCGGCGCCAATGCAAACGCCGTTAAAGAGCTGGTTATTGCCGGTTTGCTCATATCTTCGCGACGCATCATATCAGCCATAGAATGGGTCAAAACGCTTAAAGGCAAGGGCGATGAGGTTCCAAAGCTGATAGAAAAAGGCAAAAGCCAATTTGCCGGTCCCGAAATCAGGGGCAAAAAACTTGGTGTTATTGGCTTGGGTGCAATTGGCGTGCTTGTTGCTAACGGTGCAAGACGGCTTGGCATGGATGTTTATGGCTATGATCCTTATATTTCTGTAGATTCGGCCTGGGGGCTTTCCAGCTCGGTTCACCGTGCAAGGGACCTTAATCATCTGTATGAAATATGCGATTACATCACAATTCATGTCCCGTTGACAAAGGATACAAAAGAAATGCTCAATTCGTCTACATTCGAGCTGATGCGTGACGGTGTGCGTATCCTAAACTTTTCACGTGCAGATTTAGTTAATAGGCAGGACATGCGTGATGCACTTGCAAGCGGCAAGGTTGCGGCATATGTCGTTGATTTCCCCACTGATGACATGCTTTACGTTGATAATGTTATTGCGATACCCCATCTTGGTGCATCCACTCCCGAAAGTGAGGACAATTGCGCCATTATGGCGGCACATGAAATGATAGATTATCTTGAAAACGGCAATATTATCAATTCAGTCAATTTCCCGTCGGTTGAGGTACCCCGCACTACTGATACTCGTGTATGCGTGCTGCACCGCAACATTCCAAATATGCTTGCACAAATCAGTGGGGTTTTATCCGGTGCAGGCATTAACATTGAATCTATGGTTAATCGGTCAAAAAAAGACTACGCTTATACAATACTCGATGTTGTCGGCGATGTTGGGGACGAGCTGCTGGATAAGATAGAAGGAATTGACGGCGTAATTCGCCTGCGTAAAATCCGTTAATATATTTTGTTGTCAGATGCTTATAAAATTTTATGTTAAGTTCATAGTGACAGTGTGCAAATAAAGCGCACTGTCTATTCTTTTGTAATATTTAAATATTGTCACAAAAAGCAACCTTATTTGTCAAAAAGGACTTGACTTTCATAGTCCCCTGTGTTAAATTAAATAGCGTTGCAAAAACTGTATGGGGGCTTAGCTCAGCTGGGAGCCCAATCTAACCGGTAAACTACCCCAAATTCCACACTCGCCTTAATGGCATTCTAAAACTCACATTTTTACTCTACGGGGACTTAGCTCAGATGGGAGAGCGCTTGAATGGCATTCAAGAGGTCGTCGGTTCGATCCCGATAGTCTCCACCAATCCCGACAGATTCTTAGAACTGTCGGGATTTTTTATGCCTCTATGCTTCCTTTGCTATCTGTAAGT
>JAQVFM010000013.1 GCA_028697255.1 Oscillospiraceae bacterium
GGGAAATAGCCCCAAACCTTATTTCATAAAGCCCTGCCTGTATAACACAGCTAATATTGAAGAAGCAGTTGCCGAAAGGCAGTTTGATTTGCTACCGGATTTGCTGATAGATGCTGCGCAAAACGCGCACAGAGTTTTTATAAACACACAGGATGGACAATACGCCGATGTGATTATAGATACAGCGGCTCTTAAGGCAATTCGCGATGCAGGTCGGCGTTCGCAAAGTGCAATGATTGACACGGTAACTGAGCTTACGTGCGCCGCCGCCAATATCAAAACTGTAGTGCGCGCGGTAAAGACCAATAAGGATCTGCATTTTCTCGACAACGCCGTTTGTGAATGTGATACACTCGACAAAACCACACTCATTGCTGCAGCGCTTAAAGGTGAGGACGCGCTGCGTGATTATCTGTATTCAACGCCGTATGACGAGGCTGTTCAAAGCGGCTCACTGTCGGCTTTGGAAAAGTGGTTTGACGACAGATTGATGGAAATTATAAAATCTGCGAAATCCTTATTTTTTGGACCTGAACCGCTTGCCGCTTATTATCTCGCGCGTGAAGCCGAAATTCGCAACATCCGCATTTTGCTGTCGGGCAAACGCCATGGTGCGGACGATGCCACAATACGAGAAAGGATGCGCAATTTATATGTATAGGGTGGCAGCTATAGGTGACAGGGATAGCATTTACGGATATTCCGCCGTCGGTATTGAAATTTTTCCGACCGAAGAGTCGCAAGAGGCAGGGCGGCTTATACGGCGTCTTTCCGAAAACGGTTATGCAGTAATATTTATCACCGAGCAATTAGCCGCGGCGCTCCAAACAGAGCTTGACGCCTATCGTGACGATACAATACCGATTGTCGTTCCGATACCCGGCCTGTCTGGCAATACCGGAATCGGCATGAAAAATGTATCGAAATCGGTGGAACGCGCAGTCGGTTCGGATATTATATCGGAAGACTATTAATCAAGTAAATTTTTGGGGGTGTTCCGCCTTGGGCAAGGGACAAATAGTAAAGGTGTCGGGTCCGCTTGTAATAGCGGACGGAATGCGAGAAGCTAATATGTTTGACGTGGTGCGTGTAAGCGACCAGCGTCTTATTGGGGAAATCATTGAAATGCACGGTAGCCGTGCGTCCATTCAAGTATATGAGGAAACGGCGGGACTGGGCACCGGAGAGCCTGTCGAAACGACCGGTATCCCTTTAAGCGTTGAGCTCGGACCCGGTCTTATCGGCACAATTTTCGATGGCATTCAGCGTCCGCTTAAAAAAATAATGAAAATGTCAGGTAATCGCCTGCACCGCGGCATCGAGGTGCCGCCACTTGACAGAAGTATTGAATGGCATTTTGTCCCTACGGTAGAGGTCGGAGCCGAGGTCTTTGAGGGTGATATTATCGGCACAGTGCAGGAAACCGAAGTTGTACAGCATAAGATTCTTGTACCCGTGGGAATATCGGGCATTATAACCGAAATTGCCGAGGGAGATTTTACAGTCGATCAAAGGGTTGCATTGCTTAAAAAAGCTGACGGCACCGAGCAGGAGCTGACGCTGATGCAGCGCTGGCCCGTACGCAAAGGACGCCCGTACGCAAAGAAGCTGCCTCCCGAAATGCCGTTGATAACGGGTCAACGCGTTATTGACAGCCTGTTTCCTATTGCCAAGGGCGGTGTTGCTGCAATACCCGGACCTTTCGGAAGCGGTAAAACGGTTACGCAGCATCAGCTTGCGAAATGGGCCGACGCCGATATCGTCGTATATATCGGTTGCGGTGAACGCGGCAACGAAATGACCGACGTGCTAAATGAATTTCCCGAGCTTGTCGACCCGCATACGGGGCACTCTCTGATGAAACGCACTGTGCTTATCGCAAACACCTCTGATATGCCGGTTGCAGCGCGTGAAGCATCGATTTATACAGGTATTACTATTGCCGAATATTTTCGGGATATGGGTTATTCAGTGGCTCTTATGGCTGATTCCACCTCTCGCTGGGCAGAGGCTCTGCGCGAAATGTCCGGACGGCTTGAAGAAATGCCGGGTGAAGAGGGTTATCCCGCTTATCTTGGCAGCCGTCTCGCCCAGTTTTACGAACGGGCCGGGCGCGTCATATCTCTGGGGTCGGACGGTCGTGAGGGAGCGCTGTCGGCAATTGGTGCTGTATCCCCTCCAGGAGGCGACATATCAGAACCGGTATCGCAGGCCACTTTGCGCATTGTTAAGGTGTTCTGGGGTCTTGATTCGGCTCTGGCATATAAACGCCATTTTCCGGCAATTAACTGGTTGACAAGCTATTCACTGTATACCGATACGCTTGCTTCGTGGTACAACAGCATCGCACCCGATTGGATGCAGCTTCGCGGACGCATGATGCATTTGCTCCAGGACGAGGCGGCGCTTGAGGAAATTGTACGCCTTGTTGGTATGGACGCGCTTTCGGCACCCGACCGCCTGATTATGGAGGCCGCCCGCTCTGTACGTGAGGACTTTTTGCACCAGCTTGCGTTCCATGATGTTGACACTTACACGTCACTTAAAAAGCAACACCGCATGATGCAGCTTGTAATCGCGTATTATGATAAGGCAAGCGAGGCGCTTAAAGCCGGTGCAGATATTGAAACGCTTGTAAACCTGCCGGTACGCGAGCGTATCGGGCGTTTTAAATATACAAAAGAAGATTTGGTGGAAGGCGAATACAAGCGCATTCTCTCTCAGTTGGACGAGGAGCTTGACCAAAGCCTTGTTAAGGAGGAGGAATACTAATGCCCAAAGAATATCGCACGATTCAGGAGGTTGCCGGCCCACTGATGCTGGTGCGCAACGTCGAAAACGTAACCTTCAACGAGCTTGGCGAAATCGAGCTTGAAAACGGTGAAAAGCGCCGTTGCCGGGTATTAGAGATAGACGGCTCCAATGCATTGGTCCAGCTTTTCGAAAGCTCGACCGGCATCAATTTGTCAAACAGCAAAGTACGGTTTCTCGGTCGGCAAATGGAACTTGGTGTATCCATTGATATGCTTGGGCGCGTGTTCGACGGTCTTGGTCGTCCGATTGACGACGGCCCCGAGCTTTTGCCTGAACAGCGGCTTGATGTAAACGGCTCTCCGATGAACCCCGCTGCGCGTAGTTACCCGCAGGAATTTATACAGACAGGTGTTTCGGCAATTGACGGTCTTAACACTTTGGTGCGCGGACAAAAGCTACCTATATTTTCGGCAAGCGGTTTGCCCCACGCGCAGCTTGCGGCACAGATTGCAAGGCAGGCTAAAGTTCTTGGCAAAGGCGAACAATTCGCAGTCGTCTTTGCTGCAATAGGCATCACGTTTGAAGAATCAAACTTTTTTATTGAAAGCTTTCGTGAAACAGGAGCAATCGATCGCTCTGTGCTGTTTATAAATCTTGCGAATGACCCGGCAATTGAAAGGATATCAACGCCGCGTATGGCGCTGACCGCAGCCGAATTTCTTGCTTTTGAAAAAGACATGCATGTACTCGTAATACTTACCGACATCACAAACTATGCAGATGCGCTGCGTGAAGTATCGGCAGCCCGCAAGGAGGTTCCGGGTCGCCGTGGTTATCCCGGGTATATGTACACCGACCTTGCAACTCTGTATGAACGCGCCGGCAGACAGCACGGCAAGAGCGGAAGTATTACTATGATTCCAATACTTTCAATGCCCGAGGACGACAAAACACATCCAATTCCCGACCTTACCGGCTACATCACCGAGGGGCAGATAATTTTAAGCCGAGAGCTTACACGAAAAAATATACACCCGCCGATTGATGTGTTGCCGTCTCTTTCTCGTCTTAAAGATAAGGGTATAGGCGAGGGCAAAACACGTCGGGATCATTCTGACACGATGAACCAGCTTTTTGCCGCTTATGCGCGCGGCAAGGACGCAAAGGAATTGATGGTGATTTTGGGAGAAGCTGCATTGACCGATACCGACAAGCTTTATGCCGCTTTTGCCGAAGAGTTTGAAAAGAAGTATATAGCACAGGGCTATCGGACAAATCGCAGTATTGAGGAAACACTCGATATTGGCTGGCAGCTTTTGAAAATGCTTCCGCGCAGTGAACTTAAGCGCATCAACGAAGATATTCTGGACAAATATTATCCAAATGATTGAGGTGACGTTAGCGTGCCCGTAATCAATGTTAATCCGACGCGCATGGAGCTTACTAACTTAAAGCGCCGCCTTGTGATGGCACGCCGCGGTCACCGGCTGCTTAAGGACAAGCGCGATGAGCTGATGCGCCAGTTTCTTGAGCTGGTACGTGAAAATAAAAAGCTGCGCGCACGCGTCGAAAGCACTGTTAAAAATGCAAATGCACACATGGCGATTGCACGCTCGCTTATGCAAGGCGAGGTGCTTGATGTCGCACTGCTAAATCCAAAGCAACACATGGTGCTTGACATAGAAACAAAAAATGTAATGAGCGTTATGGTGCCGAAATTTAATGTCAAATTCGGATCTTTAAATCAAAACGATATTTACTCTTATGGTTATGCTTTTACATCGGGCGACTTGGACACTGCGGTAAAAGGCTTTTATGATATGATTGCGGACATGCTCAGGCTTGCCGAGGTTGAAAAGTCCTGCCAGCTTATGGCCGCAGAAATTGAAAAAACACGAAGGCGCGTTAATGCGCTTGAGCATGTTATGATACCGCAATACGAACAGACAATACGCTTTATCACAATGAAGCTTGACGAAAGCGAGCGCAGCGCAACCACACGGCTTATGAAAATTAAGGACAAAATGCTTGAACAGGCACACCATTACGCTGACTAATACTATTCTCAGTTTAAAAATGAGACAAGACCTACGAGAATATTTTTTGTAATGCCAAGGTGGAGGAGGATGGCAGGCTAACGCCCGCTAACGACGATGCAAACGCAAGCAGAGCGGAAAACAGGCCGACAAGATGTCTTTGGTTTAATCTGAGAATAGTATAAGTGGGAGTGTTATTATGAGTAACAAATCGACCACGTCTCGGGACAGCCGAGTGACGGCGAAAAAAGTCAGGCACAAAAGGCGCAGGATAAATCGGATGCGTGTTGCCCTGCTGTTGTTTTCTATGGTTGTGATGATTTCGGTAGTTGTCGGTGCGGTGCTTCTTGTATCTTCACAAGGCAGTCAAAATTCTACTCAGTCTGACAGCCGCAATGCTATGTTCGGCATAAAAAACATAACAGTTGAAGGCAACACCCGTTATACTGATGATCAGATAATTAAGGCTGGAGACATTCACATCGGGCAAAGTCTTTTTTTGATAAATAAGCGCAATATCGCCGAAAATATTTTAAAAGCTTATCCCTATGTTGATAAAGTGACAGTTAGTAATCCGTCTTTCAGCTCAATCAAAATTTCGATAGAAGAAGTACAGCCTGTTGGTATCATAAGCAATAAATCGGGATGGCTCATTGTTGGAGCTAACGGCAAGGGACTTGAGCAGCTAAGTTCTTCAAGCCTGCGCCTTGCCGATTATAGGCGCATTAAGTGCACAAAACAAAAGGGCAGCGGCGTCGCAAGACTTACGCTGGATAACCGCACCCTTGCTGCTGTAAATGCAATTGTCACCGCAGCCGACAGCTCTACCTTGGATGCTATAAAGGAAATTGACGTAACCGACTTGACTGATATAAAGCTTAACTGGAAAGACAAAATAAACATAAAGCTCGGCAGCGATATGAGCCTTGAACCCAAGCTAAACTACGCACGCAAAACTCTTGATAGGGTGCTTAGCTCACATGGAAGTGATGCTTCAGGTCAGATTGATTTAAGTATGTATTCCGAGACCAGCCCTAAAGCTGTTTTTACGCCCTCGGATTTGCTGAGCAATATCACGGACACAACCACGACTACAGAATGAATTTGTCTTGCATTTTATGAAAAAATTATGCTTATTGAAAAATAGCCGTTTGCATTGATCTCGTCTGTATATTAATCGATTTGGGGGAACCTTAGCACCCTAATGATTAAATATAAAAATATTTTACATTTCCCGACTTAAGAGCAGTTGAATTTCGTTAACGTTCGTGTTAAAATTAGCAATAATGTGTTCATAAATCCGTGCCCGTAGTCAAAAACCACGGCTATAATCTTAATAGGAAATCAAAGCTGAGAGGAAGGTTCACATGGGTTTTGCGTTTGACAATGATTTTGTGGATGGCGTTCATATAAAAGTAGTTGGTGTCGGCGGTGGCGGTGGAAACGCGGTTAACCGCATGATTAGTACCAATGTTCAGGGAGTTGAATTTATTGCAATAAATTCCGATCGTCAAGCGCTTGCCTTGTCTCAAGCGACACATAAAATTCAGATAGGCGAAAAGCTGACACGCGGCACGGGAGCCGGCTCCAACCCGGAAAAAGGGCAACGCTCCGCTGAAGAAAGCCGTGAGGAAATCGCGTCGGCCCTAAAGGGGACCGACATGGTATTCATTACCGCCGGCATGGGCGGTGGCACAGGTACGGGCGCCGCTCCCGTTGTTGCAGAAATTGCTCGCGATTTGGGCATACTTACTATTGGCATTGTGACCAAGCCTTTTGCATTTGAAGGGCGCAGACGGATGGAACAGGCTGAAGGCGGCATTACTGCTCTGCGGGAGCATGTGGATAGCCTTGTCGTTATCCCGAACGAGCGTTTAAAGATGGTTAGCGAGCAGCGCATCACTCTTGCAAACGCGTTCGCAATTGCAGACGATGTGCTGCGGCAGGGCGTTCAAAGCATCTCTCAGCTTATAAAAGTACCCGGACTTGTCAACCTTGATTTTGCCGATGTTTCTGCAGTTATGAAAGATGCCGGCTATGCCCACATGGGTGTCGGGCGCGCTGAAGGAAAGGATAAGGCCGAGGCCGCGGCAAAGGCTGCAATTTCCAGCCCACTGCTTGAAACCTCTATTGACGGTGCTTATGGTGTAATAATTAACATAACCTCGTCTCCCGACATAGATTTAGAAGACGTTGAGCTCGCTTCCTCAATGATATCACGCGCTGCTCACCCTGATGCTAACATTATATGGGGTGCAGCCTTTGACGAAAATCTTGAAGATGAGCTTTGTGTTACCGTAATTGCGACAGGATTTTCGACCGACGGATCTTATAAAGCACCGGATTTATCCGATAGTATCCAGACCGGAGGGTTTGCGCCGGCAAGCCAGTTGGATGACGAGGATTTTACAAGTATAATGGATATTTTTAAAAAAAAGCGTGAATAACTTTACATAATCGCTGCAAACAATATAGACGGAGGTGGATACGGTGAGTTCCGACCCTGCAAGTCGATTATCCAAACATACAAAAAAAATCGGGACGCGCCGCATCCCCGTTTAACGCGCGCCCCGAAAAAGGGGTGTGCAAATGATTAAATTTTATAAAACCATAGACGGCAGAATATGCCGTCTCGATAAGCTTGAAGACGGCTGCTGGATCGATGTCGTCAATCCTGACGAAAATGAGATTAACTATCTTATGTCCCAATTTTCACTTGAACCCGATTTTCTTCGCGCCGCTCTTGACGAGGAGGAATCGCCGCGTATTGAATGCGAGGACGGGAAAACTCTTGTCATTATTGACACACCGGTTGCCGAAAAAACCGACGACGGGATAATTTATTTAACAATGCCCGTGGGCATATTGGTTACACAAAATCATGTGATTACGGTATCGCTTAAGGAAAACCCAATAATTGCGGAGTTTGCCGACGGGGTCATAAAAAATGTTCAGACCGGGCTTAAAACTCAGTTTATACTGTTAATCATGCTGCGAGTTGCAACGCGGTTTCTGCATCACCTAAAACAAATTGATAAGATTTCTATACTGCTTGAGCGGCAGCTTAGAAAATCTATGAAAAATAAAGAGCTTATACAGCTACTTGATTTGCAAAAGTCGCTTGTTTACTTTTCTACATCACTGAAATCGGACGAAACGACCCTTGAAAAAATGATGCGCGGCAGGTACATCAAGCTTTACGAAGAAGATCATGATCTGCTTGAGGATGTTTTGATTGAAATAAAGCAAGCGGTTGAAATGTCGAGCATTTACCTCAACATTCTGTCAGGAACAATGGACGCGTTCGCATCTGTCATTTCTAATAACCTTAATATCGTAATGAAAGTGCTCGCGTCTGTTACAATTGTTATTTCAATTCCCAATATCATCGCAGGATTTTACGGCATGAACGTCAAGGGGCTGCCTCTTGCGCAGTTTTTCTGGTTTCCGGTAATTTTGTCGCTTGTATTGATGGCCGGCGTTGGATATTTTCTGCGCAAAAAGAACATGCTATAATAATCAAAGCTAACATTTGTCCGTCCTTGCAAAAACGAGGACGGACTTGATTTTTTAGTTGATTGAGTAATGTACGGATTTTACGGGCGACCACAGTTCGCACCTGTAAAGGGAGGTTATTTCAATGGATATGAACCGTGAAAAAATGTATCACTTGGGATTGTCACACGATCAAGGCGCTGAATATGCAATACTGACCGGAGACCCAGGAAGGGTTCAGAGCATTGCCGGTATGCTTGACTCACCCGAGTTTGTCTGTTGCAACCGTGAATATACAACATGGGCGGGGACACTTGAAGGTGCGCGTGTGCTTGTTGTATCTCACGGTATAGGCGGCCCGTCAACTGCGATTTGCGTAGAGGAGCTAAATAAAATAGGCGTGCATACAATGATACGGGTGGGCACATGCGGCGGCATGGCAAAACAGGTGCGTGCCGGCGACCTTGTTGTCGCTACTGCTGCAATCCGGCAGGAGGGTACCTCACAAGAATATTTGCCTATTGAGTTCCCGGCCGTTTCTGATTTTAACGTAACAGCGGCTTTGACGCTTGCTGCACGCAAAACCGGACGGCGCGTGCATGCCGGTGTTGTGCATTGCAAGGATTCTTTTTACGGACAGCACCGCCCCGAAGATTCACCGGTGGGATATGAGCTGATAGCTAAATGGAGGGCATATATAAAGGCAGGCTGCCTTGCCTCGGAAATGGAGTCGGCAACACTGTTTGCGGTTGCAGCTTCAAGGGGGATCTATGCCGGTTGCGTGCTGCACGTGTTGTGGAACCAGGAGCTGGAAAACCAAGAGGCTGTACACGACACCTCACATGCGGGGGCGGCTGCTGTTAATGCAATCGGTATGCTTATAACCGGCAAATCCGAATAACTCAGGTCAAAATCGAGTGCAGTGTTCCTTGGCAGAGACTGTTAGGGTTCTCATAGGGGTGGATTCGATATCCGCCCGGGCAATTGATATCATATTTAATTAAACAATACCCGCAAATTGAATGTCGCCAATATGTAATTACCCAAACCATTTCCACGCAATTATTGTTATTATACGGGCGGATATGGAATCCGCCCCTACACAAATTTTTTGCGAATATATTTTATTCACCATAATTGTTTGCGATTCCGTAGGGGCGCACCTGCGTGTGCGCCCGATTAACCCTGCATAATATATGTTGGTTTATTGTTGCCCCTCCCCGTGTAATATGATATAATCATACGAACGGAAAGGGGTGGTTTTGCTTGGTTATACTGGGAATTGACCCCGGCTATGCAACTGTGGGTTGGGGATGCGTGCGCTATGAGCGTGCACGGTATCATTTGCTTGATTTCGGTACAATTTCTACCCCTGCAAAAATGAACTTTCCTTTAAGGCTTGAGTGTATTTACAACGAGCTTTGCCTGTTGATAGCAAAATATCACCCCAATTCGATTGCCGTTGAAAAACTTTATTTTAAAAATAATCAAAAAACTGCAATTGATGTTGCCCAGGCACGCGGAGTAATTATGCTGAGCGCCCAGCTTAACGGCATCGAAACTTGCGAATACACACCGCTTCAGGTAAAATCAGCTGTCACAGGATACGGCAAGGCGCAAAAGCTACAGGTAATGGAAATGACGAGGCGGCTGTTAAGATTGACAGAAACACCCCACCCCGACGATGCCGCCGACGCGCTCGCAATAGCTATTTGCCACGCACAAACCTGTGGAACACCACTTAGAAGACGGCTGGCCGGAATGGCTTAATAACGGAGGATTATTAATGCTTTACAGTGTGCACGGAAAATTAATTGTAAACCAGGCAGGTATTGCTGTTATAGAATGCGGCGGAGTGGGATTTAACTGCCGCATTACAATGACAACAGCTCGCCGGCTTCCCGCTTTGGGCGAACAAACAACACTTTATACCGTAATGAATGTTCGTGATGATGCTATAGAGCTTTTCGGCTTTGCCGACAGGGCAGAGCTTAATTGCTTTAAACAGTTAACATCGGTTACCGGCATAGGCCCCAAGGCCGCACTTTCAATATTATCCGAGCTCTCGTCCGAGCGTGTGGCAATGGCCATTGCATCGGGGGATTACAAAGCTCTGACAAGCGCTCAAGGTATAGGTCAAAAGCTTGCTCAACGTATAGTGCTCGAGTTAAAGGATAAATTTAGTGCCTTGCAGACGTCGGATTTAACCGAATCGCAGGGGTTTACAGGTATTCAATCCGCTTCGGGCAATGCGGCAGAAGCTGTCAATGCCCTTACTGTACTTGGATTTTCGGTGGGAGAATCATCATCGGCAGTCGGCCGGCTGGACAGCTCTTTGCCGGTTGATACATTGGTACGCGAAGCACTTAAGTCACTAGCCAAACGCGGCTGAAATGAGGGATGAAACCTTGGAAATGGATATGGAGAACAGGATGGTGACAACCTCATATTTGCCCGAAGACGAGGGCGACAATCCTCTGCGACCACGGGCTCTCAGCGAGTTTATCGGACAGACAAAGGTTAAAGAAAACCTGTCCGTTTTTATCGATGCTGCCCGTCAGCGCGGCGAGGCGCTTGACCATGCACTGCTCTATGGCCCGCCCGGACTTGGCAAAACAACGCTTGCGGGAATTATTGCCAACGAAATGAACGTGAACATACGCATAACATCGGGTCCGGCAATCGAACGACCCGGCGACTTAGCAGCAATGCTGACAAATCTTGAAGAGGGCGATGTGCTGTTTATTGACGAGATACACCGCCTGTCACGCATGGTTGAGGAAATATTGTATCCTGCAATGGAGGATTTTTCGATCGACATAATCAACGGCAAAGGGCAGGGCGCACTTTCAATTCACTTGCCTTTGCCTCATTTTACACTTATCGGTGCGACAACGCGCGCCGGACAAATTTCGGCACCGCTGCGCGACCGATTTGGAGTTGTGCTGCGGCTTGAGCTATACACCCCTGAGGATCTTGCGACAATTGTAAAGCGAAGCGCGCGCATTCTTAATATTGAGTGTGACGATGAAGGCGCTCTTGAAATTGCGACACGCTCACGCGGGACGCCACGTATCGCCAACCGCCTGCTTAAGCGTGTCAGAGACTTTGCCCAGGTTATAAGCGAAGGACCAATAACTTTAGAATCAGCGCGCAATGCTCTGAACAGGTTGGAAATAGATGAACTTGGCCTTGATATGATTGACCGGCACATGCTTGAATCCATGATAAAGCATTATGGAGGAGGCCCGGTTGGGTTGGATACAATTGCGGCAGTAATAGGTGAAGAATCGGTTACAATAGAGGATGTGTACGAACCATATCTTATGCAAATTGGCTTTTTAAGCCGTACACCGCGCGGGCGCGTGGTTTTGCCCGCTGCATACAGCCATTTAGGGCTGGAATATAGCGGTCAGATGACATTTTAGCCGAAGAGGGGAAGAATTTTTATGGGAAGATTGTTCGGTACCGACGGTGCACGCGGTGTTGCCAATACAGAACTAAATTGTGAGCTTGCAATGGCTATTGGTCGCGCGGCGGCAATGGTGCTTATAGACAACGAGCATCGTCACCCGCGCATTATTATAGGCAAGGATACCCGCCGGTCATGCGATATGCTTGAATCGGCAATGGCGGCCGGACTATGCTCTGTGGGCGCTGATGTGACGCTGATGGGAGTTGTGCCGACACCTGCTGTGGCATATCTCGTAAAAAAGTATAATGCCGATGCAGGTGTTATGATTTCGGCTTCGCACAACCCCTGCGAATACAATGGTATCAAGATTTTTAACAGCGAGGGATATAAGCTATCTGACGCTCTCGAACACGAGATTGAGTCCATAGTCCTTGACGGCAGCCGAACACCGCCCTGTCCTGTAGGTGGCGATGTCGGGTGTGTTCACTATTGTGATACCGCGGTTGATGATTACGTTGCACATCTGCTGAGTACAGTAGACATTGATTTAAAGGGTATGCGCTTGGTTGTCGACTGTGCAAACGGGTCGGCGAGCGCAACAGCGCAAAAATTGTTTTCGGCACTTGGAGCCGAGTGCGTATTTATTAACAATTCACCTAACGGCATTAACATAAACGCAAAATGCGGCTCAACACATATGGAAATGTTGGTCGAACATGTTAAAAAACTGAAATTCTCTGCAGGAATAGCGTTTGACGGTGATGCTGACCGATGCCTTGCAGTTGACGAAAATGGCAACCTCGTTGACGGCGACAAAATAATAGCTGCGCTATCCTTTGACATGAAGGAAAGAGGCAAACTGGACGGTGGTGCCGCTGTTGTCACTGTAATGTCTAACTTTGGACTGTTTCGTTTTTTTGAAGAGCACGGCATAATTCCGGTAATCACTAAAGTCGGCGACCGTTATGTCCTTGAGGAAATGCTTAAAAACGGCTACGGCATCGGAGGAGAGCAATCCGGGCATATTATATTCCGCAGGCATGCAACAACCGGCGATGGGCAGCTAACCGCAATAAAACTGCTTTCATTGTGCCGGCATCGCGGGTGCAAGCTTTCGGATATTAGTAGTATGATGGAAAGCTATCCGCAGGTTATGGTAAACGTAAAGGCAGACGCCGAGCAAAAGATTCGCTACGCAGCCGATACGGCACTCGCATCTTTAATTGAACAAGCGGGAAATAGCTTAGGCAAGGACGGGCGCGTACTGGTGCGTGCATCCGGTACCGAGCCGCTTATACGCGTTATGGTTGAGGGACGCGACTTTTCAAACATAAACCGACTCGCCGCTTCACTTGCTGACAGCATACAAAAGGCAATCGGCTAACAAGAATTTAATAGGTGAAATTTTATATGGCGATTATAAAAGCTGAGAGCGTACGCTTTCATTATGATACCGATAATGAAGAAGGTGCGGCACAATCCCTAATGGTACTCGACAACATTAACCTTGATATAAAAACGGGTGAATTTGTTGCTGTTTTGGGACACAATGGCTCAGGTAAATCAACCCTGGCAAAGCACTTTAACGCATTGCTGCTTCCAACCGGTGGACAGGTGCTTATTGACGGTAAAAACACTTCGGATGAGCATAATAAATATGAAATCAGGCGTATGGTCGGAATGGTTCTGCAAAATCCCGACAACCAGCTTGTGTCCACAATTGTCGAGGAGGATGTTGCGTTTGGGCCGGAAAACTTAGGGTTGGAACCTGACGAAATAGTACGCCGCGTACACGACGCACTCAGCACTGTAGGCATGCTGGATTACAGGGAACATGCTCCGCACAAGCTGTCCGGAGGTCAAAAGCAGCGCGTTGCAATTGCCGGAATACTCGCAATGCAGCCCGATTGCCTTGTGCTCGACGAGCCGACTGCGATGCTTGACCCACAAGGCAGAAAAGAAGTGCTCGAAACAATATCCCGTCTTAACCGTGAACGCGGCATGACCGTTGTTCTCATTACACATTACATGGACGAGGCAGCAAATGCAGACCGTGTCGTAGTAATGGAGCACGGACAAATTATAATGCAGGGCACACCACGCGAGGTTTTTTCAAAAGTGGACAAGCTGCGTGCCGCCGGTCTTGACGTGCCCCAACCCACCGAACTCTGTTATGATTTGCTGGGGCAAGGCATACCACTGCCTGAGGGTATCCTTACCGTCGAGGAATGCACAACGGCATTATTACAGATTTTGGAGGAAAACAATGCCGGTAATTGAAACACGTAATCTTTCATACACCTATTCTCCGGGCACACCCTTTCGCAAGGATGCAATAACTGATATAACATTCACTGCCCAAAAAGGCGACTTTATAGGCATTATCGGCCATACCGGCTCGGGAAAATCCACTCTTGTGCAGCATCTCAACGGCCTGTTGCGTCCGACATCAGGGCAGGTGTTTGTGAACGGGATAGATATTTGGCAGCAGCCCAAAAAAATACGTTCGGTGCGTTTTAAGGTTGGGCTTGTTTTTCAGTATCCCGAACACCAGCTTTTTGAGGAAACGGCTTATAAGGACATTGCGTTCGGCCCTAAGAATATGGGACTTAATGACGATGAAATAGATAAACGCGTTCGCTTAGCGGCACAATTTGTCGGGCTGCGTGAAGAGCTTTTGCAAAAATCGCCTTTTGAGCTGTCGGGCGGCGAAAAACGCCGCGTCGCAATTGCCGGAGTTATGGCTATGCAGCCTGAAGTGCTTATACTTGACGAGCCGACAGCAGGACTTGACCCTCGAGGACGCGATATGATATTGCAGCAAATACTTGACTATCAAAAACAAAACCAAACCACCGTACTGCTGGTTTCTCATAATATGGAGGATATTGCACGCTCGGCAAAAAAAGTGCTTGTTATGAACCACGGGCGCATAGTGATGCTTGACGAAACGGCTGAAGTTTTTTCGCGTGCGCATGAGCTTGAGTCGATTGGCTTGGATGTGCCTGCCGTGACACGCATATTTATGAGTTTGCGCAAAAGCGGATTTAATGTGGGACCAAATGCTTATACGGTAAAGCAAGCATATGACCGTCTTCTGCCCCTTTTAAAGAAAGGGGGCGGTTCCAATGCTTAGCGGCATCACAATCGGTCAGTTCTTTCCCGGCAACTCTTTGCTGCACCGCATGGACGCACGCATCAAGCTGGTGCTCACATTCGCTTATATTGCCGCTGTTTTTATACCCAGAAACTGGGCGGGTCTTGCAGTCGCCGTTGGATTTTTGATTTTTACGATACTGCTTTCTCGTTTGCCCGCCAAACTTGTTTTAAAAAGTATAAAGCCTATTTTGCCAATAATAATATTTACTTCGGCATTAAATATTTTTTATGTTACCGATGGTACACCTTTATTTGACTGGGCATTTATCCATATAACAACGCAAGGGCTTACAACAGCAGCATTTATTGCAATTCGTATTATATCTCTGATTGCCGGAAGCTCGTTGCTCACATATACAACATCGCCGACCACGCTGACCGACGCGCTTGAACGGCTGTTGTCCCCGCTTAAAGCGGTGCGTCTTAACGTTCACGAGCTTGCAATGATGATGACGATTGCACTTAGGTTTATTCCAACCTTAATTGAGGAAACAGACAAGATTATGTCGGCCCAAAAGGCGCGCGGGGCAGATTTGGAAAGCGGCAGCCTGATGCAGCGGATACGAGCTCTTATTCCAATTCTTATACCACTGTTTGTATCGTCGTTTCGCCGAGCCTATGAGCTTGCAACGGCAATGGAATGCCGCTGCTACCGCGGCGGAGAGGGTCGCACCCGCATGAAGCAAATGCATATGCGCGCTTTTGATATCGTTTGCATTGCAGTTGTAGTTTTAATGGCGGCGGGGCTGATTGTTCTGAATTTTGTTCTTCCGCCGGTTATTTGATTCTAATATAAAAATGAGGTCAAAGGCATGCCGAGATTATTGCTTACATTGCGCTTTATCGGTACGCATTACCACGGCTGGCAGGTTCAAAAAAACGCACTTACAATACAAAGCGTGCTTCAGGATGCCATAGAGCGCGTGACCGGATACCGTTCGAACGTTATAGGATGCAGCCGGACCGATGCCGGGGTGCATGCAAGCATGTACTGCTGTACCACCGATACCGATTCTACGCTTTACGGCGACAAAATGGTATCAGCGCTTAATGCCCACTTGCCTCGTGATATAGCCGTTTACGACTGCCGCGAGGTAGATGCCGATTTTCATCCGCGTTATTGCGCGATAGCAAAACAATATTTATATAGGATATGGAACTCTCCCGCACGCAATCCGTTTTGGGACGGACTGGCACTGCATATCCGCTACCCCATTGATGTGGAGAGGCTCAATAGGGCGGCCGCCGATTTTTTGGGTGAGCACGATTTTACTTCGTTCTGCGCTGCGGGCAGCAGCGTGTGCAATAAGGTACGTCATGTGCACAAATGTGAATTTTCACAAATTGGCGAGCTTGTAATTTTAACTGTACAGGCAAATGGCTTTTTATACAACATGGTGCGAATAATTGCGGGAACACTGCTTGAAATTAATGCAGGAAAACTGCAGTATGACTGTATTCCTGACATTTTAAAGGCACGCTCAAGAAACGCTGCAGGTGCAACAGCACCCGCTTGCGGATTGATACTTGACAAGGTGTTTTACTGATTACCTTTCGTTCCGGAGGAGAAACATGGCTTCAAAGCGTGACATTACGATAAGGCGTCCAAATCCTGCCTCGTCTGTAAATGATGACGCAGTTGAGCTTGAGGTGCTGCCCGTCCGACGGCGACGAAGGCGGCGCAGCTTGCTACGCGTACTTATAAGGCTTTTGATTGTTGCTGCCTTAATAACTGGTGTGTGTTACATTAGCATAAACTGGAATAGCCTTTCACCGGAAAGCATGTTATATTGGCTGAACGACAAGCTTGCAGGCGGCCAAAAAGGTGGCGGCTTTCCGGTGGATATTACGGGCAGCTCGGTTTTAAGCATGACACGTTCCAAGGACGGACTTGCGCTGTTAACCGACACCTCACTTATTTTATTTAATGATAAAGGCGGCAGGCTTTTGCAAAGACATCACGGCTTTTCGCGCCCGGTTCTGCGCACAGCAGGCAAATGGATTATAATATACGATGCATCGGGCAACAGGTTAAAGATAGAAACACGCGCGTCTACAGCAGGAGAAATGACACTTAACAACCATATAACAAGCGCAGCTGTGTCCGGCGACGGAAAATATGCACTGGCTACTGATTCGACCAAAGGATATACTTCTGAGGTTGTAGCATATAATCATAATAGGGAGAAAATTTTTCATCGGTACAACACCGAGTTGATTGTTTTGGATATTGCGATAAGCCCGGACGGTGAATCTCTTGCCGTCGTGGGTATCGCAGCCGAGACGGGCGCAATGGAAAGTACTTTGCTGATATTTGATTTTAATAAAGAGGATCCGGTTGCCAAATATCAAATAAGAGACACAATGCTGTTTTCGGTCGATTTTTTTCCAAACGGCACAATCGCTGCAGTGGGGGACAGCGAGCTTTGGGTGTGTAACAAAAGCGGCACAATACAACAAAGCCACGGATTTAACGATCGGGAGCTTATCGGATACACGATTGGTGAAAGTGCCGTATCTGTTGTGCTACGTGATTTGGGCAGCTCGAAGGGCGGAGACATTATAACGGTAAATCCTTCTGGTGACATTGCTTATACTGCATCGTTCGAGGGATCATTCCGCAATATTGCGCCCCAAGATTTCGGTGTTTTAGTGCTAACATCAGAGCATTTGTACCATGTAAATCCCGCAGGAGTTATCAACACGATTGACGTTATGCGTGACAGCCGCATTGTTTGTGCTATGGGCGGCAAAGCCATAGTTTTGGGATTGACTTCACTAAACGAATACACCATACCACGAGTTTAAAAACAAAAAAATTGCATTTACAACTAAGCTGGACTGTTGTACTGAAAAACAAGTTATGATATACTGTAATTAAAATCCATGGGCCGGTATCGAAAGGAAGCGGTGACAAATATGGCATATATACTTGATGGTGTGGTCATACTAATTTTTCTGCTGGCAATCTGGATGGGTTACCGTCGCGGATTTTTCAACACGATTATCCGTTTAGTCGGCTGTTTAGCAGCCGCTTTAATAGCGTGGGGCATAAGTGCACCCCTGGCTTCGGGAATTTACGACAGCATGATATCAAGCTCAATACAAAAGGGGATTTCCTCTCAAATTGAAAAGACAGGAGCACAGTCGGTTGACAATGCGCTGGAAGGTGTCATTGATAATTTGCCGGGCGCCGTAATTAATGCACTAAAGTTTTTTGATTTGGGGACGCCCGACCAGATGAAGGGCAAGCTCGAGGGCTCGCTGAGCGACTCGGTACAGGTGCTTTCACGTACAATTGAGCAAAGAGTGGTGCGCCCTGCTGCCATTTCACTACTTCGTGTTTTGAGCTTTTTTATTCTTTTTGTGATATTTGCAATACTCATAGGAATTGCTGCATCTGTTGTGGGCCGAATATTCCGCCTGCCTGTACTGCGGCAGACCGACGGTGTGCTTGGTGCAGTGCTGGGCGGCGTTCAGGGGCTTGTACTTGTCTTTGTTGCGGTTTCGGTTATGAGCCTTATTGCGACTTCGTCAGACAATGAAGACAAGCTTACGCGCGCCGTAATTAGTGAAACTATAATTGTGCACAGAGTAGAAAAAATTAATCCTGTCACCAATAATTTATATTCGATGTTTGGCGCGAAATCAGTATGACATACAGCGCGTTATCAAATCGAAAGGATATGACTTTTTGGCTATGAGCTTTTTTAATATTGAATTTAAAATGAATGTGCCAAACGCGCTATCATTTTTTCGCATTGCACTGCTGCCGGTATTTATTATACTGTATCTCAACAGCAGCAATCATCCCCAATTATTATATTGGGCACTGGGCGTACTTTTGCTTTCGGGCTTGACCGACTCGCTCGACGGTATTATTGCGCGCCGTTTCAATCAAATTACCGATCTTGGAAAGCTTTTGGATCCGGTTGCAGATAAGCTTACACAAGTAACGGTTGTTATTTGTCTTGCCCTTCGCTATTCCGAAGTAGTATATCTTGTCGTCATATGCCTTATTAAAGAATTTTTTCAGGCGTTGGGTGGGATAATACTGCTCAGGCGCGGAGAAAAAATTCGCAGTGCAAGATGGTTTGGAAAGCTTTCAACATTCACTTTTTACGGGGTTATGATATTAATAGTCGGTTGGCCCGGTATGCCAAGATGGCTATTTATTACACTGGTTATCGTGGTTGCGCTGCTTATGCTGTTTGCTTTTGTCAACTATATAGCTGTGTTCTTTAAAATGAAAAAAACTTTTGCCGACAGAGAAGTGTCCGCCAGTAATACAAAATCAGCCTGACGACACAAAAGCCGGCATATATTTTTTAATTTTATTGCGCCAAAAGCATGCCTTTTGCAAACAGCGGGGGCCCGGCGCAGAAAGGCATGATTTCAACATGTTATGTTCACGTTGTAAGAATCGTACGGCCGTCGTATTTATCACCCGACTTGAGGGCGACAAAACTATTAACGACGGCCTTTGTCTTGTATGTGCAAAGGAGCTTGGCATAAAGCCGGTTAGCGAGCTGCTGGACAAATTCGGCATTTCGGACGAGGAAATGGAGCAAATGGACCAGCAGCTTGGTGAGTTAATGGAAACTGAAGATGGGGATGGGTTTACTCCGGGAGGAGCAGCGACATTCCCATTTCTGCAAAATTTGTTTAATGTGCCGCCTAACAAAGATTTGCAGCAGGATAAAAAGAATAATAAATCGAGCACCAATAATAAAAAAAATAAAGAAAAGAAACGCAAGTTTCTTGATACCTACTGTACGAACCTGACAAAACGTGCAGCCGATGGCGAAATTGATTTGATTGTGGGGCGTGACCGTGAAATATACCGGGTTGTACAAATTCTCACACGCCGCACAAAAAACAACCCGTGTCTTATCGGCGAGCCGGGTGTCGGCAAAACGGCAATTGCCGAGGGGCTTGCGTTGCGAATTGCAGCGGGAAATGTTCCATACAGACTTATGGATAAGGAGATACATCTGCTTGATTTAACGGCTTTGGTTGCAGGCACACAGTTTCGCGGCCAATTTGAAAGCAGAATAAAAGGGCTTGTCGAGGAAGTTAAAGCAGAGGGCAATATAGTGCTGTTTATAGACGAGGTTCACAACCTTGTTGGTACAGGCGATGCCGAAGGCAGCATGTCTGCCGCCAACATCTTAAAACCGGCTTTATCACGCGGTGAAATCCAGGTCATAGGTGCCACCACGTTTAATGAATATCGCAAGCATATTGAAAAGGATGCCGCACTCGAACGGCGCTTTCAGCCCGTTACCATTGAGGAGCCGTCAATTGATGATGCGGTAAAAATGCTAAAAGGTGTTAAAAGCTATTACGAAAACTTTCATAGCGTAGCAATTGACGATTCTCTTATTCGTCGTGCAGTAACATTGTCCGAAAGATATATAAATGACAGGTTTTTGCCTGATAAGGCAATTGATTTGCTTGATGAGGCCTGTGCGGCAGCCGCACTCAGAAACCGTTTGGCTGACGAGTATGCCAAGCTGACAAAGCAGATTGAGGGCTTGAAGCAATCTGAAGAAGCCGAAATAAATAACCAGCCGGTTGATTATGAAAAGCTTGCCGTCACCAGGACAGAGCTTATGAAGCTGGAAAAACAGGCAAATGAGATAAAAGATAAGGCAACCGACATTCAGGTAACCGACGACGATTTGGCTCAGGTTATTGAGCTTTGGACCGGCATACCTGCATCCAAAGTGAGAGAAAGCGAGCTTTCAAGACTTTCAAGTCTTGAAAAGAAACTAAGCAAAAAAATAATAGGACAAGACGAGGCAATAAAGCTGACTTCTGCTGCTATACGCCGCAGCCGCGTACAAATTAGTTCGCGACGCAGGCCCGCATCGTTTATTTTTGTCGGTCCAACAGGTGTTGGCAAAACAGAGCTTGTCAAAGTGATTGCCGCCGAGCTTTTTGATACGCCCGAAACGATGATACGGCTCGATATGTCGGAATTCATGGAAAAGCATTCGGTTTCACGCATAATCGGTTCCCCGCCCGGCTATGTGGGTTATGATGAAGCGGGACAACTGACTGAAAAGGTTCGGCGAAAGCCTTATTCGGTTATATTGTTTGATGAAATAGAAAAGGCACACCCCGATGTGCTTAATATATTGCTGCAAATCTTAGACGAAGGCAGAGTGACCGATGCCCACGGCCGGACGGTAAATTTTGAAAATACGATTATTGTAATGACTTCAAACGCCGGCAGCCAAAACCGTGAGAGCCTTATGGGGTTTGGCAAAACAGACGCCCAGGCTTCACGCGAACGCACAATGAAAGCGCTAAATGATTTTCTTAGACCGGAATTTATAAGCCGTGTTGACGAGGTGATTTATTTTGCACCTTTGACATCCGATGATTTCATACGCATTGCCGAACTAATGCTTAATGAGCTTGTTGAACCGTTAAAAGAGCGTGACATTGATTTTTCATGGACGCCCGAGGCGTCAGCAGCCTTGGCAAAGAAGGCCTTTGGCGGAAAACGGGGTGCGCGTGATTTGCGCGGCACAATTCGGCGTCAAGTCGAGGACCCAATTGCAAGCATTCTTGTCGATAATTGTGACAGCCCGCCACGCAAAATCACTGTTTTGGCTGATGGAGAATGCTCCGTAAGGATAGAACACAGTAGTTGATGTTTAGGGATGGCATTTACGCCGTCCCACTTTTTAATCAAGAGGTGTTGTGTAAATGGGCGAATTTGTACAAATTTTAAAATCCGTACTTATGGGCATCGTGCAGGGCATAACCGAATGGCTGCCGATTAGCAGCACAGGTCATATGTTGCTTTTGGATGAGTTTATTAAAATAACGGTTAGCACGATAAGTGAGCGAAACAATGAATTTTTTAACGTTTTTAAGGTTTTTATCCAATTAGGCTCAATCCTTGCGGTGCTGGTGCTTTATTTTGATAAACTCAATCCGTTTTCAACAAAAAAGTCCGACACAGAAAAAAGAAAGACGCTGTCTCTTTGGGGCAAGGTTCTTGTTGCAAGCATACCCGCAGGCATAATCGGAGTGCTGTTCGACGATGCTATTGACGGAGTGTTGTCAAGGCCATTTGTAATTGCTGCTGCACTTATTGTATACGGATTTTTATTTTTATTGCTCGAGAACAGAAAGCTAACACCTAAAATTCATAATTTTTCGCAAATGAGCTATAAAACCGCACTGCTAATCGGTGTTTGCCAGATGTTAGCACTTATTCCCGGAACATCCCGCTCAGGCTCAACAATACTCGGTGCGGTGTTTTTGGGCACATCAAGGTTTATTGCGGCAGAATTTTCATTTTTTATGGCGATTCCCGCAATGTTAGGCGGCAGCGGCATTCGCCTTATCAAATTCGCACTTGAAAACAGCAAAACCTACGGCTCGCAATATCCTGCACTGTTTAGCGGGCTTGAATGGGGTGTGCTGTTGACAGGGTTTTTTGTCGCATTTATTGTATCAATATTTGTTATTAAATTCCTTATAAGCTTTATAAAAAGTCATGACTTCAAGGTGTTCGGTTATTACCGCATATTACTCGGCATGCTTGTGCTTATTTATTTTGGATTTATCGCGGTTTAGTTTTTTTGAATATATTTGCTTTGCACTTTTTTACAGACTGTGGTTTCACTAATTCTAAAAATGCGTTCAACATATTGTAGGTTTGCGGGCGAACTGTACTGTATTCGCCCGCAAATCCGTATATTAAGCAATCAAATAGAAATAATAGCATGCAAGGAGGGGAATTCAATGGACAACAACGATCTAACTCAATTGCCGATGATGACTTTTAAAGAAATACCAAAACCTAAGGAAGGCGCGCAATCGATTGTTGCCTTAGTCAAAAATAGTGGTCGCATTACCGGTTATCAGTTAGCAGACGGCCGTATTATAAGTAAAGAAGAGGGCGTAAGTCTTGCAAAAGCGGGCGAAATTCAAGGCGTTGGTGTTGCTACCCGAAAAGGCAATGAGTATTTGAGAACTCTTCCCGACAATGAAGAAAACAATAATTTAAGCAATCTTCCAACTGTCAAGAATTAATTATTTTCCCGAGTTTATGGGCTGAAAAATCAGCCCATAAACGATTAATACTATTCTCAGATTAAACCGAAAACATCTTGTCTCATTTTTTAACTGAAAATAGTATAAAACAAAGATTAAATATTAATCCGGGGGACTCCCCTAATACTAATATCCGGCAAAACGGCGCGATGAGGCATCGCGCCCTACGGTTCTAATATTATTACCGATTATTATTAAAATTTCCGGGAATTTTTTGTGTTGGGAAGAGCCGACGATGCAGTCAGGCTTGACCATCTTCACCATAACAGAACCCCCGTTCATCGCCTTTACGGCAATGAACGGGGGTTGATTATTGACAATTTCGGGAGTACACCGAAAATGCGGTGCCTTGGGGCAAATACTTATGCCTTCTTCGACTTAATCGCAGCCTGTGCGGCGGCGAGACGTGCAATCGGAACACGGAATGGCGAGCACGACACGTAATCAAGCCCGATATTGTGGCAAAACTCGACTGATGACGGGTCACCGCCATGTTCGCCGCAAATGCCAAGCTTAAGGTCTTGGCGAGTTGCGCGTCCTTTTTGTACAGCCATTTTTACAAGCTCACCTACGCCGGTTCGGTCAAGGCGGGCAAACGGATCAAACTCATAAATATTTTTGTCATAATATGCTTCAAGAAATTTGCCCGCATCATCACGGCTAAAGCCAAATGTCATCTGAGTAAGGTCATTTGTTCCAAACGAGAAGAAATCAGCCTCTTTTGCTATTTCGTCGGCAGTGATTGCGGCGCGCGGTATTTCGATCATTGTGCCAACATGGTATTCCATTTTTATACCGGCGTCGGCTATCAGCTTGTCTGCAGTTGAGGTAACGATGCTTTTAACATATGCCAGCTCTTTGATTTCGCCTACCAAGGGAATCATGATTTCGGGTACAATATTGTATTCCGGATGCCTTTTGCTGACACTGATTGCGGCGTTTATCACTGCGGTGGTCTGCATCTCGGCAATTTCCGGATAGGATACGGTCAGCCGGCAGCCGCGATGGCCCATCATCGGGTTGAACTCGTGCAGTGAAGAAATAACCTCTTTTAGCTCGGACTTGGTAATTCCAAGCTCATTTGCAAGCTCGGCAATATCCTCTTCCTTGTTTGGCAAAAACTCATGCAAAGGGGGATCGAGGAAGCGTATCGTCATGGGACGATCTTTAAGCACTTCATACATTGCTTCGAAGTCACTTTGTTGTAATGGGAGTATTTTTGCCAATGCCTTTTTGCGCGTCTCAACATCCTTTGCCACAATCATTTCACGCATCGCTTTAATGCGGTCGCCCTCAAAGAACATGTGCTCGGTACGGCAAAGACCTATACCCTCAGCGCCAAATTCAACAGCCTGTGCGGCGTCACGCGGGTTATCTGCATTTGCACGAACCTTAAGGACGCGTGCTGCATCTGCCCATTCCATAAACCGACCAAAGTTTCCTGAAATTGATGCCTCGACAGTTTTAATCTCCCCGTTGTAAATGTTTCCGGTAGAGCCGTCAAGCGATATATAATCGCCCTCTTTTATGGTTTTGCCGTTAAGTGTAAAGAGTTTGTTTTCATAATCAATATTTATATCGCCGCAGCCGGATACACAACAGGTACCCATGCCGCGCGCAACAACCGCTGCGTGTGAGGTCATTCCGCCTCGTACTGTCAGAATACCCTGTGCAACATCCATTCCTTCTATATCCTCGGGTGACGTTTCAAGACGTGTTAAAATAACCTTTTCGCCCCTATCTGCCCATGCCTTGGCATCTGCTGCGGTGAATACAACACGACCGCAAGCAGCACCCGGAGATGCAGCTAAACCTTTACCCAGAACTTCCGCTTTTTTAAGTGCCTCGGCGTCAAATTGGGGATGCAGCAAAGCATCAAGCTGCTTGGGTTCCACACGCATTACAGCCTCTTGCTCGGTAATCATACCCTCATCGACTAAATCGACAGCTATTTTTAAAGCTGCGGCGGCAGTACGCTTGCCGTTACGGGTCTGAAGCATGAACAGCTTTCCTTCTTCAATCGTAAACTCCATATCCTGCATATCGCGGTAGTGCTTTTCAAGACGCTCGGACAGCTCAAAAAACTGATTATAAACATCAGGCATTAGCTCCTCAAGCTTGGATATGGGATAAGGTGTACGAATACCGGCAACGACATCCTCGCCCTGAGCATTGATAAGAAATTCGCCGAACAACTGGTTTTCACCGGTTGCCGCGTTGCGCGTAAATGCCACACCCGTGCCTGAATTGTTTCCGGTATTACCGAATACCATCATCTGCACGTTGACGGCAGTGCCCCAGCTATAGGGAATATCGTTCATGCGGCGATAATAGTTGGCACGCGGATTGTCCCATGAACGGAAGACGGCCTTAATTGCTTCCATAAGCTGCTCTTTGGGGTCGGACGGAAAATCCATGCCTTTTTCCTTTTTATAAAAAGCCTTGAACTTATTGACCATTTCCTTCATATCGTCGGCGCTGAATTCGGTGTCAAGGCTGATGCCCCGTTCTTCTTTCATTTTATCAATGATTAGTTCGAATTCCTTTTTGGAAAGCTCCATAACAACATCAGAGAACATTTGCACAAAACGACGGTATGAGTCATAAGCAAAGCGGGGATTGTCGGTCTTTTTGGCAAGTCCCTCTACCACAGTGTCGTTAAGTCCAAGGTTTAGTATCGTATCCATCATACCGGGCATGGATGCACGAGCGCCCGAACGAACCGACACAAGGAGCGGGTTTTCGGCATCGCCAAAACGCTTGCCTGACTTTTGCTCAAGCTTTTCGAGTGCCGCATAAATCTGTGCTTGGATTTCGTCATTTATTTTGCGGTCATCCTCATAATATCGTGTACATGCCTCGGTTGTGACGGTGAAGCCAAAAGGCACCGGCATTCCAAGACTTGTCATTTCGGCAAGGTTAGCGCCTTTGCCGCCAAGAAGCTCCCGCATACCTCCGTTACCTTCGCTAAACAGGTATACATACTTGTGGCTCATTTATTTTCTACCTCCTATTTTGACTGCTGCATTTCCATTTCAAGGTTGTTTCCTTATTATTGATGCAGAAGTACATTATATTATAGCAAATCTTTCATGGTTTTTCCATAAATAAATGTTTAACATATTATAAATTTAGATTTTATACAAATATCGCAAAAATATAAACAATTCTATGTGGTTTATTTGCATTGTTTTTAAATTCAGTTATTTAATTTGTCATAAAACCACTTTATTTTTAGATTTTATTAGATATAATTAATGCTCACTGAATAATGCCGTTTAAGAACGATGTTATCTTTAGATACTCATTATGAATATCTAAAGCGCCTATTAGGTCGGGGGACGACGAATTCTTTAGCAGACATTAAATTAATTATGTTAATATAAAGTATTGACTCTTCAACACTGAATATATCATATTTTTGCTTGCAAATTTCTAAAAATAAATTATACTTAAAAATAGATTCAATGGCGGGGTGCATTTCATCCCGCCCTGTTTTGGTACACTGAATTTAAGTTTTTCCTTAAAACACATGAAACAGTATTATTCAGTGAGCATTAATTATCAGTAATAAGCAGAGGAGAAATATAATGTTCTTCTTTAAACACAAGCAGGCAGGTCCAATAGACTGCCTTATCGTCGGACTTGGCAATCCCGGAAAAAAATATTCCGGTACCCGCCACAATACCGGCTTTGCAGCAATCGAGGCAATTGCCGCAAAGCTCGGTGCCAAGATAAACAAAGTAAAATTCAAGTCCTTATGCTGCGATACGCGTATTGGTGATAAGCGTGTACTGTTGATGATGCCACAAACATATATGAATTTAAGTGGCGATGCAGTTTATGAAGCTGTTCGTTTTTATAAGCTTGTGCCCAAACAGATTTTAGTATTGTTCGACGATGCATCGCTACCGGTTGGAACCGTCCGTGTGCGCCAAAAGGGCAGCGACGGAGGGCAAAAGGGCGTTCGTAGCATTATACAGCGCTTGGGCAGTGATGAATTTTTGCGCATAAAAATCGGTATCGGAAAAAATCCGAATCCCGATTGCGATATGGCAGCATGGGTGCTTTCCCGCTTTACAAAAAAGGAAGCCGACATTATGCTGAACGCAATCAATAAAGCTGCCGAAGCCGCTTGCATGATTGCGCAGGGGGATATAGACGGCGCCATGAACAAATACTCGAGTTAATAAAAACCGACAAATCTTGTGGTAATTTTACGCCCTGCTGCGTTCTTATCCTCGGCAGGCGTTAGATCGAGAGGTTATCAGACTTAAAGGAATGTATCTGATGAATATACTTTGTAAAGGGCTGTCAAAGCTTGCGACCTTTAACTCGCTTTGCAATGATATAAGTGCCGGGCGTATTCCCGTAACCGTCACGGGGTTGGCGCATATTCATAAAACGCATTTTATTTCGGCAATATGCAAAACTCTAAACCGACGGGCGGTAATGCTGGTAGCGGATGAAAGCGAAGCTGCGCGTATTTGCGAGGATGCGGCCGCGTTCGGGCTGCATCCTTTGCTGCTGCCTGCACGCGATTTGTCGCTACGCAGCATGGAATCTGCCTCACGAGAATATGAACAGCAGCGACTTGGCGTGCTGGCCAAAATGGCGGCAGGCGACTATGATATTGTGGTTTCGGTAATAGATGCAGCCGTTCAGTTTACACTGCCGCCCAACACCCTTACAGAACGAACCTTAAAATTGAAATCCGGATTGCCGCTTGAAGTCAGTGACCTTGCGGCAGCCTTAATAAAAGCAGGTTATGAAAGATGCGAACAAGTCGAGGGCGCCGGACAGTTTGCCAAGCGCGGCGGAATTTATGATGTATTCCCGGCAGACTGCCCAGCTCCTGTTCGTCTTGAGCTGTGGGGAGATATTGTAGACACTCTAAATTATTACGATATATTATCACAGCGCCGCACTACTCCACTTGAGGAAGTTTATATTTCACCTGCCGCCGAAGTAATGCCTGATGATGCTTATGCGCTTGCCTTACGCATTGAAGAGCTTGCATCGAATTTAAAAGGCAAAAATGCCGCCGCGGCACGGGAACATCTTTTGGCTGATGCGGCGCGATTGAAAGGCGGCGGACGCCCTGCCTTTTTTGATAAATACATCCCTTTAATCTATGACCGCCCTGCAACCTTGTTTGATTATGCACAGCAATCCGGCGCACTTATTTTTGTTTCCGAAATGTCCGGGGTGCGTGAACGGCTGCGAACTGCTTTGTGGCAGCATAACGAGGATGTAAAATTGCTTTTGTCAGAAGGCGAGCTGTGCCGCGGCCTTACCGAGTTTATGCTCGATCCGGTAGGAGTACAAGCAAAGCTTGAAAAGCATGGATGCGTGATTTTTGATACTTTTGCCCATACATCACAGGAAATAAGAATCTACTCTCTGTATAACATTAACGCTGTACAACTTCCTGTATGGTCAGGAAGCCTTGATTTGCTTGTTGAAGATCTCAATTTTTTGCTTGAGCGCGGCATAGCGTGCATTGTATTAGCGGGGGAAGAATCTAAAAATGCCGAAGCGCTTGCTTCGGACCTTGTCAAAAGAAATATACCTGCGCTATATGCGCCATCTCCTGAATCCCCGGTAAAAAACCATGTGCTCATAATTAAAGGCGGCTTACCGGCGGGTATGGAGTATCCCGATGCAGGTTTCGCGGTGATTACACACGGGCGCATACAGACTACGCGTGCTAAAGCGCGCCGTAAAAAGCGTGACAAGGCGTCACAAATACACAGCCTGTCCGAGCTAACACCGGGCGATTATATCGTTCACGAGGCTCACGGAATCGGAATTTATCAGGGTATACACCCGCTCGAAGTTCAGGGCATTATAAAGGATTATATAAAAATACAATACGACAAGGGAGATACGCTGTACGTACCGGTTACCCAGCTTGATCTTGTGTCAAAGTACATCGGGACCAGAGAAGACGCGCGCGTAAAGATTCACAAATTGGGCGGACAGGAATGGCACAAAACCAAGACGCGTGTTCGTACGGCCGTTAAGGATATTGCACGCGAGCTTATCGCCCTTTACGCCAAGCGAATGGCGACGCAGGGTTTTGCGTTCGGACCCGACGGTGAATGGCAATACGATTTTGAAAGGCGATTTGAATTTGAAGAAACCGAAGATCAGCTTCGCTGCGCCGAGGAAATAAAAGCCGACATGGAACGTCCTGTCCCGATGGACAGACTGCTTTGCGGCGATGTGGGTTTTGGCAAAACTGAAGTTGCGCTGCGCGCTGTTTTTAAGTGTGTAACTCAGGGCAAGCAATGTGCTGTTCTTGTACCTACAACTATTCTTGCATTTCAGCATTACAACACAATGCTAAAACGTTTTGAGGACTATCCTATTCGTATAGATATGCTTTCACGGTTTCGTACCGCCAAACAGCAGCAGCAAACGCTTAATATGCTCAAGCGCGGCGAAATTGATATAATTATCGGCACCCACCGCTTGCTGTCAAAAGACGTTCAATTTCACGATGTGGGTCTTGTAATTGTAGACGAAGAACAGCGTTTCGGCGTGGCGCAAAAGGAGAGGCTTAAAGAGGCGTTGCCAAACGTTGATGTTCTGACGCTGTCTGCAACACCGATACCGCGCACGTTGAACATGGCAATGAGCGGCATCCGTGATATGTCGGTTATCGAGGAAGCACCCCAGGACAGACGTCCCGTGCAGACTTATGTGCTTGAATACGATAGCGGGATAATCATCGATGCAATCCGCCGTGAACTGAGACGCAGCGGACAGGTGTATTATCTGCACAACCATGTAGATTCAATCGAACGCGTCGCCGCAGGCATAAAAATGAGAATTCCGGAGGCGCGTGTGGGTATCGCGCATGGCAGAATGACCGAAGAGCAGCTTTCAGATGTATGGCGCCAAGTGGTTGAGCATGAAATCGATGTGCTTGTATGCACGACTATAATCGAAACCGGTGTAGATGTGCCCAATGTCAACACACTGATTATCGAAAATGCCGACAAATTCGGTCTGGCACAGCTTCATCAGCTTCGGGGGCGCGTCGGTCGTTCGGCTCGGCGTGCATACGCCTATCTGACATTTGTACGCGGAAAGGTGCTCAGTGACGTAGCCACAAAGCGGCTTAATGCGATACGCGATTTCACTGAATTTGGTGCGGGCTTTAAAATCGCCTTGCGTGACATGGAAATCCGCGGTGCGGGTAATATCCTCGGCGCACAGCAGCACGGACATATGGAGGCTGTGGGATATGATATGTATTTAAAGCTGCTAAGTGAGGCCGTAAACAACGAAAAAGAGTCTTCTGCCGCAAATCGTGACACCGAATGTCTTATTGATATGCAGATTTCGGCCCATATCCCCGAGAACTACATCAGTGCGACTGCTCAGCGTCTTGATATCTATCGGCGCATTGCAGATATTCGTACAAATGATGATTCGCTTGATGTATATGACGAACTGATTGACAGATTTGGCGAGCCGCCCGAGGCTGTGCAGGGACTTATCGAAGTTGCACTGCTGCGCAATATGGCCGCCGACATCGGAATTTATGAAATAAAACAGCAGCAAGACAGTTTGCTTTTGTACCAACGGCAGCTCGATATACAGACAGGTTCACGCATGTCGGCGGCTCTCAAAGGACGCGTTTTGATTAGCGCGGGAGCAAAACCGTACATTGCGGTAAAAATAAAAAAGGGCTCCACGCCGCTTGATACGCTTCGTGAAGCTCTTAATGCCGCCCAACCTGACGAAACTGAAAAAGAACAAATATAATTAATGATAAGAGGATCTATTTTTCGCTTTGCAGTACTTTTATAATCTCCCCGACATAAACTCTATGATAGTCGTCTTTTAAATAATTCCCGCTGATTGCAGGATCAAGAAATTGGGAAGCGTCAATATCCTGATAATACAACTTGCGGCATATCAAAGACAACCTGCATTGCTCAAAATAGGGGGCCTGGGCATCAAATACGGGAGTCAGACCCGTTGACGCTATCTTATCGGTATCACGCCCCGAATGCGAACCGCAAAACTGCAGTGCACGGCGGTTGCCGTCAGGGAAAAAAGACAGCGAATAGTATTTTTCTCGTTCAATAAATTCGTATGTGTAGCGTGAAGGACGTACAAAAATAAAGCTGACATTAGTGTTCCACAAAACACCGAGACCGCCCCAGCTGGCTGTCATGGTATTAAAGCTTCCCTTACGCCCTGCGGTAATTAGCATCCAGTCGCGTCCTATCTGATTAAAAACGTTTTCCCGCATATCAAGCGGGCTAATTTCAAAAAATTTTTTCATAAAACCAATGCCTTTCCCCAATATATTTAAATATTTAAAGTTATTATATCATGAATTAGCAAGATTTTTATCGTTGGAATGAGGGCATCCCGACCTGCACCTGTATTCGTCCCATGGGCGGGGTGTTTCTATATTTGATTTATATATAATTTCGGGTAGATGCATCTATCACCAATTCAATTTGGTTTATTAGATATCGTATTGCCAGAATATTTGTATATTATATCATATAAAATATAACATTTTTAATACTGTTATAAAATTTAAAAAAAATTTAAATTTTATCTATTTTTATTTTTTATTTACTGGTACAATTGAGCAAATACTAAATGTGGGAGGTTTTATATGATTGATGTTCATTCTCCTCCGGTATTTCATGGGAATTTGCGCAGTTTTATGCTGCACGTACCCGAATGCATACACGAATGTACCGGCATCCGTGTTTTTGGCAAGCGTATCCGCTCCCTTGTTTTCACAACCGATGTTGCGATTATAAGAAACTGCAATGCGGATGCTGTAATTGCCGTATACCCGTTTACACCGCAGCCGCTTATAACACAGGCGATAATGCAGGCAGCCGACATGCCGGTGTTCGCCGGTGTGGGAGGTGGGTTGACGCAAGGCGTGCGCGTTTTAGATTTGGCGCTGCACGCAGAGTTTCAGGGTGCACTCGGAATTGTCGTAAATGCACCGACAAAGAACGATACTTTGCGCGAGCTTACACGTCGCATAGACATCCCTGTGGTCGTAACCGTAGTATCAGAACACGAAAATATTGAAGAGCGTGTAAACGCGGGCGCTCGCATTGTCAATGTATCTGCTGCCGCAAACACCCCACGACTTGTCCGTTATATACGCAATAATTTTCCACAGCTTGCAATAATTGCAACCGGTGGTCCAACTGAAGAAAGCATACTCGAAACCATTAAAGCAGGGGCCAACGCAATCACCTGGACACCTCCGACTAATGGACAAGTGTTTAAAAAAATAATGGAGGCATATCGAAAAGGTGAGGCACACCCTTAAAGATTTACATTAAAGCGCCAAGTAGCAGCATTTCCTGCACTTCTTGATAGATGTCTTCAAAGTGCTCTAACGACAGCGATTCAAGCCCGACTATAAAGCCCGGGCGACCGGTCTGTTCAATAAACCATTGCATAAGACCGCCGTGATCCGGTGACTCTTTGTGGTTTGCTATGGTGTATTTGGCCGCTGCTGCCATCACCTCGGCCATAACACGAGAACAAGTCGGTGTTTTGTCACCGTATTTCCAATAAACTTTTTTTCCTTGTGAATTAAGTGCAATCAAATGCCGAAATTTAGCCCGCTTACACAACCCGATAAGCGCCGCGGTTTCAGGTTCACTTTCCGGTGCTTGTCCACTCCACTTTTTTGCACCGGGCGAGCAAATACCGCTTTTCTTTAGCTTGTGCTGCAATTCCTGCCACCCTGCATTAAAGTTATAGTTTATGTCGACGCCTCGTACGTTCGCATGCCAAGCTCCCGGCTCGTTCCCGCCCAGTTCACGCACCATACGCGCGTATACTCCCGCCGCACCTGATCCGTGAACAGCTATTTCGGCGCCGTCGGGATTAACCTGCGGTACGAACACCAAACTTCGCCCTGCAAGAGCTTCGGAAATTTTTATGTTGGCTATGCTTTCGCCCCGTTCAAGAGCTTTGCACAAATCCTCGCAAAAGCGTAATAGTATAAGCGTGTGCAGTTGATCCTGCCCGCTGAATCCTGCCGCATAAAGAATTCGCTCCCTGCCACCTCCCAGTATTATGCCGCTGATTTCACGCTTTTGCACACTTTCCCCGATAGGCATAGCATCAAGAAATGAATAACGTCCCCGCAAGGTAGATATAAGCCCTCGTACCGTGCCGTTATCGACTGCTTGTGATGACACTATATTCTGCATTCACGTTTTCCTCCCGTTAATTTTTATACTGCTTTTACAGTTAGCCGATTGCGAAATGCACGGGTGCCGCAGGTCGCTCCTATAAGTTATAAATAACGCAATCGACTACTACTTTTAATAGTATTAAGGAGAAATCGTATTTATGAATCTAACTGAAAAAACCTTGTCCAGAAAAACAATTTTTAACGGTAAAATTATAAACGTGCATGTCGATAATGCCGTATTGCCGAATGGCAAAACAGTTAGCCGGGAGGTCGTAACACATACGGGCGGGGTTTGTATTGCTGCATTGACCGATAACGATGAGCTGTTGTTTGTACGGCAGTTTCGTTATCCTTATAGCGAGGTGCTGCTCGAGCTTCCCGCCGGCAAGCTGGCACCCGGCGAAAACCCGATTGAATGCGGCAAACGCGAGCTTAGGGAGGAAACCGGTGCAGTCGCAGAAATTTTTGAGCCATTGGGCAAACTGTATCCGTCTCCCGGTTTCTGTAACGAAATAATTTATTTATATTACGCAACAAAATTGACATTTGGCAAAATGTCTCCCGATGACGACGAGTTTTTAGAAGCTGAGCAAATTCCGTTTAAATTGGCGGTGCAAATGGTGCTTGAAAACAAAATTACGGACGCCAAAACGCAAATAGCTGTTTTAAAGCTCGCCGAAATGAAAAGGCGCGGTTTATTATAATATTTAGATTTTAAAAACACCGATTATTACAAAAAAATAGACGAACAGATAAGGTCCTGCGAAGCCATGATTACATTGGTATATAGAATGGGACTGGAAAGTTGAACAATGCAAAGCACCTGTTGTCATCCAAACCTAAAGGGGTTGGATTTCAATAGGTGCTTTGTTTACAGATTATTTCTCTTTTTGCCTAATGTTGATTCACGAGCCTTTAATTTGACCGGCAGCGTGATTTGGGTAATCGCTTCCGGATAGTTCCGATGTTACACTGCTACCCTGGCGGCATGATAGCCGGTTTCGAAAAAGGTAGGGCCTATGGAGGACAAAAGAAAATGGTGATGATGCAATTCAAGTCAGGCGTAACAGTAATAAGCCAACTATCCGGGTCCATCAAATAGTGCGGGATGTTGCCAATTTGTTCTGATGTGCATCATTATAAATAGGATGTTTGATACTTCGATATTCCTCTCATAGACTTCTCTTGGACAAATTACCAATAAGCCGATGTATGGTGCAATTCTATTAGTCTACTTCATCGATGATGCGGCGCAGCAAATTCCGGGCAGCAATAATATCCCGTATCTGCTCCTCACCCGAAATCTCCCGTTCAATGGTCAGAGAGCCTTTGTAACCGATGGAAAGCAGATGCTTCACCACCGCTTCGATGTTGGCTTTCCCCTGCCCCAGCGGCACTTCCTGTCCTAAATAATGTCCGCCCGTTGGAAATAATCCATCCTTACAATGTACATCGCGGACGTATTTTCCAAACAGCTCCACCGCGTCCAGCGAGGCCGCCTTGCCATACAGTATCAGATTCGCCGTATCAAAGTTAATACCCACGTTATCCGTGCCGATGTCCTCAATGGCCCGTACCAGCGTAGTGGGGGTTTCCTGCCCTGTTTCAAACAAAAAATACTGGCCACGGCTTTTGAAATGTTGCACAAGACTCCGCAGCGCGGCAATCACACCGATATAATCGGCATCGTTTGGGTTCTCAGGTAAGAACCCTACATGAGTCGCAATGTTCACTACTCCCAACTGAAGGGCGAAATCGCTGGCAGCCATCAACTCTTTCAGGCGATGGGCGCGGTAAGCTACGGGAACCAATCCCAACGTTAATGGACCATCATGGAAGTTCCATACAGAAGGCCCTGACCATCCCGCCCATAAGGTGGAGACGGTCACACCTGTTTCCTGCGAGGCCTCTTTAATTGCTTTCGCGTTTTGTTCGGTATACAGCGCCGGGTTCCATACACAGACCTGGCAGGTTTGCAAATCCTGCTCGCGGACCTTTTCAAATTCGTGACGTATGTTTGTGGATTCGTTCAGATTAAATAGCGCACCAATTTTCATGACCATTATGCTTTCTTAAATGGACGCACACTGCCGCCGCTGCGGGCGCTTTCCCGCAAGGTATCAATCAGCTTAACGGTTGTGGCGGCGCTGTTTGGCGGATTGATTACATTGGCGGCACCCGATTTCACCAGATCCATAAAAAATTCAATCTCCGCCTCGTAAAAGCTCTTTTCACTCAGCTCCGGCTTGTACGCTTCGCCGCCACGCGGATAGACGGTGACGCCCTCGCCATCCAGCACTACCGTTGCCTTTTCAAACGCCACACGATAATCGGCTGTGAATCCTGTGCCCTCCTGCGACCAATCACCAATCGCCAGAACACTCAAGTCCGGATACATCAGGCGCGAATGAGCGATGTCGTCGCGTGAATACACGTCTTGCGTCATGCAGGAAACGGCGTCGGGCTCGCCGAACAGAAAGCGGATCATGTCAATATCGTGAATATGCATATCCAGCAGGCAGCCGCGAGAACGTTCATAATCCATAAACCAGTTGTCCCAGCCCCAGATAGGCGGTTCGCTCATGCGACGGAATACCGCCGATAACGGCTTGCCAAAGGTGCCGGCTTCAATGGCGTCCTTCAGAAAGGTATAACTGGATGCAAAGCGCAGACATTGACCGATCATCAGTTGCCCTTTCGCCTGGTTGGCGGCTTCTACCATAGCCATACTTTGCTCATAATCGAGAGCCATGGGCTTTTCGCTGAGCACATGATACCCCCGCTTCAGCAGCTCGACAGCGGTCTGTGCATGCAGAAATGTAGGCAGGCACACATCCACCATATCGACTTCTTCGCAGGCCAGCATTTCTTCCCAATCCGAATATCTGTGAAAATCCATGGAGCTGCCATCCTGTGCTCCGCCGATATTAATTTCCATCGCTTTTGTGAAACGCTGCGGGTCAATATCGCAGGCCGCCACCAATCGAGCTTTGCCCTGCTCCTGCAAATTGCGATAAGCAGGCAAATGGGCAGCCTGAGCAACTCCTCCAAAACCAATGAGAGCTACTTTCAACATTGAGGTTACTCCTTTCTTAGTTGCACTCCGCAGTCAGCGGGCCGGCCAGCTCTTCCAGATAGAACAGTTTGCCGGGGAGTGTGGGCATATAGGTGCTGGTGATGTGGCGGGTGGGTCCGTAATGGAGCGTGGTGAGGAAACTCATGCCCTGCCAGCCCATGCCCCGGCCCAATGTGCCGTCGCATCCGCCGATGATGACATCCGCCTGCAAGAACAGGCCCGGGCCGATGGTGTTGGCGGTGCAGGGTACCAGCGTGGTGCGGCTTTTGAAGCTGGTGATAGCATTCTGCTCAATGGTAAGAGGATGCAGCTTCGCCCCAAGCCGGTGGGTCGCCCTGGCCCATGCCTCATCCGAATCGAATTCCGCGCCAAAATGGGGCTCCCAGAAGGCTATATGGCACATCCGGCCAATCCCGAATACCAGCACGAGCCGTGCACCCTGTGCTTTGAGATTTGCAATCTTGGCAGCATAGGTGGGCAGATTTTCCTTGGTGGCAAAATTCCGCTGGCTTTCAGGAACCGTCAGATCCCCCAGCTTGTCAAAAAGCGCCTGCTTCATGCTGTATTCAAAGGAGGCAGGGTTGTCACTGGGCAGTGTGTTCCCTTCGTGGTCGGCCCATTCATCCATGTTGAAGGTGGTGACATGGGAGCAGGAAACCTGCCATTCCTTGAGAAAGAACACGGCCCATTTATACATCCCCATGGGCCCCACGGGCAAAATCATCGCCAGTTTCCGACCCTCGTCCGCGGCCTTTTTGATTTGCAGCGCAATCTCATGACCCATATAGGTATCGAAATCGGACAGGGTCTTACAGGGAATCGGCTGAAAATGGGGATGCCAGAAATCTTCCCGCTGTACACCTTTTTCGCAGCATTCGTCGATTTTTTTCATATCCCAGCTGGCGGGGTAATAACCCTCCAGCAGGGAGCCTTTCACCGTGCTTAAAAAATCCATAGTTTCTCCTCCTCTGTTTTTATTTAAGGCAAAATCCGCTTGGTTGTCACTTTCGGCCAAACAAATTAGATCGGAAGAGCACACGTCTG
>JAQVFM010000048.1 GCA_028697255.1 Oscillospiraceae bacterium
TCCATGATTCTCCTTCCATTTTGCCACTCCTTCTGTATGCTTTTGCAAGACAGAAGGAGTGTATCATATATCATTCCTCACAGCCATAAACATGCATTTTTTAACTGCCACTTTTCTACATTTTATAACTGCCACTGACAGCGTCAGCGGGCGTTAGCACGCCATCCTCCTCCGCCTTGGCAAAGCGGAAATATTCTCGTAGGTCTTGTCTCCTTTTTAAACAGAAAATAGTATTAAACTATATTAAAATGATTTTTTCTCTCCCGTGTTTTATTTTTTTTGTAGCGTTTCTTGTGTCTATAACAATGTTTGACTTGTCAACAACTGTTTGATAATCAATATCGGAATGATCGGTGATTATTAATACACAATCACTTTTTTTAAGCTGTTCTTCGGATAAATCCGCCCAGTCTATTTCAATAGTTGAGCCGTCCGGATTTTGCATTGATTTAATAAATGGATCATAAAAAACAAGATTTGCGCCCATTATTTTAAGCTGCTGGATAATTTTAAGAGCAGGGGACTCCCTGTAATCGCTTACATCCTTTTTATAAGCAACGCCAAGCAAAAATATATTGGAGTTAATTATAGCCTTGCCATTTTTGTTCAAAGCTTTAACCACTGTATCAACTACATATTGATTAACCTGAATGTTAAGTTCTCCGGCCAATTCAATAAACCGCATCCTGTAATCAAATTGCCGCGCTTTCCAGCTTAAATAAAAGGGGTCTATAGGTATGCAATGACCGCCGACTCCCGGTCCGGGTGAAAAAGCTTGTATGCCAAAGGGTTTGGTAGAAGCTGCATCAATGACTTCCCAAACACTGATGTTCATTTTGTTGCAGAGCATCATCAACTCGTTAACCAAAGCAATATTTACTGCACGATAAGTGTTTTCAAAAATTTTTGTCATTTCAGCAACGGTAGTAGAAGATACCGGTATTACATTAGATATAATGCTGCTGTAAAAATATCGCGCAACCTCCAAACACTGCGGCGTAACCCCTCCGACAACCTTCGTGGTGTTTTTTGTTGAAAATATTTTATTTCTCGGATCAACCCTTTCAGGTGAAAAAGCCAGAAAAAAGTCTTCCCCTGTTTTGAGCCCGGAGGATTCCAAAAGGGGGAGAATAATTTCCTGCGTCATACCCGGGTAGGTTGTACTCTCTAAGATAATCAATTGCCCTTTTCTCAAACTTTTACTGATTTTAGTGGCAACATCTTCTACATATGAAGTGTCGGGGTTATGGTATTCATTGAGCGGGGTCGGAACACAAATTATGATAATATCTTGTTGCGATAAATCCGAAAAATGGTCGGCAGCAGATAATACCCCGTCTTGCACAAGCATGCTTAATTCTTCGTCTGCTACATCCTGAATATAGTTTTGTCCGGCATTTATCATATTAACTCTGTCAATGTTGCGGTCGATTCCCAGCACATTAAACCCCGATTTTGCATTTTCCACTGCAAGCGGCAAACCGACATATCCTATCCCGATAACACATACCTTTGCATTCTTGGCTTTAATTGCTTCTTTTATCAACTGAACATAATTTTTCATTAGCCATTCCGGCCCTTTCCATTAAAACTAATACTAATGCAATATATGTCATACTCAAAACTTTGGTGTCATAAAAACCCTATTAATGAGCAGGCGAGAGCCTTATAGCTTACACAAAACAAAAACCTGCCGAAAATTCGACAGGTTTAAAAAATGTAGTTACTATTAATTTAAATCATTGACAATCCGTGCGCCGGCTACATCGCCAACAGTAATCATATCTTTGCAAAATAAATCATTTATTCGTCCTGTGCTTTATTTGCTTCGATTACCTTTTGTGCAACAGATTGAGGTGCTTCCTCATATCTTACAAATTCAAATGTAAAATAACCTCTACCCTGTGTTAAAGAGCGAATAAAGGTTGAAAAGTCATGCATTTCAGCCATTGGAACTTCGGCCTCAACACAGGTTAAATTATCCTCATTCGATGGGTTCATTCCTAATACGCGGCCGCGCCGTTTATTGACATCACCCATAACATCACCGGTGTTGTCGTTTGGAACATAGGCTTTAAGCGTGCCGATAGGCTCGAGCAGTACAGGCGCCGCCTGAGGAATACCGGTTCTGTATGCGAGTGCCGCTGCCAGTTTAAAGGCCATTTCGGATGAGTCTACCGGATGATATGAACCGTCAACCAGCTTTGCCTTTATACCGACCATTGGATATCCGGCAAGTGTGCCCTTTTGGCATGCTTCGCGCAATCCTTTTTCTACCGCCGGGAAATAGTTTTTTGGGACAGCGCCGCCGAATATTGATTCAGAAAATTCAAGCTCTTCTTCAGTGCCCGGCTCAAACTCAATCCAGACATCGCCGTATTGACCGTGACCGCCCGACTGTTTTTTGTGGCGCCCCTGAACCTTTACTTTTTTGCGGATTGTCTCACGGTAGGCCACTTTTGGCGTTTCAAGAGTAACCTGAACGCCAAACTTTGATTTGAGCTTGGATGCAATAACGTCAAGCTGTTGCTCACCAAGGCCTGAAATAATGCGTTCATGTGTTTCATGGTTGTGATAATAGCTGATTGTCGGATCCTCTTCCATCAAGCGTGTCAGCCCGGCAGATATTTTTTCCTCGTCAGCTTTATTGCTTGCGGAAACTGCCATTGAAAGGCAGGGTTTTTCAAATTCTATTCCCGGCAAAATGACCGGACGCGATGCCGAACACAGAGTATCGCCTGTGATGGTGTCAGAAAGCTTTGATACAGCGCCAATATCACCGGCGCCGATATATGAAGTTTCTTCCTGCTTTTTGCCACGAACAAAATACACTTTACTGATTTTTTCTGTCGTTCCCGTTCTCATGTTCAGCAATGTCGTATCCGCCTTGACCGCACCGCTCACCACTTTAAAGTATAACAGCTTTCCGACAAACGGGTCAATAATTGTCTTAAACACAATTGCGGCGGTGGGTTCATCTTCGTTAACCGAAAGCTCAACCGCGTTTCCGTCCTTGTCAACGCCGCTTTCACCCGCCATGGTTTCGGCAAAAGGAGCAAGCCAAATAAGGCCGTTCATAAGCTGGTCTACTCCATCAAGAGTGTATGCAGACCCGCAAAATACCGGAGCAATTTCACCGCGGCGTACGCCCGATGAAAGACCTTTAATCAGTTCGTCATGCGTAAATTCCTCGCCGGAAAAGTATTTTTCCATCAGTTCTTCACTGGTTTCGGCAACAGCTTCGTTCATTGCTGTTATCAGCTCGTCAAGACGGCCCCCCGTTTCAGGGATAGCAACCTCGGACGGTTTGCCGTCTTTGTAAGTATACGCCTTATTTTCGAGCAGGTTTATATAACACTGCACTTTTCTGTTTTCGACAAAGGGAACGACAAGAGGGCACACCATTGTGCCGAAAGTCGCTTTGAGATCATCAAACACTTTATAAAAATCTGCGTTTTCGTTATCCATTTCATTAATGAAGAATAATTTTGCTATACCTTTTTTTGATGCAGCCTTAAACCCCTTTTCGGTGCCGACTGCAACGCCGTTTTTTCCTGATACGGTAATAACCGCGCTGCCTGCCGCCCGTATTCCTTCACTAAGGCCGCCAGAAAAGTCAAATAGACCGGGTGTGTCCAATAAATTTATTTTAGTATTTTTCCACTCGAACGGAGCGACAGACATCGAAACAGAAGCTTCGCGTTTTATTTCCTCCGCATCAAAATCACAAATTGTATTTCCGTCGGCTATCCGGCCAAGCCTGTCCGAAGCACCTGATAAAAAAAGCATGGCCTCTGCCAATGATGTCTTTCCCGAGCCGGAATGACCAACTAAAGCGACATTGCGGATGTTTTTTGCGTTAAACTGTTTCAATGAAATACTCTCCTTTCGTATATGTACACCAAAAAAGTTACTTTTATTATACCCACCGAATAATACTATCTTTAAATACAATAAAAATATCTAAAGATTACAAAAACCATTGTTTTTGTTAATTATTCAGCAGGCATATAAACAGATTAAGCAGATTTTACAAAAAAATAATGCCTATTAAAACCGCTTTGATAATTATATACCACTTAAATGCCTATTTCAACTATAAAATAACTCAATAATAAAAATTACTCCGTGTGACAATGGACACGGAGCTTTTTTGTGGCAAATATACAGTTTTAATCAGGTGTTTAAACTCTAAAGAATGCCGGAGTAATCCAAGACAATAAAGTCCACAGCAATAAATATGCGATTATATGCAAGGGCTGAATCATTATCCCGGCATACAACGCCAAAAAAACGGCAAGTGAAATGCCCAAAGCGCCGCCAATTACCTGTACGATTAGACCTAATCTAACTGCATTATATAAGCGGCAGCAGCATCCCACGCCTATTGCAGTACCTTCGAGGCGCCCGTTTGAAGCAAGAATCGCTTCATTTTCATCGCTTTTTAGTGTGCGAAGCTGCTCATAATTGCGCCCTGCCGCTGCCCCAAGCACTTCAACATAATATGGATCCAATTCATATGTATCACAAATCAACTCTTCGGTTACGTTTGGGTCGCAGGTGCGGACAAGAAGCGTTATGCCTGCGCCGCAAAGACATTTCAAAGCTTTTTTAATGCCCTCGTCCGGGGTATAGCTGATAATAAACATTGCCGAAAGCTCGCCTGCTGTTGACAAGTAAACAATCTGTCTGTTGCCTTTAACATACCGGAGCTCAAAATCTCTCGACGGCACATCAACGCCGTGGTTTTCAAGCAGCCGACGGTTTCCGACGAGGACGCGTCGTCTACCTACCCAGCCCGACATGCCCATATCATATTCATAAATAAGAGTATCCACTTCCCTTAGGATATCGGTGCGGTTTTGAATCACACGCCGGAACACGCTGGACAAAGGCCCCCCGGCAGCTATTGAAACGGCGGCCGCATCAAGAATTGCGTCGTCAATGCGGGCACCTGAGAATGTTTTTATGCCATGCAGCAGCACACTTTCACTTGGAAAAACATCAAGTGCATCGGCAACAAGCGCATGCACATCGCCGAATTGCTCGGCCGCCTGCCAACCGACTATCATCGCGCCATGACGCAAGCCTCGCTTGGCGGTACGCAAAAGCGGATAATTTATCGCCGTAAGTGCGCCGGCAGGAGTTGCGACACATATTGCCGAAACAAAAACAGTAAGCGAATTCATAACAGAACCGCTGAACACAGCGTACAAAACGCCAATCAACAGTGACATACCGAGAACAAAAGCTGTATATACCCTCATGGTCTTTTTGCCAATGTTGGCTTCATATGAATTTTCAAGAAATCTTGTCAGAAAATCCGTCTTTTCAACATAGCACACAACCGGATCTCCAAGTGCAACTGCTGCGCGTCCGATTTCGTTGGCCATTTTTCTGTCTTCAATAATATGAGCTGCATATTTATCGTCTTTATATGATACAAACTTAAAATTTTTATAAACCCTTGAAATCAGCATTTGTCGTCCGAGTGCACTAAAAAACAATGTAGTTGCTGCGACGGGCGCAAATATATCAGCTTTACTTCCCGTAACCACCTCGGGGTTTAAAAACTGTAATAGTGTATGTATTATAGATAGGATAACGAGCAGTGAAGTCATGCTTTCAACATTTGCATCCAGCCTTATTAGCGCACCAAGACCATCGCCCACAGACCGGTGATTGACTAATACGGCAACAGACAGTAAAAAAACATTCAGCCCGACATACAATACCGGATTTATGCTTGTCCACTGCAAATAGTATACCACTGCAAACCCGACAAGAGTTATGGCGAACATGCCCGAAAGTACAAGCTGCAGCAAACCTGTCCGGCGGCGATAATTAAGCTCACTTCGTACGGCTTCAGTATCATCATAGCTGCAGTAATCTTCAATTTCTTCATCTACAAAATTGTCAGGCTCTTCTGAGGGGTCGTTTTCTTCCTCTTCACCTGACAGCCGCAATGCAACAGGCGGTTGAAGTTTAAAACTCTCGGCTTTTTTCTTGCGTTCCCTTTTAAGCTTTTCCTCCCAGTTTTCTGCCTGCTCGAAATCCGAATCCTTTGGCAAATCTCCTAAAAGGCTGTCCAGCATTATCTGGTCAAAATCATCTTGCTGTACAGGTTCGGATGTTAAGTCATCTTGTGATTTGGGTTGATAAACCTTAACCTGTTCATCGTCAACCTGATCACGCCTTTTTTCGATATTGAATTGTCGGGTGGCATCGTCCACAGTTTTTTGTGGTATATTATCCCCGGGCTGATTATGTACGGTGCTTGTGGCCGTCTTAGGAGGAACGACCTTTGCTTTTTTTGCATAAGTAGTATTGTTATCGGACGACCCTGTTACATCAGCTTTGCATACCACTCCGGAGCTTTGACTTGAATTTTGCAGCAAATTTTCATTGTACTCATTAAAAATCTCGCTTTTTAAGGGCTTCTTTTTTTGTGACAACAGCGTATCCAAGTTGCCCGCCAGGCTGCGGCCGCTGTCAATATCATCAGTCAATGACAATCGCCCTTTTTTAAGGCGTTCAAGCTTTTTTTGACGCGCTTCTTCAATAATATCATCGATTTTAAAATCTAAACGATCTACCGAATTATCCGACACCAAAAGTCACGCCTTTCAATCGTACTCCGAAAATTTAGTCGGCCAGTCCCTGACGTTGACGTACAGCTTCAAAAAGCACAATGCCGCAGGCGACCGAAGCATTAAGCGATTCAACATGACCGAGCATAGGCAATGACAGAATGTAATCGCATTGTTCGCTTACAAGCCGCTTAAGACCTTTACCCTCAGAACCAACCACCACGGCAACGGCCGAGCGCAAGTCGGTTTTGCACCATGCACTGCCTTTCATATCCAAACCATAAACCCAAACACCGCGTTTTTTTAACTCACGCAATGTATCGCTAATATTTGCAACCCGTGCTACGGTCATATATTCAACAGCCCCCGCAGAGGCTTTGTATACGGCAGAAGTGAGGCCGGCCGAGTGTCTTTTGGGAATAATGACGCCATGCACTCCCGCTGCCTCAGCAGTTCGTATTACGGCGCCAAGGTTGTGCGGATCCTCAAGGCGGTCACAAACCACAATAAACGGAGGTTCTTCCCTTGACTTTGCAACCTCAAAAATGTCATCAAGCGATGCATATTCTTTGCACGCGGCAACTGCTGCAATGCCCTGATGATTTGGACCGGCAAGAGACGAAAGACGGCGCCCGTCAATATCCTTGACTGTAATATTCCTTTGCCTGCACTGCGCCAACAGTGACAATATGCTTCCCGACCGCTCGCCTTTTGCAACCATCACTTTGTCAATCGGACGACCGGAACGCAGCGCCTCAAGAACTGCATTGCGCCCGGCTATAATATCTTCCTGCAAACCATTGTTTTGCCGGTTATCATCAGTACCGCCCATAATATATACATCATGCCTTTCCAAAAGTCGACAATTGCTTACGGTTTTATATATTTTTCAGCTAATTTTTAATTATTATACCATATTAAATATAAAAAATGAAGATATTGTTTATAAAGTTTACATGTTGGCATTATTCGTTCAAATACTTCATTTTTAGCCTTACTTATGTTATAATATACGCATATGAATATGTTATCTGGGCAACATGGAGGAAAAGGCAAATGAAACACGATGCTTTCACCCGAGGTGTCGAACCGGGCGGCCTTTACAACAGCCATGAAATTAAAATTCTTGTCTGTTATATGCTGAATGGCGCGGGTGAACCGATGCCACGTCAGGCCGTGCTGGAAATCATTGCAGGTAATGGCATGGCAAATCATTTTGAAACCGGCAATGCAATAGACGAGCTTATTCGCCATGATAATATAATTGAAAATGAGGATGGCACCTTAGTCTTAACCGAAACCGGATGCCAGATTGCGGACACACTCGCCGGCATGATACCCTACACGCTTCGTGAACGATCGGTTAAGGCAGCGTTGCAGCTTTCCACTCGCATACGCCGAGAGCGGGAGAACAGCGTCAAAATCGAAAAGCTTGAAAAAGGCTGCGATGTCACCTGTACCATAAACGACAACAACCAACCTATTTTAACTTTTACTTTGCGTGTCGCCGACCGGATGCAAGCACAGCTTGTACGAGAAAATTTTTTAAATAACCCCGTCCTTTTATATCGCAGCCTGCTTGCAATCCTTATCGGAGATGCACAGTTGACCCATGGCGATACACGTATAAATATTGATTTAAAGTAGTTGACAACAACGCATTAAAATGCTATTATTGTTTGCGTTATTTAAGCTAAGGAGAGGTGTCCGAGTGGTTTAAGGAGCTGGTCTTGAAAACCAGTGACTCGTCAGAGCCAAGGGTTCGAATCCCTTCCTCTCCGCCACACCTGACGCGTGCATTCTGCACGCTCAGGATATCTGTATAAATCACAACACGGAGAAGTACTCAAGTTGGTGACGAGGCGCCCCTGCTAAGGGCGTAGGTCGGGTAACCGGCGCGAGGGTTCGAATCCCTCCTTCTCCGCCATAAAGAAACGACAATTTTCGTCAGAAAGTTGTCGTTTCTTTTTGTACTATTAACTTTTCTCTTTTCATTATTCTCTCTTCACTAAAAATGTCGTTTCCAGATAAGAGATAAAAGAGAAAAGAGAAGAGAATCGGTTGTTTTGCTGCGCAAAACATTGAATTATAAACCAAATTATATTATCATGCTTGTGAGGTGAGCAATTTGAATAGTCCACTATTAGATAAATCCCTTGACTTTGCTTTATCTCTCGGCATCTTTTTCGTTACCTCTTTACATCAGTTTAAAATCCCAAAGCTTGCGTAATGCGAGCTTTGGGATTTTTTAGGCTCTTTGTCAAATATCAAACAGGTAATCCCTGATTTGCGCAGGTGTCTCTCGTTACAAAATAAAATTTACAGGATTGCTTTTATTTAGATCGGAAGAGCACA